>NC_010571.1:0-341666 GCF_000019965.1 Opitutus terrae PB90-1
CCGCTTTTTTCGTCCGTCCATGTCCTCTGTGTCCCTTTCGCCCAGCCTCTGGGAGACCGTAAAATGCGACTTCAAGGAACTGTTTCCTGAAGACGTTTTCCAGATGTGGTTCGAGCCGATGGTGTGCCTCGAAGCCACCGAGGATTCGATGGTCTTGGGCGTGCCCAACGATTTCGCGGCGATCTGGATTCACGACAACTATCTCGACCTGATCACGCAGCGGCTGCGGCTGACGGCGGGCCGGCTGGTGAATGTTACGCTCAAGAAAAGCGACGCGGCCCAGGCGCCCGCGCCGGCTTTCGCCAACCATCGCGCGACCACCGCCGCGCTCGAGCCCGCGCATCGCGGCCGCACCGCGACGCCGCGCCGTAACGGACGCTACGACGACCGGAGCGTCGCCGCGGCCACGCTGAACCCGCGCAACACGTTCGAAACGTTCGTCGTCGGTTCGAACAACCAGATGGCGCACGCCGCCGCGCTCGCCGTCGCGCAGGCCCCGGCGCAGGCCTACAATCCCCTCTTCATTTATGGCGACACCGGGCTGGGCAAAACTCACCTGATGCACGCCATTGGCCACGCGATCCTGCGTAACAACCCCGACGCGCGCGTGGCCTACCTTTCGACGGAGAAGTTCACCAACGAGTTCATCCAGGCACTGCAGGAGAACAGCCTCACGAAGTTCCGCCAGCGCTACCGCCACGTCGACGTGTTGCTGATCGACGACGTGCAGTTTCTCGCCGGCAAGGAGCGGATCCAGGAGGAATTCTTCCACACCTTCAACGACCTGTTCGAGTCCGGCAAACAGGTGGTGCTCTCCAGCGACCGCCGCGCGAGCGAGATTCAGAAGCTCGAGTCGCGGCTCGTGTCGCGCTTCGAATGGGGCCTGCCCGCCGATATCCAGGCGCCCGATTTCGAGACGCGCCTCGCGATCCTGCGCAGCAAGGCGGCGTGCATGAAGTTCGACCTTCCGGCGCCGATCCTGAACTTCATCGCCCAGAATATCTCGAAAAACATCCGCCGGCTCGAGGGCGCGCTGATCAAGGTCGCCAGCTACTCTGCGCTCACCAGCAAACCGCTCGACCTGGCCACGACCGAGATGCTGCTGCAGGACGTGCTCATGGAACAGGCGCAGAACGTCCTCACGATCGAGACGATTCAGAAACGCGTGGCCGATCACTATCAGATCCGGCACAGCGACATGACCAGCAAGCGCCGGCCCAACAACATCGCCATCCCGCGCCAGATCGCGATGTATCTGACGCGCACGCTGACGAAGCACTCTCTCCAGGAGATCGGCGAGGCCTTCGGCGGACGCGATCACGGCACCGTGATTCACGCCTGCAAGGCCGTGGACAACATGATGGAGCAGGACTCCACCACGCGCGGCAGCATCGACTTCCTGAAAGCGCAGCTGTCGAAGTAGCGCGCTGCGCGCGCAGTCCAGAGCCGAGAGTGCAGAGGCTGGAGCCGGCATCGGCTTCCGTGGCACGGGCGCCTCGCCCGTGATCCGATTTGGATCGTAAGCAGGCTCGCCCGCGGCTCGCGCGAATTGCCACTCTGGCATTTCCGCATTCTTGCTCTAGACTCTGGGCTCTCAGCTCTTAGCCTTTGCCTTCCATGTCCCTGACTCCCGAGCAGCAACAAGCCCTCGCCTCCTGGGTCGCCGCTGGCGACAATCTCTCGACGATTCAGAAAAAACTCAGTGACGAGTTCAAAATCTCACTGACCTACCGCGACGTTCGGTTCCTCGTCGACGATCTCGATCTCGCGCTAAAAGATCCCGCGCCGAAAGTGGATGCTTCGGACGTCACCAAGCCGCAGGCCTCAGCTCCTGGAGCCGCGACAGTCCCCCCCGACAGGTCGGGGCCCCCGTCTCGGCCCGCCGGCGAAAAAAAAGGCTTCTTCGACAAGGCCAAGGAAAAGCTCGGTCTGGCCAAGGATGAACCCGGCGCGGCCGGCGAAGCTGCCGAGCCACCGCCGGGACAGGATGAATTCGCCGACGACGAGGCACTCGAAGACCTCCCGCCCGCCGGCGCGAGCAACGTCAGTGTCTCGGTCGACAAGGTCACGCTGATCCCCGGCGCGCTCGCCAGCGGCGAGGTGACGTTCAGCGACGGTGTGAAAGGCAAATGGATCGTCGACCAATATGGTCGGCCCGGATTGACCGAGCTCAGTCAGCCCGGCTATCGACCAAGCCAGGCTGAAGCGCAGGCGTTCATGCAGGAACTCGCCCGCACGCTGCAGCGTCGCGGTTACTGAACACGGCAGGGCATCCGTATCGCCCCTGGCTGTAGGGCCGGCGCTCGCCGCCGGCCGGGTCTTCCGCTCGACGCTTGCCGCCGGATGCTCCCGGCCGCCGGTGAACGGCGGCCCTACTCGGGGCACGAACGCGTGGCCCTCACTTCACGCCCGGCCCGAGATTTTTTTCGAGAAACTCCACCACCGCGGTCATCATCTGCAACCGCGCTTTCGCCGTGGACAGTCCATGCCCCTGCCCCGCAAGAAAAATACTCTGCGGCGGCCGCCCCGCTTTCTCGAGCGCCTTGATCATCAGCCGCGCCTGCTCGGGCGGCACCGTCCGATCCTCCTTGCCTTGGATGATCAGTACCGGCGCAACGATCTGATCGGCGAAGTTCACCGGCGAAATCGACGCCAGGAACGCGCGATCCTCGTCCGGATCGCCAATCTCGCGCCGCCAGTGTCGGTTCGCCGCCTTCGCCGCGGGGTCCGATTTCCGGTCGTCGAAAATTTCCAGCCAGTCGGTCACGCCCGCCATCGAAATCCCGCAGCGATACAGCCCGCCGCTGTGCCCGAGCGCGAACAGCGCCGAGTATCCGCCGTAGCTGCTGCCGTAGATCGCGATCCGCTGCGGATCCGCCACCCCGGCGGCGATCGCCCAGCGGGTCGCATCCTCGATGTCGTCCTGGATCTTCCGGCCGATCTCGCGCCGCGCCTTGCGGAAAAGCTCTTCGCCATAGCCGGGTGAACCGCGATAGTTCATCTGCAGCACCGCGTAGCCGCGGTTCGCCAGCAGCTGGATCTCCGGATCAAATCCCCAGAGGTCGCGCACCCACGGTCCGCCGTGCGGCATGACGACGAGCGGCAATCCCTTCGCCGCATGGCCGATCGGCACCGTCAGGAATCCGTGTATCACCAACCCGTCGCGCGCGGTGTACTTGATCGCCAGCATCGGCGCCATCTGGGCCGGCTTGATCCAGTTCATCCTCGGCCCAAGCGCCTTGAACATCTTCCGACTCCGATCGAGCAGGTAATAGGTTCCCGGATCCTGATCGGAAAATCCGCACCACAGCTGCCGGTTGCCGTCGCGGGACACGTCGACGAGCAGATTCACCGTGTTCGGCAGCGTCTTGTCGATCGCGGCTTGGTAGGTCGCAAACTCGCGGTCGAACCATTTCACCCGCGGCGCATCGCTGACAAATTTCATCCCAAGCAACGCGCTCTTGCTGCGCGAATAGATCGGGCCCGACAGCGACATGCCGTCGAACCGCGGCGTCCGGCTGGGCAGCAGGATGTCGTACTCCGGGTGTGACAGCAGCGGCTCGCCCAGCTGGCCGCTCGCGGGATCGAGCCGATATGCCGTCCACCGTTTCTCCGGCGTCAGCGCCGCCATCAGCACCGCGTTGTTCACCGGATCGAAGCCCACGGGCCACAGTTCGCCGTCGCGGTCCTCCAGCGGCAGGATCGTGCGCCACGGCGCTTTCTCGCTATCGCGATACATCGCGCCGGACTTGTCGTCTTCAGCGAGAATGCCAAGCCGGACCACCCCGTCCGCATCCACCCCCCAGCGGGAGACGTTGCCGGGATTCTTCACCTCCACGCTGTAGCTGCCGTCGCTGGCGCACATCTTGATCACATCGGGCCGGTCCGCGCGTCCCGGCCGGTTATGGTGTCGATCCAGCATCAAGACGTGGTGGTCCTTGTCCTCGAACCGATGAATCACTTCGTCCGCGTACAAGCGCATGCCTTCGTGCAGATACTCCGTCTCGTCCTCCGCCCCGCTGATCGCGCGCACCTGGCTGCCGTCGAGGTTCATCGCCGCGATGCCGTAGCGGAAACGATCCCACACGCTCGTATACACCAGCAGCCGCCGGTCGCCCACCCACTCGGCCGCATCGACGTCCTTGCGCGCGCCGCTCGCCAGCGCCGCTTCGCCGACGTCGATCCGGTAGATCTTGTCCGCGTCGATCTCCAGCACATGCAACTTCGTCCGTCCATTGTGCTCCCGCAGGAACGCGAGGTGTTTGCCATCCGGCGACAGCCGCGCGCGGGAGGTTTCGGGCTCCCGCGCGAAATGCTCGATCGGCAGCCGCTCGATGGCCAGCGCGGCGCCAGCCAGTACGCACAGACCGATCACGAGGCCAAACGGTGATCTCATGGGGTTGATGCGAGCGTGCCGTGCGTCCGACCTGACGCAAACCGTTTTCCCGGCGATCCGCAGAGGGCGCGGCGCCTGTGCTCCAAATGCCCCGCCATTCTAGGGACGCAATACCCCCGCCGCGCCCCACCGCCGATCCGCCCCGCGGTTCTCTCGCCGTCGCCGCAGACCTAGCCGCCGCTCAGCAGCCGCAGAAACTCCGCCTCATCGATCACCGGCACGGCGAGCGCGCGCGCCTTTTCCAACTTCGATCCGGCCTCCTCGCCCGCGAGCACGTAGCTGGTTTTCTTGCTCACACCGCTGCTCACCTTCCCGCCGGCGGCCTCGATCTGCGCCGTCGCCTCGTCCCGCGTCAGCGTCGGCAGCGTGCCGGTCAGCACAAAGGTTTTTCCCGCGAGCGCGCTGCCCGAATTCGGCACCACCGGCTGCACCCCGACGCGCACCAGTTCGTCCACCACGGCACGATTCCGCGGCTCGGCGAAATACGCGAGGATCGCGAGCGCCATCGTCTCGCCAATCCCGCCGATCACCGACGCCTTCTCGCGAATGAAATCCTCGTAGCGCGCGCTCGCCAGCCGCTCGAGTCCGCCAAACGTCCGCGCCAAATCCTTCGCCGCTGCGGCGCCGGCGTGCGGAATCCCGAGCCCATGGATGAACCGCCACAGCTCCGCGCGTTTGCTCGCCTCGATCGCCTCCAGCAGCTTGTCCGTGGATTTTTCCACGCTCTTCCCGAGCGTGAGCAGGTTCTCGCGTTTCAGCTGGTAGATGTCCGGCACGCTGTGCACCCAGCCTTTTTCCACCAGCACGTCGACCATCGCCTCGCCCATGCCTTCGATGTCCACGCACGCTTTCGACGCGAAATGCTGCACGCGGCGCCGCACCTGCACCGGGCACGAAAAATTCGGACACCGCACCGCCACCTCGCCCTCGAGCTGTACCACCGCCGTGCCGCACTCGGGACATTTCTCCGGGAAAACATACGGCACGCACTCCGGCGCGCGCCGCGCCGGATTCACGCCGATCACCGCCGGGATGATTTCACCCGCCTTCTCGACGTACACGAAATCCCCGACGCGAATGTCCTTCCGCGCGATCTCGTCACGGTTGTGCAGCGTCGCGCGCGACACCGTCGTGCCCGCGAGTTGCACCGGATCGAGCTCCGCCACCGGCGTGAGCACGCCGGTCCGGCCCACCTGCACCGTGATCGCGCGCAGCTGCGTCTCCGCCCGATCCGGCGCGAACTTGTAGGCCATCGCCCAGCGGGGCGATTTGCTCGTCGAGCCCGCGCGTCGCTGCAGCGGCACCGCGTCGAGTTTCACCACCGCGCCATCCGTCGCGTAGGCGAAGGTGTCCCGCAACGCGTCGAGCTCCTGCACCGCCGCCCAGATTTCGTCGGCGCCGGTCGCCGTCCAAAACCTCTCCACCGTCGGCAATCCCCACGCCTTCACCCAGCCGTGAAACTGCGCCTGCGTCTCCGGCAGCGCGCTCGCCGGCTCCACATAACCGCGGCCGTAAAGCACGACCTCGAGTTTGCGCTGCGCGACTTCGCGCGGATCGAGCTGCTTGATCGTACCCGCAGCAAGATTGCGTGGGTTCGCATAGAGTGGCTCGCCCGCTTCCTCGCGTTGACGATTGATCCGCAGAAACTCTTCGGTCGTCAGAAAAACCTCGCCTCGGATCTCGATCACCGCCGGCAGCGGCACGCCGTCCGCACGTTTCAGCTCGCGGGGGAGCGACTTGATCGTGAGCGCGTTCGTCGTGATGTCGTCGCCTTCGATGCCGTTGCCCCGCGTGACCGCGCGCACGAGTTTTCCCTTCTCGTAGGTAATGCTCACGGCCAGTCCGTCGATCTTCGGCTCGATGACGAACTTCAGCCCGTCGCGCTCGAGCTCGCGCACCAGTCGGTCGTGAAACTCCCGGAGTTCGGTCTCCGAGTAAGTGTTGTCCAGGCTCATCATCCGCTCGCGGTGGCGGTAAACTTGAAACCCTTCCGTGCGATCGTCGCCGACCTGCTCCGTCGGCGACGCGCCGCGCGCAAACTGCGGCCATGCCGCCTCGAGCTCGGCGAGCTCGCGCTTCAACGCGTCGTATTCGAAGTCGCCGATCTGCGGCTGCGCGCGGCGGTGGTAGAGTTCATCGTGTCGCGCGACCTGCGCGCGCAACTCGGCAATCCGCGATTGGGCCTCGACCGGGGTCATTACACCGAGCTTGGCGCATTCGCCCCGGGGTTTTCAACCCGCGCTTTGCGGCCCAACGGCGTTTCCAGTTGCGCGCGATACCGCGGCCAGCACGCATACAGCATCACCGCCAGCGCCGCGCCCGCGGTGTCCGCCATCCAGTCGGCGAGCTCGACCGAACGTCCCGGCGTGAAGCTCTGGTGCCACTCGTCCGCCATCCCATAGAGCGACACGACCAGCAGCGCGAGCCACGCCGCGCGCCGGCCCTCGCCCAACCGCACGACTAGCGTGGCCAGCAGCCCGAACACGAGGAAATGCGCCGCCTTGTCGAACTGGAACAGTCCGGGCGTCGCGATTTTCGAACGGCCGGACGCCACGGAGATCGCAACCGTCAGCAGGAGCGGCCAGAACCAGGAGCGGTTGGATTTCGAGCCAAGGGAACGCACGCGCAGCCAAGACAGCTTACCCGCTGATCATCGCAAACCGAAATCGAGAGATTCTCGCGGCCGCGGTAATCGCTTGAACAGATCGTTTGTCTGGGAGCGCGGCCGCCCTCGGCCGCTTGAACGGTCGGCGCTCGCGAATCCGTCAAATGCCGCCTAAAACGGCGGCCAAAATGGTCGGGCTGGTGAGATTCGAACTCACGACCTCTTGCACCCCATGCAAGCGCGCTACCAGGCTACGCTACAGCCCGAACTAAGGGAGGGTCACAAAGCGCCAGCACCCGCCCCGAGGCAAGAGTTTTCTCCCATTCAGAACCACCGAGGGGAGTGGCATGGGCGTCCGGTCTGAAGCTTCGATCCCCAACGATGTGATTTGAACCACAGATGAATACAGATGGACACAGATCCAACCTTCGGCCTGGTCTGGGATTCGTGTCCATTTGTGTTCATCTGTGGTTGTCCAGGATCGCACCGCCCTGCGACCCCAGCACCACCGGCCTAAAAGCGTTCACTTCACCCAGCTCGGATCCTGGATGACGAACTGCCAGCGGCCGCGATACTGGCCCAGCTCGGCGTAGAACCGGATCGGCTGCCCCGCCGCATGGTTCGCGCGCAGCTCATTGCGCAGCGCCTCGTTGAAACTCCACACGTCGTACGTGTCGCCCAAAAACTCCACCGCCAGCCGAATGCCCGGCGCAACCACTCCCTCGACGCGAATGATCTTCCCGCGAAATTCCTTGCTGCGCAGCTTCGCGCCTGCCGGCAGCGACTCCGCCCGCACCGCGATTTTTTCCACGTCCACCGCCGAGTAGTCGATCTTGCGGACCGTTTCGGCCTGCGTCGGCTCCTCGGACGCGCCGCGCAGCGCGAGATAGCGATCAGGCCGCTCGTCACTCACCGTCGTGAACCGCGCGAACACCGGAAAATGATCGGAGAAACCGCTCCCCGCCGGTCCTTCACCGCTCCAGCGGATCGGCGTGCCCTTCTCGTCTGCGTTGAGTCCATCAAACTTCGCGACGCCGAAGGAATTGTCGACATACTGCACGCCGCGGTAGTCATAGAGCCCGCGCGTGATGAGCATCTGGATCAGCGTGCCCCACTCGCCCTGAAACGTGTCGCTGCCGCGCTGCTCCGCCGGCAGCTCGAACCACAGATTGTACAGATCGCGCTGCTGGCCCCGGATCGCGAGTTCGTTACCCTGCGAGCCGAGCACGTCGTTCATCCCGGTGACGGTCATCTGCGGATAGCGGCGCTTCTGGTTGTACTGCGAATTGAAATCGCCGCCGATCACGATGTCCGCCTGCGGATCCTGCCGGAGAATTTCGTCGAGTCGCTGTCGCAGCGTTCGCGCGTTGGCGGCACGCGTCGGCTCCGTGGCGGCGTCGCCCGCGCCGGATTTCCAATGGTTGTTGAACAGGTAGAGCGTCGCGCCATCGATCTCCACCAGCACCTCGAGAATCGCCCGCGCATCCACGGTGGGATGCGAGCGCACCGCCTTCACCGGAAACCGCGTCAAGGTCACGCATTTCTGGCTCAGGGGTCGGTCGCCTCCGCTGCGGACGTTTTCCGCGACGATCACGTGATAGCCCGTCAGCCCGCGATCAGCGAGCGCCTTGGCGAGCAGCGCCTCGGCCGGCAGATCCGCGATCTCCTGATCAAATCCGCGGCCGAGCATGTCCTCGATCTTCCGGTCCGCATAGCGGCGCAACATCGCCTCGTAGTCCAGCGCGGCGGCGGCCGGCGTCTCATCGACCTCGATTTCCTGCAGCATCACCACGTCCGGCCCGCGACCGTCGTCAAACCGCGCCAGCACGGACGCGACGGCTTGCACCTTCGTGAGCACGTGCGCCGGCGTGTAGCGAGGCGCCTGGTATTCCTCGAACCGCGCCTGCCCATCGGCGTCGACGAGATTCTCCACGTTGTAGACGACGACCGTGAACGGCCGCGCCGCCGCCGTGAGCGCGAGCGCAGAAAAAAATGCGATGGATCCAAGCTTCCGGATTTGCATGAGAATCAGATCACCGCCCACAGGCAGAGGTAGGGCGCGGATTCCGCTCCGCGCCGTACATATCCCAAGACGTCGCGCTGTAGGGCGGGATATCCTGAATCCCGCCGCTTTCGGCCCTGGCGGATCGGGAGATCCCGCCGCACATTCAGAAAACGGCCGATCACCGCGAGTGTCGCGACGCCACGGCGGTTGCAGTTCATTCCTCTTCCTCCAACGCCGCGACCACGGCCTGACGCCGCCGCCAATAGTAGAGCGTCATCCCGCCCTGCAGCAGCGTGGTGCCCACCGCGAGCGCGACATACATCGGCGTATACACCAGGGTGGCGAACTGCTCCTCCGTGATTCCCTGCGCGGCCAAACCACCGGGCGCGCCGATCTTGATCGCATCGCGCAACGGCTCGAGATCACGAATCGTCAGCTGCACCATGCAGTAGCTGATGAGCACGAACCAGAGATACGGCTGGCTCGCGATCACCCATTTCATTCCGCGCGAGGCTCCGGCCCGCAACAGCGACACCCCATGCAGCTCGATCGCGCCCGCCGCAGCGACGAGCATGCCGATGCCGGTATTCGGCACGTCGCGCATGGACGCCGCCGCCAGCGCCAGCAGCCCGGCCACCGCCAGCACGCTCAGGCCATCCAGGTAGGCCACGCGCAACACCCGGTGATACGTTTCTTCGGGCAGCAGCGGCGGAAGTTTCATCGGGCATTCAGCGACCGCTGGGCCCCTCCGTAACGACGCCGGCTGGCTGCACCCTGGCGCCGCTCCTGCACCGGGCGCGGCAAGTCCACGCGGCGGCCATCCGGCTTGGTGCCGCAGTTCGCCGAAACCACATAATTCTGTTGGATGTCACGCACAGAGCCGTTCTGGATTCTTCCCTTCCGCCGGAATGACAAACTAAATCTCGTGTCCGCCCGTCCCGCCAAACCGTTTCCTTTTCGCCTCGAGTTCCCGCCCGAGCTGCCGATCAGCGCGCGCGCGGAGGAGATCACCGCGGCGATCCAGGCGAACGCCGTCGTGATTCTCGCCGGCGAAACCGGCTCCGGCAAAACGACGCAGATTCCCAAGATGTGCCTCGCCGCCGGCCGCGGCACGCACGGCCGGATCGCCTGCACGCAGCCGCGCCGCGTGGCCGCGCTCTCCGTCTCGCGCCGCGTGGCCGAGGAGATGAACGTGACCTGGGGCCGCGAAGTCGGCTGCAAGATCCGCTTCAGCGACGAAACCACGCGCGATACCGTCGTGAAGTTTCTCACCGACGGCATGCTCCTCGCCGAGGTCCAGGGCGATCCGCTGCTGCGCGACTACGACACCATCATCATCGACGAGGCGCATGAGCGCTCACTCAACATCGACTTCCTGCTCGGGCACCTCCGCACGCTGCGCTACAAGCGCCCAGAACTGAAGATCGTCATCACCTCCGCGACAATCGACACCGAGGCGTTCAGCAAGGCGTTTGACGACGCTCCGATCATTCAGGTGGAGGGCCGCATGTTTCCGGTCGAAGTCATCTACGCGCCGCTCGACGAACTCGGCTCCGACTACGACGAGAACGATGAAAACACCGAGAAATCCGACGCCTCTGCCGTCGCCTCGGCGAAGGCGGAGGCACTGCATTACATCGACGGCACGGTCGAGGCCGTGGAACGCATCATTGGCGAGAGCAGCAGCGGCGACATTCTCGTGTTTCTGCCGAGCGAGCGCGACATCCGCGAGGTCCGCGAGCTGCTGGAGGGGCGCTCCCTCGGTCGCAGCGAACTGGTGCCGCTCTTCGGCCGGCTCTCCAACGCCGAGCAGCAGCGTGTCTTCGCGCCGACGCAGCATCGGAAAATCATTCTCGCGACCAACATCGCGGAAACGTCGCTGACGATCCCCGGCATCCATTTCGTCGTCGATACCGGTCTTGCCCGGATCAGCCGCTACGCCCCGCAAGCCCGCACGCGCCGGCTGCCGATCGAGCCGGTCTCGCAATCCAGCGCCGACCAGCGCAAAGGCCGCAGCGGCCGCGTCGCCCACGGCGTGTGCATTCGACTCTACTCCGAAAAGGATTACCTGGAGCGACCGCGCTTCACGCAGCCGGAAATCCAGCGCGCCAACCTCGCCGATGTCATTCTGCGGATGAAAGCCTTCGGGCTGGGTGACATCGAACGGTTCCCGTTCATCAACATGCCGGCGACGAAGTCGATTCGCGCCGGCTACGCGCTGCTCGAGGAACTCGGCGCGCTCGATTGTAGGGCGGGGTCTCCCGACCCGGCCGTTGGAGCCATGCTGCTTCGTGGAGCCGCGACGCCCCCGTCGCGGCCGGCTTCGACCGCGGCAACCATGCGCGACGAGGGCATCGCGCCTCCATTTCCCTCCGATCCCTCCGCTCCCGACTCTCAACTCTCAACTCTCAGCTCTCAACCTTCGCCCTACTCCCGACCCCTCACGCCCGTCGGCCGCGAGCTCGCGCGGCTGCCCGTCGACCCCACCGTCGGCCGGATGATTCTCCAGGCGCGCACCGAACGCGCGCTCCGCGAGGTGCTGGTGATTGCCTCCGGCCTGTCGGTGCAGGATCCGCGCGAGCGTCCGCTCGATAAACAGCAGCAGGCCGACACCGCGCACCGTCGGTTCCGTCATCCCGACTCCGACTTTCTCACGCTGCTCAACATCTGGGACGCGTACCACGACGAGTTCGAGCGCCTCTCGCAGGCGAAGCTGCGTCGTTTCTGCCGCGAGCATTTTCTCAGTTACACCCGGATGCGGGAGTGGCGCGACATCCACGCGCAGCTGCTCGACGTGCTGGAGGAGCGTCGCGATTTCCAGCTGACGTCCGTGGCCGAGCTAGCCCGTGGCACGGGCGTCCCGCCCGTGAGTCCGAAACGAGGTTCCCCTCGGCATCCGGCGTCTGCTTCTCCCGCTGGGGCGTCGCTTGCCGACGCCCGCAACCGCCGGCAAACAGCACCGCGCGTGAAGTCGGAAAGCCAGGCCGACGATCCGCTTGCTTTCGGCACGCCCGCTTACCGCGCGATTCATCGCAGCATCCTCGCCGGACTGCTCGGCAACGTCGCCACGCTCGACGAGGAAAACGGCAACTACAAGGCGACGCACGATCGCCGCGTGAACCTTTTCCCCGGCTCGGTCCTCTTTCAGCGCGAGTCGCCCCGCAAAAAACCTCTCAACGCTCAACCCTCAACTCTCAACTCCAGCGCGGCGCGCGGTCGCGCGCCGCGCTGGATCATGGCCGCCGAGATCATGGAAACCTCGCGGCTCTACGCGCGCACCTGCGCCCGGCTCGATCCCGCGTGGCTGCTCGAACTCGCCGGGCATCTCGTGCGCGTCACGCACAGTGAACCGTTCTGGAACCCGGACGCCGGCCGCGTCATGGTGAAGCAGCGCACCCGGCTCTACGGCCTCGAAATCGACAGCCGCGCCGTCGGCTACGGTCGCATCAATCCCACGCATGCCACCGAGATTTTCATCCGTGAGGCGCTGGTGAACGACACGCTCACGCGGCAGATCGATTTCCTGGAGCACAACCGACGAATTCGCGAAAACATCGAAGCGATCCTCACGCGTACCCGCGACACCGGTTATCTCAACCTCGACGAAGCCGCCTGCCGTTTTTACGCCTCGCGCCTGATTGATGTAGGGGCGCCGCCTGCCAACGCCCCTAGTTCCTCGGCCATCGCCGATGGGGCCGCGACGCCCTCGTCGCGGCCGGATGCTGCTCCCGATGGAGTCGCAACGCCGCGCCCGTCCGAAGTCGAAAATCAGAAATCGAAAATCGAAAATTCGATCTCCTCGGTGGGCGACTTGCTTGCGCTCCTGCGCGAACGCCGCGCCATGGAACCGCGTTTCCTGTTCATGCAGCCCGAGGATCTGCGCGATCCCGACACGCTCGAGCACGATCCCGAAGCTTTTCCCGAAACGCTCCCGCTCGAGAATCGCGCGCTGCCGCTCAACTACGCCTACAAACCCGGCCAGGCGGAAGATGGCGTCACGCTCGAGCTCAACGTCCGCGAAGCCGAGGCGCTCACGCCCGCCGCGCTCGATTGGGCCGTGCCCGGCTACCTCGAGCCCAAGGTCGAACACTACCTGCGCGCATTGCCGAAGGAGCTCCGCCGCGGCTTCGTGCCGCTGGCGGAAACCGCGCGCGCCCTCGTCGCACAACTGGCCGAACGCGACCGGCTCACCGGCCGCCGCGAGACCTTGACCGAAGCGCTCGCGTTTCTGATCTCCGAACGCTTCCGCGTCGCCATCGATTCGGCGCTCTGGGCCGACAAACCACCGCCCGATCACCTGCGCGTGCGCGTACGCGTGCTCGACGACGAAGAGCGCGAGCTTTGTGCCAGCCGCAACCTCGACGAGATCCAAGCTGCGTTGCACACCCAGAAACGTGAGGCCAGCGCCGCCGTTGCGCACGCCGAGCCCGTCGCCTGGCGCCAGGCGCGTGCCCGTTGGGAAAAGCCGCCGCAAACCGAATGGACCTTCGGCGAGATTCCCGCGCGCGTGCTGGTCACCGAACAAGCCGGCGTGCCGGTGTTCGCCTTCCCCGCGCTGCAACCGGAAACTGGAGACAAGCACGCGGTAGGGCCGGCGCTTGCCGCCGGCCGTTATCGCGGCGTCGCCTTGCGGCTCTTCAAGACACCAGAAGAAGCCGGCGCGGCGATGCTTCACGGACTCTCGACGCTGCTTGAGCTGCAGCTCAGCCGCGATCTCGGCTGGCTCGAGCGCGATCTCCGCGCGCTGCGCCCGCTCGGACCGCTGGCGGCAACGCTGACGCCGCTCGAGTCGCTGCAAGCCGACGCTTTCGCCATGCTCCGCCGCTGGTTGATCGACCCGGAACGCTGTAGGGCGGGATCTCCTGATTCCGCCGCAGCCAAGGCTTCGGACGAACGGCGGGGTGCCGAGCCCCCGCCCTATAACAAACCCGCGTTCGCCGCCGCCGTCGCGCGGGCCAAGTCCGATCTGCAGGGTCTGATCCCGCGCCTCAGCGATCTGCTCCGCGAGATCCTCACGCTGCGCCAATCGCTGCTGGTTCATCCCACGCCCTACCCGAAGCTCGATCAGGATCTCGCCGCGCTGCTCCCGCCAGATTTCCCGCGGCACACGCCCTATTCTCAGCTCGCCCATTTTCCCCGCTATCTGAAGGCCATGACGCTGCGCGCCGATCGCTGGCGGAAAAATCCCGCCAAGGACGCCGAGCGCGCCGCGCAGCTCGCGCCTTATGTGGCCGCGCTCGTGAAGCTCTCGCGAGCCCGCACCACTCCTGCAGCCGCGACGCCCTCGTCGGGGTCCGCGGACGTAAATCGCCTCGAATCCTTCCGTTGGCTCATCGAAGAATTCCGGGTGAGTCTCTTCGCGCAGGAACTCGGCACGGCTGAGCCGGTTTCGGCCGTCAAACTCGACCGCGCACTGGCCGAGCTTACCGGTCAACCGCCAGCTCGCCGCGATGAACCGCCCCGTGGCGCCGATACGCCTGCGATCCGTCCGATGACCGTCGCCACCGACAAGAAACTCCCACCGATCAAGACTCTGGGCGCGCTCGACCGGCTGTTCACCAAATAGCATTGCCGGCGATTCGCCACGTTCGAGGCCACGACGCCTCTCCGAGCGTCCGCGCGCCTCGAGCTCTGACGATCAGCACCCACGGCAGCCAGATTTCGCTCGCGCGGGAGCGTGGCCGTCCCCGGCCGCATCAGCCTGGGATCGTCACGCCTCTTCCACCGTATTTGGCAGTTCGTCGCGATCATCAGGCTGGCGCGGAAAGTTCTCCGCGAGCACCGCCGCCGCTTTCTCGATGCCAAGCACCAGCCCATCGGTGAATTCACCCTGCTTGAACCTCAGCTCCATCGCGGCCGCCGTAAGCTTCCAGAAAGACTCGCCGCATTTCTCGTGAATCGCCGTGTCGCCAATCACCGCAAACGCCCGCGAAGCCGGCGCGAGATAGATCAAGACGCCATTTCTTTCGATTGTGGCGGTCATGCCGAGTCGCTCGAAGTGCGCCTTCGCCGCCACCACCGGATCGGCGACTTTATCCTTCGCCACCACGACCCGAATCTCGCCGGAGGTGCGCTGCTCCGCCGCGGCGATCGCCGCCACCACCGTCGCGTGATCGATCTTCGGACTGCTGGAAAACACACTCATGACCGCCCTCCCCCTTGGACCGCACGGACGCCACGGATCGACGCTAATCGCTTCAACGTCTTCCTCGATCGGTCATCCGTGTTCATCGGTGCAATCCGTGGTTGAAAGTCCGCTCTCACCACCGTCCTCCCGCGCCGCCCCCGCCAAAGCTTCCACCGCCGCCGGAGAATGTCCCGCCGCCACCGCCCCAACGTCCGCCCCCGCCTCCGCCCCAGCCGCCCCCAAATCCGCCCGGCCGCCCGAGCCAGATCGAACGCCGACCGCGCCGGCCGTAGATCGTGCCCCGCCGCGCTGCCCGAAAAGAGAACACCAGCATCACCAGCACGAACAAGATCATCCACCGACCTGCGCCCGGGCTGCGCCTCCGATTCTCGCCGCTTTCGCGCACCGTCCGGCCTGTCCCCGCATATTCGCCTTTCGCCGCCGCGATCATCGCGCGCGCCCCGGCGGCGAGTCCGGCCGTGTAATCGCCCGCGCGAAACTGCGGAGTGATCTCGTCCTCGATGATCCGCTTGCACAACGCATCCGGCAGCGCGCCTTCCAGCCCGTAGCCCACCTGAATGTAGAGTGCGCGATCCTGCGTGAACACGAACAACACCGCCCCGTTGTCACGCTGCGCCTGTCCGGCCCGCCACGCCTGCGCGACGCGGACCGTGTAGTCCTCGATCGACGAATCGCTCTGCATCTTCGGATAAACCGCCACGAGGATCTGGTTCGAGGTCTCGCGCTCGAACTGCGTCAGCTCCGCGTTCAGCTGCTGCGCCGCTGCCGGTGCGACTACGCCGGCGTAATCGTTGAAGTGGTTCTGCGGCGCCGGCGGGATCGTCTCCGCCGCCCGCACGCCGATCGCCAGCGCCAGCAACGGAAGCAGCCAGCGGACCCGGCCAAACAACCACGGATGAACCCCGATGAACACGGCTCTGATCCTTCCTGATTCAGCCCACGCGCCAGGCAGAGCGGACGCTGCCGTCACGCGCTGATTTTTTTCGCTCCGTCTTCATCGTTGGTTCGTCGCGGCGGCTCACGATTTCTTTGGCTCCGCCTTCGATTCGAAGTCGAACTCGACCTTCGGCGCCGCCTCCGCGCCCGGCGTCGCCGTGAAATACGGTCGCGGCGTGTGCCCGAACATTCCCGCGAACAGCACTGCCGGAAATCGTTTGATCGCGGTGTTGTAGGTCTGCACCGCTTCGTTGAACCGGCCGCGCTCCACCGCAATCCGGTTCTCGGTGCCCTCGAGCTGCGCTTGCAGATCGCGAAACGCCGTCGTGGCCCGCAGCTCCGGGTACCGTTCCGCCACCACGAGCAGCCGCGACAGCGCCGTGCCGAGCTGCCCCTGCGCCTGCTCGAACTGCGCCAGCTGTTGCGGATCCGTCGGCGCCGTGCCTGCCGGCAACTGCACGCGACCGACGGACGCGCGCGCGTTCGTCACCTCGTTCAACGTGGTGCGCTCGAAGTTCGCCGCACCCTGCACGGTGTTGACCAGATTCGGCACGAGATCCGCGCGCCGCTGATAGACATTCTGCACCTGCGCCCAGGCGGCGTCGGTTGCCTGCTGCAGCGTCACCAGCCGGTTGAAGATCCCGCTCAACGTGAGCCCGATCACGATCGCCAGCGCCACAACGATCCCGAGCCCGATCAGCGCGATTTTTCCGAAGCTCATGATGGCGACCAAATCCCGAACCCCCAATCCTGCAAGTGCCGCCGCGTCTTCGCCCTGTCGCCCAGCACGCACGTACCGGCCATCGATGCCCTGCCGCCCCCGACCAAATCGGTGTTACAGGTGTAACACGGATTGGTCGCGCCTCGGCGCGCGGCGCGGGACGGCCGCCGGAACCGAGTTCCACGGTCGCTCGAGGTGAAACGCAGTCGATAGAGCGACCCCGGACCTTTGATCCCCATCAATCTCTCGCCGCAAAATTCCGAATTCCAGTTGCGAGCCCGGACGCAGCGCACGATAGTCCCGCCTAACCCCCGCCTTTCCATGAATACCCCCATCTCGGCTTTGCTGGATCGCAAAGGATCGGTCGTCTTTTCCGTGCCCTCGAACGTCACCGTATGCGACGCGGTGAACGAGATGAACCGTCATCGGATCGGCTCGATCGTCGTCCTCGAGAACAGCAGCCCCATCGGGATCTTCACGGAGCGTGACGTGTTGCGCCGCGTCGTCGGCGAAGGCGTCGACCCCAAGCGCACGCCGGTCAACCAGGTGATGACCGCACGACCGATCACCATCACGCCCGAGACCACCATCGAGCAAACGATGACGCTCTTCGCCGAGAAAAACTGCCGGCACCTGCCCGTGCTGGTCAACGGCAAGCTCGTCGGGCTGATCTCCATTGGCGATATCTCGCGCTGGATGGCCGACACGACCCGCGCCGAAGCCGAGCATCTGAAAAACTACATCGCCGGCGGCTACGGCGCGTAGATACGCCCCGCGCCTCGTCCACGCAGCCACGCCCGTGCCGACATGAATCGTGGCCGGTGGAAGGCGCCGTCCCCGGCGGTGTGATCAACCTAGTGCGACCAAGCCGGTCGATGACGGCGGACTCCGGCGCGACCAAGTCCTCCAGTTCGGTAGCCTCCGTGTAGCTGCGCTTGGCAAGGCGCGGCCTCCGCACGGGCCCTGCAGCTGCGTCGGCGACGACGAATCGCTGGGCGCCACCCGGCCTTTTGCCGGCTCGGTCGATGCGCGGCATGTCGTTTGACCGAAATGCCGTCGCTCCTACGTTGCGCGCCCATGAAACCACACCGCCCTCTCCTTCTCCTGCCGCTCCTCTCCGCGGTGGCGTCAGCCGCGATCGTCACCCAACCCGTCGCCTATGAACACCAAGGCGTAAAACTCGAAGGCGTGCTCGTGTCCGACGACGCACGTACCACCGTTGGCAAAACCCCCGCCGTGCTGATCGTCCCGGAATGGTGGGGCGTGAACGACTATGTGAAGCGCCGCGCGCAGCAGATCGCGGAGCTCGGCTACGTGGCGTTCGTCGCCGACATGTACGGCGCCGGAGTTTCCACCACCGACCCGAAGCGCGCTTCGGAGCTCGCCTCGCCATTCTACGGCAAGCCGCTGATGGCCGAGCGCGCGCGGGCCGGGCTCGATCAGCTGCTCAGCCAACCGGCGGTCGACCGCAGTCGCGTGGTCGCGATTGGCTATTGTTTCGGCGGCAGCACGGTGCAGGCGCTCGCCTACTCCGGAGCGCCGCTCACCGGCATCGTGAGCTTCCATGGCGGCTTGATCCCCGCCTCGCCCGAAGCCGCCGCGAAAAATCAGGCGAAGTTCCTGATCTGCCACGGCGCGATCGATCCCTTCGTCAAGAAGGAGGAACTCGACGCCTTCCTGAAAAGCCTCGAGGACGGGCGCATCGATTATCAGTTCATCAGCTATGCGCACGCGGTGCACGCGTTCACCAATCCTGACGCGGACCAGGCCGCCACCGCCGGGCTGAAGGGCGTCGGCTACAATGCCGCGGCCGATCGCCGTTCGTGGACGCACATGAAGGCGTTCTTCGACGAACTCTTCTCCCCACCGCACGCGGCACATTCTGCCGCAACCAAGTGATCATTTCGCAAGGGTAAGTGGGGCCCGTCGCCGCCAAGCGCTGGGCGGCGCGCGTCGCCGGACGCGCGGCTTGCGTCGCCGGGTCGTTTCACCTTTCTCGAAGCATGGACCTCGCCTCGGCGCGTCAGCAGATTCAAAGCAGCCTCGCTCGCATGGACGCTCTTTACCGGCGTCCGGTGTTCGATGAATGGGCGATCCTTTCGGCCGCGCCGAAACCGGGGATCCTCGCTTACACCGGGCCGCGCGGCGAAAGCTTCCGGCGCGAACTGCCGGGCGACGCCGAACCGCTGCGCGCGATGATCGCGGGACGCGATCTGGCCGAGGGCGATTTCGAGTTCGCGACCGAATCGAGCGGCACCCGCTTTGACGCATGCCTGAAGCTCGGTCCGGCGAGTTACCTTGTCTGCAATCACACGGCCCGCGACATGGGGCAGATCCGCCAGGATGCGAAATGGCTGAAAGCGCAGGCCGAATTCTTCGCACTCAGCGAGAAGTTCCGCGCCGACCCCCTGACGTTCTGAGCGATTTCTCTTCCCGCGAACATCGCGAACCCATTTTCACGTAATACGTGAAATTGGCTCGGGCGCGCTCGGCGCCGGCGACCGTGCGTTGGGCTCACTTCACGTTCAGGGTGACCTTACGCGGCACCGCTCCCGCGCTGCCCCGGAATGCCGCAGAAATTTCACGTATTACGTGAAATTCCGGTTTTCGTGCCGTGTGAAGTTTTGTTCATCACCGCGCAAAGCAGATGCCGCGACGCCCCCGCTCTGCGCCGATGCTACCCCCGGCGCTCGGACTCAGCTTCCCGTTTCCCTTCGATCGCGGACGCGCCGCAGCAATTTCACGTATTACGTGAAATTAGCCTGGTCGCGGACTAGCCGGGCGGGCTCGCGCCATCGGATTGGATTCACGAAAGACGAGCCGAGGGGGAGCAGTGAGCAGGTCCAGCGGTGCTCAGGCCGCCCCCAGCCCCTGCGCCACGAACACCGCATAACCAGCCAGCAGCGGCCAACCGAGCCAGCGCGGGAGTCCGCCGGAAACCATCAGGCAGATCCCATGCACGATGGCGGCGGCCGCGAGAATCACCAACCCCGTGGCGAAAAACCTCGGCACCGCGAACGGCTGCACAAGCGCGATCAATCCGACGCAGAGCGGAATGCAGATGTGCCCGTCGCCAATCTGCGACGCGAACGCGATGTCGGCCCGCCGCCGGGCCGCGTAGTAGAAGGCGATGAGCGCGTTCGGCAGCACCATCAGCCAGCCGCTCAGCCAACCGAGGTGTTGCGCACTCACCCAGCCGGCGGGTCGGGCCGAGAGCCACGCCACCAGCCATTCGATGCTGACGTAAAGCGCATACGCGCCGATCAGCACGAGGCCCAGGTCCACGTAAAAGGCCGCGCCGAACGACCGTCGCTGCCGGACGTTTTGCCGCAGCACGTCGAACACCTGGAAACATTGCCAGAACAGGAACACGCCGATCAGCACCAGTCCGTCGCTGCGCGAAATCCGGCCGTCCTCACCCAGCGCCCACGTGACGCCGGTGAAAAACAGCACCGCGCCGAGCGAGAGCAACAGCGAAAGCCGGTTGAGCTGCTCAGTCGTGTCCGTCGTTTTTTTGCGCGTCGCTCCACCGCGCAGGCTCAAGCCCCACGCGAGTGTCGGCAGCGCGAGCACCAGCGTGAGGTTCGTCACGTTGTTCACGAGACTGTTGGTCAGCACCTCTTGCGCGGGACCGCCGCGCGCGGCGATGATCGCCACGAAGATCAAGTTCCCCAGCCCCGAGCAATACGGCATCACCAGCGTCCCGAGCGCGGTGCCCTCGAGCCCGTGACTAAGCAGCGCCTCAAGCCGCCAGATCATCAACAGCGACGCGGCCAGGAACAGCGCGAGATAAGTCCAGACACTCGTGAGGTCCAGCGCCTCGATCAGCTCCATCAGCGGACTCACCGGAAAGAAAGCGCCATCCGCCCGCCGCGCGTGGCCAGCCGCAGCGGCGCGCCGAACGCGGTGGACAGATTACGCGACGTTAGCACGGCGTCGCGCGGGCCCGCCGCCACGACCTCGCCGCGCCGCAGCAAGAGCGCATGCGTGAATGCCGGCGTGATTTCCTCGACATGGTGCGTGACCAAGACCAGCGCGGGCGTGGCCCGGGCGTGCCGCCCGTGAAGACGCCCGTTCCGCACGCGCGGCGCCGTTTGTCGCCGGGCCAATCGATCGACCAGCTCGAGAAAACTCTGGCGCGCGACCGGATCCAGCCCCGCGCACGGCTCGTCGAAAATCAGCAGCCGCGGTTTCGCCATCAGCGCCCGTGCGATCAGCACGCGCTGTCGCTCGCCCTGCGAAAGATACAGCCACTCGCGCTCGGCCACACGCTCGGCGCCGACCACCCGCAACCAGCGTCGCGCCGCGGTGCGCTCCGCCGCCGTCACCCGCGCCCACAAATCCAACTGCGCGAACTTCCCGCTGATCACGGTCTCGAGCGCGACCTCCGCCGGCGGAATCGCCGCGGCGAACGCGCTCGTGACCACGCCGATGTGCAGTCGCAGCGTCCGCCAGTCGGTCGCCCCGTAGCTCCGGCCCAGCACGGAAAACTCGCCCGCGGTCGGCGCGAGAAAACCCGTGAGCGATTTCAGCAACGAGGTCTTGCCCGAACCGTTCGCGCCGAGAATCACCCAATTTTCGCCCGGCGCCACGCGCCAGTTGATCTCCCGCAGGATCACCGTGTCGCCGCGTTCCACCCGCAGCCGGCGGATGTCCAGCACGGGCGTCATGCGCCCCAGGCGCAGTGCCTGTCAAAGGTCCGGCATCGCGGTGAAAAATTCATGCGGCAACGGCCCCTGATCTCAGCGGTTTCGGTGCGCGCGACAAGCCCCGACTCGGCCGCACTCGCCACTCGGCCCGACCGGTCGGTCGTCATACCACCTCGGCGCGCGCGCGTGCGACACAACGGCGACTGCTGCAGGAGATTAGTCGCAGCGCTAACCGATCGTAGAACGCAATAGGCCCGTGTGGCCCGGCCCAGTGCGGTGTTGAAGCGTCTGTCGCTCTCCCATGAACACCTCTTTGCCTCGTCGCGAATTTCTCCGCGTCGCCGCCGGCGCCGCGTTGCTCGGGTCCTCCTGCCGCTTGCTCGCCCAAACGCCCACGCCGACCGCCGCCACCGCGCCCGAGTCCGAAGAGGTCGCCCGGCTCAAGCGCCAGCTCGAAGCGCAGCGCGCCGGCTCGATCCGGCTGCTCATCGAGCTCTACGACAAGCACGGCGCGCCGCTCCTCGACACGATCGCGGCGTTCACCGCAGCGGAGTGGCAGGCGCGGCTCGAGCAGAGACCGTTCTCCGGCCCACGCGACCTGCAGGCGGTCAAAACCGGTTTGTGGTCCACGCTGCCGCCCAGCTTCAAATTTGAGACGCTCGAGGACACCCCGCAGCGGCTGCGTTTCCGGGTGACGGAGTGTCCCGTAGCGGCCGAGATGAAGCAGCGGCAGGTGCCGCCTGCGCTCGGCTACGCGCTCAACTGCGCCTCCGATTCCGGCGTCGCCGCGGGGGTGAACCCGCAGATCAAGTTCTCCCGGACGAAGACGCTGATGCAGGGCGACGAGTGTTGCGATCACTGCTACGAGTTCGCTGCCACCTGAGCGCGGCGCGGGCGTCCCGCCCGTGAGAGCGCCGCTCGCGCGCCGTAGCAGCACGCAGGTCATGCGCGCGGTTCACGGACACGATGCGCGTGGCCCGACGCGTTCTCCGCCGCCACCACGCGTTCACGATTTTTTGGAGTTCACGCGGGGTCCACAACGCTCTATGCTCGGGCCGCGCCACACGTCCGCAACGCGCGGCGCGAACGTTCACCCATGAACCCCTGACCTCCTTCCGTCGCGCCGCCTTCGCGCGCGCGGCGGGATCGCATCTCCCCTGTCGGGCACATTCGCCGCGGATGGCCGGCTCCGCTGCTCGCGCGGCCGTCCCATGAGCGAGCTGGCTTTACACATCGAACGGCTCCCGCGGATGCACGTCGCCACGGTGCGCGCCGTCAGCGCCACGCCGGAAAAGGATGCGTGGCAAAAACTCCGTGCATGGGCCGAACCGCGCGGGCTGCTGCGACAGCCCAAGCTCCATCCGGTTTTCGGTTTCAACAATCCCGGACCCGCGCCAGGCCATTCCGCCTACGGCTACGAGTTTTGGATTCGCGTCGATCCGCATTCGCACCCGGCCGGCGACGTCGAGCTAAAGGAGTTCCCCGGCGGGCTTTATGCCGTAACGACTTGCCGGCTGGTCAGCGATCCGGCAGGGCCGCTTGGTGAGGTCTGGCGGCGGCTGTGGGATCAGGTGCAGGCCGGCCCCTACCGCTGGCGCCGCACCCACGAACTCGAGCACCCGCACGATCCGCTCGCGACCGACGCCGTCATGGTGCTCGACCTCTATTTGCCGATCGAGCCCTGCGAAACCCCGCCCGAACCGCCGCCTTCGGATCCCCAAGGTGACCCGGACGCGGCATAAGCCCAGCCGGGTTCGTGCCGATATTCTCCTGCATGCCTACCCCGCGATCCCTGTGCACGATTACTCTGCTCACGGCCGTCGCCTTGACTTCCCCTGTCGGCTCGGCCGCGGCTCCGATCGAGCCTGACCTGAAAGGACTGCCCACTGGCACCGGCTGGCGGTTTTTCAACCGCACCGCCGTGATGCTCGATGAACCCGGTCGCACCGCCATTCGTCTGACCGGCGGCGCCGGACTGGGCCTCGCGATCCTCGACGGGTTCAGCTTCCAGGAAGGAACCATCGAATTCGACGTGCGCGGCAAAGCTCCGCCCACCGAAAGCTATGTCGGTCTCGCTCTGTTCGGCATCGACGAAACCACCTTTGACGCGGTCTATTTCAAGCCGTTCAATTTCATCAGCGATGACGAGGTGCGGCGCAGCCGCGCCGTGCAATACGTCGCGATGCCGACTTACAACTGGGCGCAGCTGCGCAAGCGCTACCCCGGCATGCACGAACGGCCGGTGATGCCCGTGCCGGATCCCGCCGGCTGGTTTCACGTCACGATCGTGGTCGGCGCCGGCCGGATTCGCGCCTTCGTCGAGAACAGCTCCGAACCGTGCCTGGATATCAAAAAGCTGAGCACGCAGGACCGGGGTTGGATCGCGTTCTGGGTCAGCAATGGATCGGAAGGCGACTTCGCGAATCTGAAGATAACCGTGCCCTGACCGGTCGACCGCCGTCGGTGCGGTTCACGTGCCTCGATGGCGGCGGCGCTGCGCGTATCGCGGCGTGGGCTGCACGCTCCCGCGCACCGTCATCGGGTCGTGCGTCGCTTCGTGCGCCGCTGCAACTTTCCGCGTGCTCACGGGTGCTGTAGGCCTCGCGTCGCATTCCGCGGCGTGGCCTCACCATGCCCTCGTTCCTCCAAGACCTACGTTTCTCGCTGCGGCTGCTCGCCCGCACCCCGGCCTTCACCGTCGCCGCGATCGCCGTGCTCGCGCTCGGGATCGGCGCCAACACCGCCATCTTCAGCCTCGTCCACCAGCTGATCTGGAGCCCGCGGCCGTTCGCCGAGCCGGACCAGATCGTCCAGCTGTATTCTCAGGACAAAAAGAATCCGCAGAATTTCCGGCTGTTCTCCTACCCGACCTATCGCGACCTCGCGGCACAGAACGAGGTGTTCACCGACGTGCTCGCGCACAATCTCGCCATGGTCGGCATCGGCGAGGGCGCCGGCGCGCGGCGCAGTTTCGCCGCGCTCGTTAGCTCGAACTACTTCTCCGTCCTCGGCGTGGCGCTGCCGCAGGGGCGGGCGTTCACGCCGGAGGAGGAACGACCGTCGAGCAACATTCCGGTGGTGATCGCGAGCCATCTTTACTGGAAGCACACGGGCTTCGATCCCGCGCTTGTCGGCAAGACCATCCGGGTGAACGAACGGTTGTTCACCGTCGTGGGCATTACGCCCGAGCACTTCTCCGGCACGATGATGCTCCTCGGCGCCGAGCTGTATTTCCCGCTCGGCATGTATGACTCGCTCGCGGGCGATTTCATGAAGGGCCATTCGGACCGGACGCTCGAGCGACGCGATGCGAACCAACTCTTCCTGCTCGGCCGGCTGAAGCCGGGACTGACGGTCGCCACCGCCCAGGCGTCGCTGCAGATGCTCGCGACGAGCCTGGAGCAAAGTTATCCGGCCGAGCAGAAGGACCAAACGCTGCTGGTCGGAGCCCTGCCGCGCAACAGCACCAGCGTGGCACCGCAGCGCGAAAACCAGCTCACGGTGATCGGAATGTTGCTGGTCGGCATGGCCGGCATCGTGCTCCTGATCGCGTGTCTCAACCTCGCCAATCTGCTGCTCGCGCGTGGCCACGCCCGGCGGAAGGAATTCGCGATCCGACTCGCGCTCGGCGGCGGCCGGCGGCGGCTCGTGCGCCAGTTGCTCACGGAAGGCCTGGTGCTTGCGCTGCTCGGTGGCGCGGCCGGGCTGGTGCTCGCGATCTGGGGCAACGGGCTGCTGCTCAACTCCGTCGCGAGCAAGATGCCGCTGGCGCTGTTCTTCGAGGATAGTGTTCAACCGGCAGTGCTCGCAGCGACGCTGGGGTTCTGCGCGCTGGCGGTATTCGGGTTCGCGCTCGGCCCGGCGTTGCGGCTGACGCGCACCACCACGATCGATGATCTCAAGGAACAGGCCGGCGAGGATCCGGCGACGCATCGCCGCCGACTGCGCTGGCTGCCGCGGCATCCGCTGGTGGTGGCGCAGCTCGCGCTCTCGCTTGGGCTGCTGTGCACCGCCGCGCTTTTTGTCCGCGGCGCACTCAAGGCAGGCAGCATCGAAACCGGTTTCAAGGCGGACGAGACGCTGCTCGTCGAGGTCGACGCGGCGCTCGGCGGCTACGACCAGACGCGGGCGCTGCAGGCTTACCGCGCCGTGAATGAGCGGCTCGCCGCGCTGCCCGGCGTGCAGGCTGCGAGCATCGGCACCGTCGTACCGTTCGGGATGATCAGCCTGGGCAAAGATGTCCGTCGCGCCGGGCTTCGACCGGAACCTGGCGCGCATCCGGCCACCGCCGCTGAAGGCCGGAGTTACTCCGCCAACTGGACCAGCGTCGGCGCCGGCTATTTTTCCGCGATGGGACTGCCGCTGCTGCGCGGCCGCAGCTTCAGCGCAACGGAAACGGACGCGCCGGGCGCACCCCTGGTCGCCGTCATCGACGAAAACCTCGCGCGACAACTTTATCCGGACGGCGAGGCACTGGGACAGCGGATCGAATTCGGTCGCGGCGACATCGAACCACCTTCCGCCTCGGAGCAGCCGGCGGGCGATGCGCGCACCCCGAAGACGATGGAGATCGTCGGCATCGTGCCGGCGACGCGCTGGGATTTGTTCGACGCCGCCGAGGCCGGCGCCGTCTACGTGCCGTTTGCGCAAGGATTCCAGAGCAATGCGTTTTTCCACGTGCGCGCAGCCACTGCCTCGCCGGAGGCACGCCTTGCGCTGGTCGATGCGATTCGCCGCGAAATCCGCGCCGCCGCTCCCGCGGTGCCATCGTTCACCGCGCGAACCTTCCGCCAGCATCTCGAGGCCAGTCTGCAGCTGTGGGTCGTCCGCACCGGCGCAACGCTGTTCGGTCTGTTCGGCGCGCTCGCGCTCGTACTCGCCGCCGTGGGCATCTACGGCGTGAAGAGCTACGCGGTGACGCGGCGCACGCGCGAGATCGGCATTCGCGTCGCGCTCGGCGCCGCGCCGGCGACCGTACGCTGGATGATTCTGCGCGAGGGGCTTGTCACCACGCTGGCGGGTCTCGCGTGCGGGTTGCTGCTCGCGCTGGCGCTGGGCGCGGCGTGCGCCGGGATCCTTTATCAGGTCAGCGCGGTGGATCCGTTCGCGTTCACCTTCGCGCCGCTGGTGCTGGCTCTCGCCGCGTTGCTCGCTTGCTGGCTGCCGGCCCGGCGCGCCACGCGCGTCAGCCCGATGACCGCGCTGCGGACGGAATGAAGCGATGGCGAACCTCCAACAGCGAACTCTGAACGTCGAACTTCGAACGCTCGAACGCGGTTCCCTCGGTCACGGCCCGATCTCCTATGTTGAACGTCCGATGTTCGACGTTCGATGTTCAGCGTTCGGTATTCCGTCCTCACCCCAGCTTCACATACGGCTCGATCGGCCGGAAGCCTCCAGCGGTGCAGGCGACGTCGCGCTCGGCCGGATCGGCAAAAAGATAAACGGCATAGCCGCCAAACCCGCCGCCGCAGTATTTCGCCGCGAGCGGTCGCGGGGTGCGGCCAGGCGCCTCGATGCCGGGGAGCGGTTGCATGCCTTCGGCGCGCTGGACCGCATACGACTGCCGCACAGCTTCCGCCAGCAGCGCAAGGTCGCCGCGCCACACCGCCTCGCGAGCGACGACGCTGGCGCGCGCGATCGCCTCGTAGTCGCGGCGATTGTTGGCCAGATCCGGCGTCGCGTGTGGCCGACCGGTCCAATACAGCGCCATCCGGCCGCGCAGAAACGCACCCTCAAGCTTGATCTCGAGGCTCGGCCGCGGGCCGCTGCGCCAGACGCACAGCCCCGTCTCCGCCACGATTGCCGGATCCTGCCAGCCCACTCCGAGGCCCAGTTCCGACGCGATGCCATCCTGGCCGTTCAGCATCGCCCACGCGCCGCTTCCGCCCAGCCCGGCATTGCGCTCGTAGGGCCAGTCGCGCAACGACACCAGCGGCGAGATCGCGCAGTTCACGACGTAAGCGCCGTCTCGCGCATACCGCGGCACGTCCAGCCAGCCGCCGGCGAAATCCACGCGCAGCGGCGCCGCTTCGGGTGCGCGGATGAAGCGCACGATCTGCGTCGTCGAGACCGGCGAGAACTGCGGCGGCGTCTTCGGCAGCACCACGTAGCGCGCACCCACCTCGGCGCAGAGCGACTTTTTCAACGGCGTGTATTTGTCGTCTTCCGTGACCGCCAGAATCTCCGGGCGCAGCTGCAGGAAGTCGTCTTTGAAATCCAGTCCCTCCTCCATCCCGCGTCCAACCACGACGGCGTCGACCATTTTGAGGCCCTCGAGCAGCGCACGCTTGTGGTCGTCCGGCAGCGAGCTGCGGCGCTGCTTGTGCCGCCACAGCACCTCCGAGGAGGCGAACGAAACAGTCAGGTGATCGCCCAGCGCCCGGGCCTCGCGGAAGAACTGCAGGTGGCCGGCGTGCAGGATGTCGTAGCAGCCGGAAACGAAGACGTGAATCATGGAGGCACCGCAACGAGGCCGCGCCGGGCTGGTTACGTCAATCCGTCTTATGCCGCGGCAACTCCGGCGGCACGATCAGCTTTGGGAAGACGCGAGGTGCTGCGGTGGCACGGGCATCCTTGCCCGTGTCGTGGCATGGGCGTCTCGCCCATGTTGGCGGCGCGGAGCGCCGTCCACGGGCAAGATGCCCGTGGCACGTTCCCGCCCGCGCCAGCCCCGAGCCCGCTTTCCCAATTTTGGGAAGGCTTGATTCCACATCCGGACGAAGACCCTGTTGTCCGACCGTTCATCCAAATTTCTTCCCTCTGATCCTCCGGCGTTTACATTGCTCCGAGACCCATGGCACAGCCGGTGCTAAAACCAACCGGTCCGACCTGACCTCCTCCTCACCATGAAGCTCCAGTTGCTCTATGTGTTCGTGCTCGCAGCTCCGCTGCTGGTGCACCTGCTTTCCCGCGAGACGAAGGTCACGCGCGTCGACACCGAGCCGGCCGCAGCGACTGCGGAAGCGCAGCCGACGCCCTCACGCCCCGCAGCCGCCAAGCCCGCCACGGCGCCGGCGGCGCAGCCCGTCGCGAAACCGGCGCCCGCCACGAAAACGCAGATTCCCGCCGCCCACGCTTTCACGTTCATGTAACCGGCCGCCCAGCTCCACCGATGATCTCTCTTCGCAACGTCAATCGCGTCTATCCCCTCAAAGGCGGCCCGTTCTACGCCCTTCGCGACATCAACCTCGATATTCAGGAAGGCGATTTCCTTTCCATCATGGGCCCGTCGGGTTCGGGCAAGTCGACGCTGCTCCACATCCTCGGACTTCACGACAGCGCTTGGGACGGCGAGTATTACCTGCTCGGCGAACCCGTCCACAAGCTGGACAAGAAAAAGCGCTTTGACCTGCAGAAGAAACACATCGGGTTCGTGTTTCAGAGCTACCATCTCCTCGACGATCTCACCGTCTACGAAAACCTCGAGATCCCGCTGTCCTATCGCGACACGCCGAAGAAGGACCGCGACAGCATCGTCTGCGATGCGCTCGATCGCTTCCACATCGTCGGCAAGAAAGACCTGTATCCGAACCAGCTTTCCGGCGGACAACAGCAGCTCGTCGGCGTCGCCCGCGCGCTGGTCGCCAAGCCGGCGCTGATCCTCGCCGACGAGCCGACGGGCAATCTCCACTCCGACCAGGGCCGCGAAATCATGCAGCTGTTCAAGAAGCTCAACCAGGAGAACGGCGTCACCATCGTCCAGGTCACGCATTCGGTGGAAAACGCTTCCTACGGCAGCCGGGTCGTGCGGCTCGCCGACGGCATGATCGTGAAGTGACGCCACCGCCGCTCGCCTCCTCCACCTCCTTTGAATGACCGGGGATCCGGCGCCACGACGGCAGCCGCGATCCCGCCAGACCTTTTGCCTCCAACTCCTCCGTTCCAATGACGTTTCGCCTCCGGCTCCTCCTGCCTCTTCTTGCTGTGCTGCTCGCCGCGACCGGTGCTCGCGCCGAGATCAAGCTCACGCTCGATGAGGCCATCCGGCTCGCGCTGGAGAAAAATCCACAGATCAAGGTGGACGCCTACGATCGCCCGATCGCGCGCGCCGATTGGTTGGCCGAGCTTGGCCGCTTCGATCCGGCGCTGACCTTCCGCCGCAGCTATTCCGAGAGCAACACGCCGTCCTACGGACCCGCGACGTTGAGCGATCTTTACCAGAGCGACGAATACAGCCTCGGACTTGAAGGCACCACGCCCTGGGGCCTGAGCTACCGGATCGGCGGCACGGCCAGCAACGAGCGCCGCGCAATCGATCCCGACGCGTTCGCCACGTTCGGCGGCATTCAGGTCACGCAGCCCTTGCTCCGCGGCTTCGGTTTTGGCGCGAATCTTCGCGGCGTGCGGATCGCGCGCGCCAACCGCGGGATCGCCGATTGGACGTTCCGCCAGAGCGCCATCGACACCGTCACCGCGGTGATCGGAGCCTACAGCGACGTGTCGTATGCGCAGAACCTCCTGCGGATCACCCGCCGCTCACGCGAATTGTCCTCCGGGCTGGTCGCGGAAAACGAGCGTCGGTTCAAGGTCGGCAGCATGTCGGAGAACGACGTCGTCCAGGCTCGGGCCCGCAGCGCCGCGCGCGACCAGGCGATCCTTTACGCCGAGCAGGCCGTGCGCGACAGCGTGAACCGGCTCCGCCAGCTGATCGGCGAGACCGAGTTTCCCATCGAGCCGGAGAACATCGTCGTCGAGCCGCCGGAGATCGTCGACGAACCCACCATCTCGCTGCAGGAGGACCTGAAGATCGCGTTCGAAAAGCGGCCCGACTATCAGGCGGCGCGGCTCGGGGTGGACATTTACCGCGTCAATCACGTCTACGCGCGCAACCAGTTGCTGCCGCAGCTGGATTTCGTGGGCAGCTACGGTTACCGCGGATTGGATACCGACTTTGGTGTCAGCCGTCGGATGGTGCGCGATCGGGAAAATCGCGCCTACTCGGCCGGCGTCGTGGTCAGCGTGCCGCTCACGTTCACCGAAGGCCGCGGGCGATTGCGCTCGGCCCGGCTGAAGCTGCGGCAGAGCGAAGCCGATCTCGATCGGCTCGAACAGGACATCGCCGTCTCGGTCGCCAGCGCGGCCGGCCAGATCGACACGGCGCGCCGTCGCGTCGCCGCCAATCGCGCCGCGTACGAGCTCGCGAAGCAGGCGCTCGACGACGAGCTGAAGAAGCTCCGCGCCGGCACCAGCAGCACGTTCTTCGTGCTCAATATCCAGGAGCAACTCGCCGCGGTGGAGAGCAATCTCTACCAGTCGCTCGCCGATCAGCGCCGGGCACACGCGAACTACGATCGCGCGATTGGCCGCACGCTCGACGTGCACCACGTCACGCTCGCGAAGGAATAACTCACCGGCACTCTCGCGGAGGACGGCGAAAAAGGTGCAGCGCGTTGCCCTCAACGCGCTTTGTGGCGGAAGCGGTTGGGCCTGCGCCGAACGTGCTGAGGCTCCGCGCCGCCGGGGCGCGGTCTTGCTGCGCCCCACTGCGGCCGAGGACGGCCGCGCTCTCACGCAAGCGTGCTCGGCGGCCACCCCCCGGATCGTCGGTGCGACGCCGTCGCATCAGGAATCAATCGGTATACCTTGCCACCGACCGGACTGAACGCGTTCGCCGCTTGAGCCGATCGCGAAACCGTCCAGCATCCGATCCCGCGACGAACCCGCCCTACCCCGATGCGCCGTTTCCCCTTCATCCGTGTGATCGCGTGCGCGATCCTGTTGACCAGTTGGCTCAGCCCCGTCTTCGCCGCTCCGCCAGCGGGCGCGAAGTTGCCGATCCCGGTCGTATTCCACACCGATATCGGCACCGACATTGACGACACCTGGGCCCTCGCCCAGCTGCTGCGCTCGCCCGAGCTCGACTTGAAGCTCGTGCTCGTCGACACGAACGACACGCGTTATCGCGCGAAAGTCGCCGCGCGGTTGCTCGAGATCGCCGGTCGCACGGACGTGCCGATCGGCCTCGGCGTGGCGAGCCCCATGCGCGAGCAGGAGCAGAACCAGCTGCCATGGGTGCGTGACTACGATCTCACGGCCTATCGCGGCCGCGTACTCGACGACGGCGTGGGCGCACTGATCGAGCTCGTGATGAACTCGCCGGAGCCGGTGAGCGTTGTCTCGGTGGGCGCGGTGCCGGCACTCGCTCGCGCCATTGAGCGTGAGCCGAAACTTGCGTCGCGCGCGCGGTTCGTCGGCATGCACGGCAGCGTCGACATCGGCTACGGCGGCGGCCCCGTGGTGGCCGAGGCCAACGTGAAGGTGGATCCGGCGGCGCTGCGGGCCGTGCTCGCGGCCCCGTGGCAGGACGTGCTGCTGACGCCGCTCGACACGTGCGGCAACGTCGATCTCGACGGCGCCAACTACCACGCGGTCTGGTGCGCCACCGCGGATCCCCTCCTCCGCGCCGTGATCGAAGGCTACTGCGTGTTCGCGCCGCGCGTGACGTGGATGAAGTGCGACTTCTTCACCCAGCGGTCGACCACGCTCTTCGACTGCGTGGCGGTGTACCTCGCCTACTCCGAGGATTTGGTCGAAACCGAAACCGTGCGGATCAAGGTCACGGACGACGGCTTCACCGTACGCGATCCGGCCGGCCCGAGCGCGCGCGTCGCGCTGCGTTGGAAGGACCACGCCGGGTTCGAGTCACATCTCGCCCACCGGCTGTTGCAGCAACGGTGAACCCAACAGCCACCTCAACGAGGTGGCCTACATCACGCCGTCCATCAGCTGGTCGTTGTTGTAGGCCAGGCCGGTGGCCTGGCGGGGATGCCCCCTGCCATCTCGGACGCGCTCAGATGGGAGCATTCGCTGGTCGCGAGGCATTTTGGAGCCGCGGCGCCCTCGCCGCGGCAGATCCGATCGCGCCCTCAGCCGGCTGAGTCGCACGGGCGCATCATTCGGAATTTTCCGTTTACATCGCGAAGGCCGCTCGTAGGTTGGCCGCTCCTGTCGCCCGGGTGGCGGAATTGGCAGACGCAGTAGACTCAAAATCTACCGCCGCAAGGCTTGCGGGTTCGACCCCCGCCCCGGGCACCATCCTTCGCTCCTACGGAGCTACGGATGGCAGGCCATCCGTCCGACAGCGATGGCTTTTCGTGGCCGACTAACCGTCCGAGAGCGAAGGATGCCCTCCGTAGGCTCGGCGGAGGAGGGCCGCACGAGCGACCTGTGGAATAGCGCGCGAAAAAGGCGCGCAAGTCCTAAACGAACCGAGCGCATCATGATCCAGCTTTTGCGCTTTTTGCGCGTCTTTGCGGCTATAACTTTCCGTGCTCCGGGCTCACCGCTGCTGGCGAATCGCCTCGACGTTCGCTGGGGTCACCGGCGTCCCACGGTTGCCGAAGACCTCGCGCACATACGAAAGCAGATCCGCCACCTGCTGGTTGCCCAGTACCGCGAAGGACGGCATCACGTTGCCATATTTCGGCCGGTCCGGCGGCAGCACTTCCGCCGGCCCGTGCAGCACGACCGCGATCAGCTGCTCGGGATTGCCACTGACCACCTTGCTGCCGGCCAGTGGCGGCTGCTGCGCCCCCGCGCCCGAGCCATCAGGCATGTGACAGGACGCGCACAGCTGTTCGTAGAGCTGCCGGCCCCCCGCGTTCGCCGACGCCGGCGCCGGTTTCACCGCGCCCGCCGCGACCGTGGCCGCCGGTGCAGCCGTCCCCGCCTGCTCGCCAACATACATGATCCGCCAGATCCGACCGCGATCAGTCTCGCTGATGTAGAGTGAACCGTCCGGTCCAACCGCCACGCCGCCCATCCGGAACCGCTGCGGGCCCGCGTTGGCTGCAAACACTTCATACGATCCCAGCGGCGCACCTTTCGCGTCGAACGGCACGAAGCAAACGTTGAACCCGTCCTGCGGCAGCGGCGCGCGATTCCACGAGCCGTGAAACGCCACGAACGCCCCGCCGCGATAGCGCTCGGGAAACTGCGTGCCGGTGTAGAACTGCATCTGCAGCGGCGCCCAGTGCGCCGGAAACGCGATCAGCGGCTCGTCGTATTTTCCCACCTCCGCGCGCTTGCGCCCGTCGCCGCCGAACTCCGGATTGATCATCCGCGCCTTCTTGTAGGGGTCCCAATACGTGAATGGCCAGCCGAGGTTCACGCCTTCCTTCAACCGGTGCATCTCCTCGGCCACGCGCTCCGCGTTGTCGAGTGTGTCGTAGTAATCCGGCGCCACCGTGTTCAGTCCGTCGCGGCCCATCATGACCATGAAAAACTCCTTGGCCACCGGCTGCCACGCGATCGCCAGCGAATGCCGGTGGCCGGTCGAGAAATGAAATCCGTCGGACTGCTTCTGGTTCTGTTTCTCCGGATCGAACCGCCAGAATCCGCCGTGCGTCTTCAGATATTCAGTTGGATCCTTGCCCTTTGCACCGAGCTGCCGGTCGCCATCGCTGTAGACGTTGTGCGGCGAACCCGTTTCGACCAGCAGCCGGCCCTGGCTGTCGAACGCGAAGGCCTTCGACGTATGCGAGAATTCGTTCGGCAGTCCGCTCACGATCAGCTGCGGCTCGCCTGTCGGCACGAGTTGTCCGGGCTCAAGTTTGTAGCGATAGACTGCGCTGTCGGTCGAGTGGTAGAGCCAACCGTCGTGCACCGCGATGCCCGTGCCTCCGCCGGAGCCGAACTCCTGCTTCTGCTCGAAGCGTCCGTCGCCGTCGGCATCGCGCAGCGCGAGGATGCCGCCGCGCGAGGTCTTCGCATAGACGGCGCCTTCCGGCGTCACCGCCAGGAACCGCAGCGCATCGCCAGCGTTGCCGGTGCCGCGGCCGGCCATGAGATCATCCGCGACGATCAACCCACGAAAGCCGGACGGGAGCGTGAGTCCGCCGTTGTCGGCGTCGGGATTGGGCATGCTGGCGGCGTGCGCCGCGACCGAAAGAAGGGAGAGCGCGAGTCCGTAACGAAAATGTTGCATAGGGAAATTGCGAAGGGGCGGACGCACCATGAGCGGCTGCGTCGGTTTCGCAAACTGGCGCAGCCTCGGCGGAAAAGATGCAGCGTCGCCGCGTCATACGGCCCGGCGCGCAGCGGCACGGGCAGGCCCGCGGGCGCGAACCGCGGCCGGACCATTGCGGATCGTACCGCGCCGTTTAGGCTGAAGCATGGAACCGCTTACCGTCACCCGTCGCGCCGGCCGGATCGTACTCGAAATCGACGAGAACCGTTTTCTCGCCGACGCGCTCAGCAATCCGGAGAACCACCTTTCGCTCGCTGACCGGCAGGCGTTTTTTGATTTCGTGGCGAAGCACCTTTTCACGCTCACGCACGATGTGGACGAAAACGGCGCGCACCCGAGCTGGTGGCTGCGGCTCTCGCAGGCGCTGGCCAACGCCGCCGCGTCCGCACGTCAGGGCATCAATCGCGCCGAGGCGGTCGCGCCCACCTGCGGTTGCGATCCCGAAGAACACGACGGCGGGTGAAACGCCAACTCCGTAGGGCCGCCGTTCACCGGCGGCCGTGGAGCCGCGACGTTCTCGTCGCGGCCCAAGACGCTCTCGTGACCGCCGTCCATGTGGCCGGGCTCGTCGAGCCCGGCACCGCGGTCAGCGACCGCGGTTACATCCCAACCCAGGGAGCCTACCTCTTTTCCGCCGTGCCCACGAGCTGCGGCAGCTTCCGCTCGCCGAACGCGACATTGTTCTCCGCGTCCATGAACACCTGATCGCCGGCAAAACGACAGCGGTAGGTCGTGATGAGCGGCGTGCGATAGCGCACGATCTGCGTCGTGTAGGTGTCGTCGGCCGTCCACGCGCCGCTGGCCGCGACGAGCTCCGAGCCCGGCTGATTGCCCCCGTCACCCATCACGCCCTTGTTCCAGCGGCCATGAGCGACGACTAACTGCCGCTCTTCGCCACCGGCCCAGACCGTCACCGGCTGGGTGCCATCAGCGCCCGCCGGCTCAAATTGGATCGCCTCGATGCCCGCGCCGTTTGCCGGAAACACGAATCGGCGTCCCGCGATGCTTGCCGCGAGCGGCGAGCTCGCCGCGCCCTTCGTCGTCGCAATCGAAAGATGCGCCAGCCGCTCCTTCAAGCTCTGCTCGGCCGCCGCGTCCGCAGGCAGCGCGGAGTCTTTCAGCCCGGGTACGATGTGGTCCCAGACGAGATTCATGACGAGCCCCATGTCGCGCGTGCCGCTGGTGATGGCGACGACCGCGTCGTATTGAGGCATGACGATGCAGAACTGCCCGAACGCGCCGTCGCCGCGGTAGAATCCGTGGCGGCACCGCCAGAACTGATAGCCGTAGCCCTGATCCCAGTCGCCGTCGGGATTGCTGCCGTTGGACATCTGCCGTGCGGTCGCCTCCGCGATCCACGCTTCGGGAATCAGCTGTTTGCCGTTCCATTTTCCTTTCTGCAGGTAGAGCTGGCCGAACTTGGCGATGTCCTCGGTGTGGAGGTTAAGCCCGAATCCGCCCATCGATATGCCGCCTACCGCGGTCGCTTCCCACACCGGGTTTTCAATCCCAAGCGGCTCGAACAGCCGCGGCTTTAGATACTCGAGCACCGACTGGCCGGTCACCTTTTGCACGATCGCCGACTGCATGAACGTGGCCGGCGTGTTGTAGACGAAGAACGTGCCCGGCTTGTGCGCCACCGGCAGGGAGAGGAACCGCTTCACCAGGTTTTCCTGCGCGTAAAACGGGAAGTCGCTGATGTCCTCGTTGTGGTGCCCCGTCGACATCGTGAGGAGGTCGCGCAGCCGCATCGCCTTGAGGTTTTCACTCGGCGCGGCCGGTGCGTCTTCGGGGAAGAACTTCAGCACCGGATCGGTGACGCTCAACTTGCCCTCGGCCACCGCGAGTCCGACCGCAGTGGAGGTGAAGCTCTTGCTCAGCGAATACAGCACGTGCGGCTCGTTGGCGGCGTAGGGCGTCCACCAGCCTTCGGCGACGACCTTGCCGTGACGCACCAGCATGAAGCTGTGAATGGTGTCGACCTTCGCGTCCGCCTCCTCGACGAACTTCGCCACCGCGGCGGCGGAGACGCCTTCGGCGGCGGGGGTGCTGCGGGGCAGTGACGTGGTGGCCGCCAGGGCCGCGCCGGTGAGCGCAGCAACCGGGAACAACGAGATCAGGATCCGGATAAGTTTCATGGGGGGGGTGGGGAAAAAGTGAAACCGTCGGTGAAGCTGCGCTGACCGCAGGCCGCTGACAACGAGCGAAATCGCGTCGGCGCCGCAGACTGACGCATGGCTTGGGAAAGGGTTGCTCCGCGTCCGCGACCGGCAGCGCGCGATTTTCGCACGCCTTGCATGATTCCGATTGGATCGGCCACCTAGAATCGCTGAACTCAAAGCCTCCTTTGGGACCATCCCGCCTATCATGACCTTCTTTCTCCCCTTCCGCCGGCAATTGGCCGGCGCCGGTGCGGCCCTGCTGCTTGCCGCGTCGCTCCGTGCCGCCGACCCCGTGCCCGCTGGCTGGTTTGCCTGGCCCATGGTCGAGCCGGCCGCAGGGACGGCGCTCGACGTCAGCTGGCTCAACTCCGCCCGCGGCCCGCAACTCGGCCGAATCGCCGTGCGCGACGGCAAATTCGTCGACGCGAGCGGCCAGCCGCTCCGGTTCTGGGGCGCCAATCTTTCCGCTAACGAATGCTTCCCGCGCACGCCCGAAGAGGCGCAGTTGATCGCGCGGCGGCTCGCCAAGGGCGGCGTGAACATCGCGCGGCTGCACCACCTCGACAATCCGTGGGGCGTCGGCTCGGGCGGCAGCTTGTGGCCGAAGCGTAATGCCGCACATCGCGAGCTCGATCCGACGCAGCTCGACAAGCTGCACCGGCTGATCGCCGAACTGCGCACGCAGGGCATCTACTCGAACCTGAACATGAAGGTGTCGAAGACGCTCGTGCCGGCGGACGGATTCGCCGCGACCGTGAGCCAGCTGCCGTCGTTTCAGAAACGCGCGGACATTTACGATCGGAAGATGATCGAGCTGCAGAAGGATTACGCGCGCCGGTTGCTGACGACGAAGAATCCTTACACCGGCCTCGCGCCCGCTGAGGATCCGGCGGTCGCCGTCGTCGAGCTGAACAATGAAAACTCGCTGCTCGGGTTTTGGACGCGCGATCTCGGCCGCGGGCTCGACAAGTTTCCCGAGCCGTTCCGCCGCGATCTCGAAGTGCAGTGGAATGCCTGGCTCGCGCAACACTACGCCGACGACAACGCCCTGCGCTCCGCTTGGAAGCCGGCGACGGCAGAGGGTGCCGGCTCACTCGTGACCAGCGCGTCGACCTGGCAGTTGAAGCCCACGTCCGGCGCGACGGCGGAATTCAGCGCCGCGCCCGCCAGCGACGAACTCGTCGTCAAGGTGAACGCCACGACTGGCATCGCGCATCACGTGCAGGTTTCTACCTACGCGCTGCCGATCGCGGACGGCGCGGTTTACACGGTTGTGTTCGAGGCCAAGGCTGATCGTCCGCGCGAGTTCGGCGTCGGGGTCAGCGTGGACAACAACGCGGAGCCGCAGCAACCCTGGCGCAGCCTCGGGCTGCACGAGACGGTCGAGCTCGGCAAGGACTGGCGACACTTCAGCCTGACCTTTCCCGCGCACTCGGTCGGTCGCTCGCGCGGTCAGCTCACTCTCAGTGCCGGCCAATCGACCGGCACCGTGACGCTGCGCGGCTTGCGACTGCTGCGCGATGCGCCCGGCGCGGGATTGGTCGCAGGGCAATCGCCCGCGCAGCAAAACGTCCCGATCCCGACGAGCTACAGCGCCCGGCAGTGGGCGGACTGGATCGCATTCCTCGCCGACACCGAGCGCGCCTTCGCCGAGGAGATGCGGACCTTCTTGAAAGAGGAGCTGCACGTGCAGGCGCCGATCGTCTGCTCGCAGATCGACTACGGCGGGCTCACCGGCTTGAACCGCGAACGCGCGATGGATTTCGCCGACGCCCATGCCTACTGGCAGCATCCCGAGTTCATCGGGGGCGACTGGGATCCGGTGAACTGGGTGATCAAAAACAGCCCGCAGCTCGCGGAGTTCGGCGAGCGGGCCTTCGGCGAGCTGGGCACGCTCGCGCTCGTGCGCGTGGCCGGAAAGCCTTTCACCGTGAGCGAATACGATCATCCCGCACCAAGCGAGTTCGTCAGCGAGATGTATCCGACGGTGGCGACCTTCGCGGCCCGACAGGACTGGGACATCGTTTATCCGTTCTGCATCGGCGGCTACGGCCGTACGAATCCGAAGGGCCGGCTCGGCGATTTCTTCGACCAGCAGGATCATCCGGCCAAATGGGGCCAGGCAGCTTTCGCGACGGTGACGTTCCGCCGCGGACTCGTGGCGCCCGCGCCGCAGGCGGCGGAGTTGCAACTCGGCTCACCGCTCTGGGCCGAGCAGCCGCATGCCGACGTGCTCTGGCGCGAATTGATTCCCGATTCGCTCGATTTCCTGAACGTCCGTTACGCGGTGAACGACCAGCCCGGAGCGGACGGCTCCCGCGCGCGGCTGGTGTGCCGCGGCGAACGGGAGTCCGTGGCGCCCGTGCGACTGGAGATGGCTGCGCAGGGCCGCGTCTACGTCGTCGACACGCCCCAGGCCGCCGCTGCGGTCGGATTCGTCGGCGGCGCCACGATCTCCACTGATGCGCTGCAAGTGGAGTGCCCGCGGTTCGGTCGCGATTTCGCCAGCATCACCGCCGTGTCCCTCGATGGCCGGCCGCTGCGCGATTCTGCGCGTGCGGTCGTCACGCTGGTGGCGCGCGCGCACAATCAAGGCATGGAGTGGAACAAGGCGCACAACTCCGTCGGCAAGAACTGGGGCAAGGGGCCTATGCTCGCCGAGCGCGTGCCCGCGCGGATCACACTGCGCGGCAACACCGCTCGCACGGTCCATGCACTCAAGCCCGACGGCTCGCGCGGTCCGGTGGTGCCTACGGAAATCGTCGACGGCACCCTCACCTTCCGCGTCGCCCCCGAGCACGCCACGCTCCACTACGAAATCACCGCCCGCTGACGCAGCGATCCCTCGGCCCGTTCCACGTTTTTATGAATCGCACAACCCGCCAGCTCTGCTTCCCCGGCGTGGCGGTGGCCGTGCTTTTCGCTCTGCTCGCACTGCGCGCGCACGCCACCTTGGATGCGCCCGTCTCGCCCAATGCCCTGCCGGGCGTCGCCGCCGAGCTGCAGTTTTTTAAGAATATCCAGGGCCGCTACATCGTCGGTGGGCAGCAGGAGATCGCCTGGAGCGAACCGCGCGCAGAGGAGGATGTGAACTACATCGTCCAGCACACCGGCCGGACGCCCGGACTGCGGGGCTTCGATTTTCTCCAATACACCTACAGCTCCTCCGTGCGTGCGAACCAGCACTCCACCGAGCGCGCGATCGCGTGGGCCCGGGCCGGCGGGCTTGTGACCTACTGCTGCCACATGTTCATGGATATCGGCTCCACGAACGGCACGCCGCAGTTCTACACGCCCGGCTCGAACGGCAATCCCACCGGCACGAACTTCGACATCCGCCAAGCCGTCGTCGCCGGCACGCCAGAGAACACCGAATACCTCGCAAAGCTCGATCTCATCGCGGCGGAGTTGAGAAAGCTCCGTGACGCGGGCGTGGTCGTGATTTGGCGGCCGTTCCACGAGGCGGGCGGCACGTGGTTCTGGTGGAGCCGCTACGGCGCCGCGCCGTTCAAGGCCGCCTGGCAGATCATGTTCGAGCGCTTCACGCAGATCCACGGGCTCACGAATCTGATCTGGTGCTTCAATCCGACCGACGCCTCGACCGTCATGGCCGGCTGGTATCCCGGCGATGCCATGGTCGACATGATCAGCCTCGACGTCTATCCGCCGCCGGGCACGCACCCGACTTACTCATCCGACTACAAGGCGATGCGCGATTTCCGCGTGGGCCGAAAAGTCGTCGTGATGAGTGAAAACGGTTCGATCCCCGATATCGATGCGATGTTCGCGGAAGGTGGCAGTTGGGGTTATTTCTGCACGTGGAACGGGTTTGAGAATGATCTCTCCCGGAACTCCCTCGCATTTCTCGATACCGTCTTCAACCACGCGCGCGTGCTCACGCGCGACGAGTTGCCGAGCCAGTATTGGTTCTACTCGCCGGACGTGGTGATCGACACGCCCAGCCAGTCCGTCACCGCCGGCGCGAACGCGACGTTCACCGCGACCGGACCCGCAGGTGCGCCGCTCCGCTGGCAGTGCAACGGCGTAGAGGTGCCCGGCGCGGGCAGCGCAACACTCACGCTGACGAATATGCAGCCAGCGAACACCGGGCTCTATGTCGCGTTGAGCAGCAGCGGAGCTGGCGAGCGCCGGAGCGCCGCGGCGCTTGTGGGTCTCTCCACGACGGCCAAGGTAGTGGGCGGCGGTGTGGAGCGGTGGCCCAACATCATTCACCAAAACGGCAACGTCTTCGACCAGGTGCAACTGACCGGTGCGGCGGAGGCGATCACCGCGGATTCCGCGCTCGGCCAGATCACGCGCACGTCGTTCCTCGACGTTGATGGGGACATCGTGCAGGTGGAGTTCAGCGGACCAGGCACGCTCTCGCTGGTGCTTGATGAAGCCACGGCGCCCGCACCGGCGGCAAACTACAACCAGCCCGACATCCAGTATGTGCAGGGTCACGCTGGGATCGTCATCACCGGTGCCACGGCAGACACCAACGTGTCGGTATTCACCGTCGGGCGCGCGACAGCGGTGAATCAGACGCTGTTCAAGGACGAGGTGAACTATGATGGCGTGGCCGACGTCGCGTTCATCGCGATCGCCAGCAGCGACGGCCGGTTTGGGGACGTGCGGGCGGCGAACGCGACGTTTTTCACGTTGCGCGGCTACACCGGGCTGTATGCTCCGGGCGTGGTGTTTGGTGGGCCCGTTTATCTCGGCAACGTGAGCGCCTACGGCTCGGCGCAATCTGTGATCCTGCTCGGTGGCGTGCAGGGGGCAAGCCGGATCACCGGCGGCGACCTTTACCAGGAAAACGGCGCGGTCGTGCAGGTGAGCGGGCTGACGCAGTTGAAATTCACCGGCGGCAGTGATTCGCACGGCAATGCCATCTCCGCCAAGCCCAACGCCGCCGTGCTCAAGCAGAACGACCTCGACGTCACCGCGCAAATCGTGGTGAACCCGTAAGCAGGGTCATCACGGGCCTTTGGTGAAATACGCGCCAGCCCGCTCGTTGGAGTCAGTGACACGACTTTAACACGCATCTCACGAAATTCACCTTGTCGGGGTCGCTTCGACTCCGCGAAGGTGATGGGATGTCACGGGCAAAGTTCTTCCTTTCTCTTTTTGCATTCATCACTGGAGCGGTGGCGATGCTCGCGCAGAGCACCGTGCCGGCGCTGAAATCGGGCGTCACCTTTTCCGCCCGCACGTTGGTCGCTGGCGAAGCGCCCATTTCCCTTCACCTTTCCGACTACTTCGAGGTACCGGGCGTCACCGGCACGGTCGTGCAGTTCGACACCATTCGCGGCAAATTCAATGCCGAGTTGTTGTCAGCTGACGCCCCGAAAACCGTCACGAATTTCCTCAACTACACGCTGCGCGGCGCTTACACCAACAGTCTCGTGCACCGCTCGGTGCCGGGATTTGTGATCCAAGGAGGTGGCTATTGGCTGAACAGCTCCACCATCACGCCGATTACCACCGATCCGGCGGTTCAAAACGAGTTCAAGCTATCAAACGTTCGCGGAACACTCGCGATGGCGAAAACCGCGCAGGGCCCGGATACGGCCACCTCGCAATGGTTCATCAATCTCGCCGACAACCACGCGGCGCTTGATTCCACCAACGGTGGCTACACGGTCTTCGGCCGCGTGCTGGGCACCGGCATGACGATCGCGGACTCGATTGCCGCCATTCCCGTTTACGATGCGAGCAGCCAACTCGGCAGCGCTTTCAAGGAGATGCCGCTCACCGGCTCGACCTTGGTGACAGCCAATCTCGTGATGGTCCACAGCGTACGGGCCGTGCCTGTCTATCCCAACCTGGCAGACGCAGGCGCCGTGCTCACGTTCTCCGCGCTCAGCGCCAATACCGGCGTCGTCACCGCGGAGGTGGTGGGGTCCACGCTCACCCTGCGGCCGGTGGCTGCGGGCAGCACGACCGTGACGGTGGCCGCCACGGATACCAACGGCAACCAAGCGCCGGGCCAAACCAGCTTTGCGGTGACCGTCACGACCACGCCCGTGTTCACCACGCAACCCGCCGCTCGTTCAATCGACGCGGGCGCTTCCGCGACCCTCACGGTCGCCGCCACGGCGGGCGCGACGCTGCAATGGTATCGCAACGGGCGCGCGCTTTCCGGTGCTACAACAGAAGGCGTTTCCATCACGTCCATGGAACCCCGATGGGCTGGGCTTTACACGGTCGTCGCTCGGTCGGGCAATGCCGCGGCTCGCACGACTCCAGCGATTGTTGGACTCCTGCTCAACGAGGGTAAAGTTTTCGGCACCGCCGAGGAGGTGGGCTCCAACATTCCCCATCCGAACGGCAACATTTTCGATCAGGTGCTGCTGCAAAAGTCCGCGACGACAGGAGCTTCGGCCGCATCGATCCGAGCTGACTACGCGCAGAACCAAATCACCCGGACTTCCTTCATCGGACTAAACGACGACATCGTGCAGGTCGAGTATAGCGGGCCTGGCACGCTCTCGATCCTGATGGATTCAGTCTCTGGGCCTGCTACGCCGACCAAATACAATCAGCCGGACACACAATATGTTCGGGGCCACGCGAGTATCGTGATCACCGGAGCGAATGAAAACTCACACGTCTCGGTCTTCACCGTCGGCAAGCTGACCGCTTATGACCCCACCGGAGCCTTCGACATTAGCAAACCGATCAGCTCGACCAACAATCCTGCCAACAACGGTAACCCAATCTTTAAATCCGGTGAGAGCTACGATGGCATGGCGATCATCGCACGGATCTCGATCCGTAGTACGGATGGCAAATTCGGCAGCATCCGGACGGCCGACACGCTGTTCTATGATGACGCAGGCTACGTCGGCATTTACGCACCAGGAGTCACGGTCGTTGATCGGGTTGTCATTGGCGACATCAACGCAGACGGGGGAGCAACGCCCGCGATCATCCTGGGGGGCTCGCCTGCGGAGCTAACCTTGGTGACCGGCGGCGACCTTCACCAGAACAACGGTCAACCGATCCAGATCAGTGGGATCACGAAATTGAAATTCCAAGCGGGCACGGACTCCCATGGCAATACCCTGCCTGCCCAGAAAAACCAGGGCATCCTCCACCAGAACGGCGTGAACGTCACCGCGCAGATCGCGGTGAACCCACAGTAAGAGCGCGCCCCTCGCGCTTGGGCAACAGAGAGCCCGCGCCACGAACTTGGCGCGGGCTCCTTGTCAGTTGGCGTCCAACCCTGCCGCCAACCGAGAAGTTTTCCTGAACACGGTTATCGCGCGAAGCGCGCCGAACTCAGCGATGAGCAGAAAGCGGCGTGTCGACTGAACGTCGCTGGCCTTCGTGCCGGCCTTCGCAGAATTCCTCGACCATCTTCTCGTTGAATTGCGGGATGTCGGCCGGCCGGCGGCTCGTCACGAGCCCCTGATCGGTCACCACCGGTTCATCCACCCAGTCCGCTCCGGCATTCCGCAGATCCGTTTTGAGCGAGGGATACGAGGTCAGGCGTCGTCCGCGCACACGTCCGCCTCGATCAGCAGCTGCGGACCGTGGCAGATCGCCGCGACGGGTTTTCCCGCCTGGAAAAAATGTTCCACGAACCGCACCGCGTCCGGTTCCATCCGGAGATGGTCCGGATTCATCACGCCGCCGGGCAGGAGCAACGCATCGAACTCCTCGGCGTTTGCCCGTTGCAGCGTCTGGTCGACGTTGAACGTGTCGCCGAAGTCGTCCTCGTTCCACGCGCGCACCGTGTCTTTCTTCGGTGAAATCAGCGTGGTCGACGCACCCGCATCCTCGAGCGCGGCACGCGGCTGCTCCAGCTCGCTTTGTTCGAATCCGTCCGTGACGAGGATCGCCACGCGTTTGTTGGCCAGGGTCTGTTTCATCAGGTCCTTTCGTTGAGGGTTATCATTGACCGTTGAGAGGTGGGCCGACGGGTCCGGCGCGCCGCGACGCGCGGTGAGCGCCAGGCGGCCCAAGTGGTGCGAACGGCTTCGACGCGGCCCGTGCCCGGCAGCGGGCCGGCCGGCGCGGGCGGCCCGAGGCCCAACTCGTGCGCAAGTGTCATCGCATCGAACGGCGCGTGCGTCTTCACATCGTTGTCGAAATAGACGAACACGTCGCGTCCCGCCGGCCGCCGGGCGGCGGACGCACCGACCCGCGGCAGATCCGAGATGTCTTTCCCCGCACTCCAGGCCCGGATCCGCGCCGCCCAGGTCTGCAGCGCCTCCTGGGTGTAACCACTCGCGTACAGCTCGGTGTCGCCGTGCAGGCGCACGTAAACAAAATCCGCCGTGACATCGCCCAACCGCGGCCATTTGCCGGCCGTATCCGCCACGACCAGCCCGATGTCGTGCCGCCGGAGCAGTGTGATGAACTCATCCGTCATGAACGAATCGTGGCGCACCTCCAATGCGTGGCGCAGCGGTTGATCGCGCTCGACCCGCAGCCAGGCGCGCGCCTTGAGCCGATGGTCATGATGCCGGCCCAGCAGCGCGGCTTCGCGTTGGGTCCGCGGCAGCACGTCGAAAAACCGCGCCAGTCGCTCGGGATTGAAACGCATCCGCGGCGGCAGCTGCCACAGCAACGGACCGAGCTTCGGCCCCAACCGGAGCACCCCGGAAGCGAAAAAATTGCCCAACGGCGCAACCACGTCGTTGAGCTGTTTCATGTGCGTCACGAACCGTGGCCCCTTGATCGCGAAGACGAAATCGTCCGGCGTCTCGGCTCGCCAGGCCGCGAAGCTCGAGGGCCGTTGCATGGAATAAAACGTCCCGTTGATCTCGATCGTGCGCACCTGCGCCGCCGCATACGCCAGCTCGCGCCCGCGGCTCAGCCCGGCAGGGAAGAACGTGCCCCGCCACGGAGCATAGGTCCAACCGGAGATCCCGATGCGCGTGTCCGCCATCGGTCAAGCTAGCGCGATCTCTCAGGCGCGGCCATGGGGCCGAAGGGCGGACGGACGCCCGGGAGGATTCCCGAGTTTGAGCCGGTCCGTCGGCGAGAAACGCCCCCGGAGAATACCGCAACGACACAAAAACGGCTTCCGCCCGTGAACGTCGGTCGCTTTCACCGGTCCAGCAGCCCCTGGCCGCGCCGCGCGGCCGGGGCACCATGGGTTTCGACAAAGATGATACGCGTCGCGTCGTAAATGTCTCCAAACGCACCACGAAGGTGAACCTGGGGATGGTACTCGCCGTGTTGCTGTTTTTCGCCGCGGCCGGCGTCGTCGTCTGGGCGTTTTGGGAGGAGCCCGCGCGCGCTGTCGAAACCGGCCCGGGCGCGGAATAGCCGTGACCTGGCCTCATCGGCGTACGCCAAGGTGGCCGCGCGTTTAGGGGAAAACGGGAGCCGTCCGGCGGAACTCGCCACCGATTCGCCACACCATCCACGCGACAACCGGCGGGTGCCGACGCGCTGTCCCCGGCGCCGATCGCCGCTCGCCGTCTTTCAACCCTCAATCTGAACTGATCATGTCCAAAACCACTACGCTCCAGGAACTGCTGATCGACGAACTCAAGGACCTTTACAACGCCGAGACGCAGCTGACGAAGGCGCTGCCGAAGATGGCCAAGGCGGCGAACGACGAGAATCTCAAGGCCGGCTTCGAGGAACACCTCGACCAGACGCACGAACACATCGCGCGGCTCGACCGGGCCATGGAACTGCTCGAAGCCTCGCCAAAGGGCAAAACCTGCAAAGCCATGAAAGGCCTCATCGCCGAGGGCGAAGAGAAGATCAAGGAGGACGCTTCACCCGCGGTGAAGGATGCCGCCCTGATCGGCGCCGCCCAGAAGGTCGAGCATTACGAGATCGCCGGCTACGGCACGGTGCGAACCTTCGCCGAACTGCTCGGCGAGGACGAGATCGTGTCGCTCCTGCAGGAAACGCTCGACGAAGAAGCGGAGACCGACCGGAAGCTCACCGCTCTCGCCTCTTCGCTGAACCTCAAGGCCGAGACCGAAGGCGAAGAAGAGGACGAGGAAGAAGACGAGGAATAGTCCTTCGCCCACGTCACGCTCACGACGCGGCCTGCCTGACGGCGGCCGCGTTTTTTTTGCGCCGCGGTTCAACCTGAGACCGCCGCGTCGTGATCTCAGCGCGTGCGTTCTCCGGTTTTCCCATGCGACCCATCGCAATCAGCCCGATGGATTCCGCAGAGCCGCGCCGCTATAGTCAGCGAGTCATGAACGACGCGAGTTCTTCTTCTCTTTCCGCCACCTCTCAGTCCCAAATCTCCCACGACGAGATTTCCCGCCACGCCCAGGAGCTGTGGGAAAAATATGGCCGACCCTCCGGCCGCGATGAGGCGATCTGGCTCGAGGCCGAACGTAATCTGCGCGACCAGCGCGCGACCACGCCTGCGCCCGCGTTCGCCGGCGAGGCGACGCCGGCCTCCACCGCGCCCGCCACTCCGCCGCCCTCGCCCGGCGCCCGCGCGGGCCGCGCCGGCGGTGCGACCGCCACTCCCCGGATGCCGGGAGGGCGGGCCCGCTCCAAAGGTTAACCGAGGCCCGGACGACTGCCTGATGTCACGATACGGGTTTCCCCGATAGGCTCCGTGGGTGACAAGCCCCGGGAGCTTGCCACGTTAGCCGCGTGGCATCCGGCTTTGCGATACTTCTGCCCCCGCAGGAACGTCCGCCTCTGGTGCGCTGGGGCATTCCCCTCCTCGCGATGGGCGCGGCGGTGTATTGCCGCACGACGACCGTTTTCGGCCTCCAGTATGATGCTCCGTTCGCGCTGCTCCTGCCGGTCACGTTTGTGAGCGCGTGGTTCGGGGGCGCGCGGGCGGGCCTACTCGCCACCGTGGGCGGCGCCCTGGTCGGCGTCTACGCCGGCTCGTCCACGACCGGCCTGGACTCTGCCATCGTCTCCCGCCTGTTGCTGTTCGTGGCCAACGGCGGGATCATCACCGGCCTGTGCGTCGCGCTGCATTCGGCGCTGCGACGGTCGCGCGTCGCCCGCGACGAAGCCGCGCGCAATTTCGAAATCATGGCGAACAACGCGCCGGTGCTGATCTGGTCCACGGGCGCGGACGGTTGCTGCGCGTTCGTGAACCGCAATTGGGTCACGTTCACCGGCCGCGCGAGTGAACCGCATGGCCGGCGCCCCGGCCAATTGCACCCCGCCGACGCGGCGCGTTATCACGCCGTTTCGACCGAGGCGATGGCCGCCCGCAAGCCCTTCCGCATCGAATACCGGCTGCGCCGCGCCGACGACACCTACCGCTGGTTACACGAGTACGCCGTGCCCCGCTTCGACCAGGACGGCGAGTTCGAAGGCTACATCGGCTCCTGCAACGACGTCACCGATTCGCGCCACGAGCGCGAGGAACTCGCCTTCATCGCGCGGCTGCAGGCGGCGCTCACCGAATCGCTCGATCTCGACAAGTGCGCCGACGTGCTCGGGCAGGCGTTCGTCCCGCGGATCGCGGACTGGTGTTCCATTCATCTCGTCAACGACGCGGGGAAGCTCGAACTCGTGCGGCTGCAGCGCAACGACCGCGTTCCCGCCGGCGGCGTGCCGCGGCCCGCCGCGGCCCCGGACAGCCTGGAGCAGCGCGTCGTGCGCGAAGGTGCACTCGTGCAGCTCACCGGCCCGGACGAAGCGCTGCTCCGCACGCTCGCGGCCGACGAAGCCCAGCTCGAGCGACTGCGCGCCACGCCGGACATCACCTACGCCGGCGTACCGCTGCGTGCGCGCGGGGCGATCATCGGCGTGCTGGCGCTCGCCACGCTCGCCTCGGGGCGGCGGCTCGGCGCCGAGGAATGCGAACTCGTGCGCAAGATCGCCGGGATCGCCGGCCTCGCCCTCGACAATGCCCGGCTCTATCGCAGCGCCTGTCAGGCCGCCGCCGCCGAGGCCCAGGCGTTGCGCGAAGTGGAGCGCAGTGAGCAGCGATTCCGGTTCATCTGGGAGGCCAATGTGTTTGGCATCGGCACGGTCGCTCGCTCCGGGCAGATCCTGACCGCCAACGGCACGCTGGCCCAACTCCTCGGTTACACGCAGGACGACGTCGCGGCCGGCCGCGCCAGCATGAACGAGCGCACCGCCCCCGGCTGGCACTTCGTCGACATGCACACTGGCGAGGAACTGGTCCGCACCGGCCGTTGCGCTCCCTACGAAAAGGAATACGTCCGGCCCGATGGCGCGCGCGTGCAGGCACTCGTCTGTGGCATGGTCCTGCCGCAAACCGACGAGTCGCTCGTGTTCGTGCTCGACCTCACCGCGCAGAAGCACGCCGAGCGCGCCCTCGACCGCCAAAGCCTGCTGCTCAAGACCATCATCGATGCGATGCCCGCGATGGTCGGCTATCTCGGACTCGACGAACGCTTCCAGCTGCACAACGAGAAATATGCGAAATGGCTCGGGGTGGACGGTTTCGCCATCCAGGGACGGACGATGCGCGAGCTCGTCGGCGACGAGGCCTACCCGCGCATCGCGCCTTACCTCCGCGCCGCGTTCCGCGGCCGGAACATGCGGCACGAAACCACCCTGCGCACTGGCGACCGGGAGCGTCACCTCATCGCAAGCTACCGGCCCGACCGCGACGCCGACGGGCGCGTGTGCGGAGTGGTGATCCACGCGTACGACATCACGGAGCGAAAGGAGACCGAGCAGGCGCTCGCCGAGGCTCTCACCCGCTATCGCTTCCTCGCTGACGCCATGCCGCAGATGGTGTGGACGGCGCTGCCGGACGGACAACCCGACTACGTCAACCGCCGCTGGCTGGAAACGACCGGCATGACCGAGGCGGCGTCGCTCGCGCGCGACGGCTGGCTCGAGGCGGTACATTTCGAGGATCGCGCGATCACGCGCGAACTCTGGCATCGCGCAGTCGCGCAGTGTGTCCCGTTCGAGCACGAGTGCCGGCTGCGCTGCGGCAAAAATCCCACCTGGCGCTGGCATCTCGTGCGCGCGCTGCCCCGCCGCGACGATCACCTGGCCGTCGTCCAGTGGGTCGGCAGCGCCACCGACATGGACGAGCAGCGCCGGGCCTATGCCGAACTCGACGAAGCCCGCGCGCGCCTCAAGTCCCACGCCGAGGAACTCGAGGCACGCGTCCGGATGCGCACGGCGACACTGCGGGAAGCGAACGCCGAACTCGAGGCGTTCACCTATTCTGTCTCCCACGACTTGCGCACGCCACTGCAGTTCGTCCGCGGTTTCGCGGAGGCGATCCGCACCGATGCCGGCGCCACGCTTTCGGCCGAAAACCGCGACTACCTCCAGCGCATCATCCGCGCGGCGACGCGGATGGATACGATCATCCAGGACCTTCTTTCCTACAGTCGGCTCGCCCGCACGGATCTGCAACTGGCGGAACTGCCGCTCGACGACGTGATCTCCGACGTGCTCGCCAACCAGCACGCGATGATTCGCCAAACGTCGGCGCGGGTGTCCGTCGACAGCCCCTTGCCCACCGTGCGCGCGGATCGCACCGGCCTCTTTCAGGCGATCTCCAATTTGGTTTCCAACGCGCTGAAATTCACCCGCGCCGGGCAGCCGCCAGTCGTGCGCATCCGCGCCGAGGTGTCGGAGCGTGGCGTGCGGCTCTGGGTCGAGGACGAAGGCATCGGCATCGACCCGCGGCATCACGAACGAATCTTTGGGCTTTTCGAACGGTTGCACAGCCCCGGCGAATACCCGGGCACCGGCATCGGGTTGTCGCTCGTACGCAAAGCGGTCAGCCGCATGGGCGGCAGCTGCGGGCTCGAGTCGGTCCCGGACGCCGGCAGTCGCTTCTGGATTGAATTCCCCGCGGTGAACGCCGTGTTGCCCGCTGTCGCGCATGCTACCGCTTGATCCCATTCTCCTGGTCGAAGATGAGCCCGACGCCGTCACGCTGCTGCAGCATGCGTTCGCGCGCGCCGGCATCAGTCATCCTGTGCATACCGTCCATGACGGCGACCAGGCGATCGCCTACCTCGACGGCCGCAGCGCCTTTGCGGACCGCTCCGCGTATCCCCTTCCTTCCGTCGTACTCCTCGACCTGAAGCTGCCGCGTTGCTCGGGGCTCGAGGTGCTGGCCTGGATTCGTGGCGATCCGCGTTTCGCCACGCTCCCGGTCGTCGTGCTCACGTCGTCAAAAGAACGCAGCGACCTGCGTCGTGCTTACGCCGCGGGCGCCAACTCGTATCTGGTGAAGCCCTCCTCGCTCACCCAGCTCGTCGAACTCGCCTCCGCGTTCCGCGCGTTCTGGCTTGAGCACAACGAGGCGCCGCCACGCCACGCGGCTTGATCGGGAATCTTGCCAAGGGTCGGCGTCCGACGCCGCACTGCGGGGCGAACCCGTGGCACCGATCGCCCGGTGCCGAGGACTGTGGGAGTGTCATGAAAACTTACCAAACCCCTATACGGCACGCGCTTTGTGCCGCTTCGTTGCTCGCCTTCACCGCCGCCACTCCGGTGTTCGCGGCCGATACGAGCCGAGCCAGCTCGGCCGACAAGACCACTCCCACCGCCTCTGCCTCCGCCACCGCCGGCGAGCGCAGCATGAGCGGCTCACTGCAGCTGTCGCGCGGCGATCGCCGGTTCGTCGACAAGCTGGCCAAACTCGGCATGGAAGAGGTCGCGCTCTCCAAGCTCGCGACCACGCAGGCGGCGCGTCCCGACATCCGCAACTTTGCGCAGGAGCTCGTCGCCGCCCACGAGAAGGTGAACGCAGAGCTGTCGAAGCTGGCCTCCAGCAAGGGCCTGATGCTCCCGACCGACGAAACGAATCTCGCCAAGTGGTCGAAGAAATCCGCCAAGGATTTCGACGAGGACTATCTGGAGAAGATGATCGATGCGCACGAGGACTCCATCGACCTGCTGAGCTCGCATGCCGAAAAGTCGGACGACGCCGAGCTGGCCTCGTTCGCCCGCATGCATTTGCCGGCGATGCAGGAACACCTGCAGACGGCGAAGAATCTGAAGCACAAGTCGGTCAAGTAATCACCGATGCACCGGCGGTGCGCCGTCTGATTCACGAGCGGACGTGCGAGCACGTCCGCTTTTTTTTGCCGGCCGCCGTCAGCCGACGAACGCCTCGACGTTCGTCGGATCGAAGTTCTCGAAGCGTTTCCGCCAGCGGTAGAGCGTCGACTTGTCGATGCCCAGGATGCGCGCCGCCTGTTCGTAGCTCTCGGCGCGGGCGGTCACCTGCCGGATGTGCGCCTCGATCAGCGCTTCGAGCGTGACGAATTCGCCGACTTGCGGTGAGCCGGGTTCGGTGCGGCCGAGGAGTTCCGGGAAATCCGTCGCGTCGAGCCACTCGCGGTCGCACAGAATCGCCGCGCGCTCGACGAGGTTGCGCAACTCGCGCAGGTTTCCCGGCCAGCTGTGGGCCACGAGCGCCTCCCGCGCCGCCAGCGTCAGCCGTCGGCGCGGCCCGCCGGCCGACTGGCTCAGCGTCTCGAGAAAATGCTCGGCCAACGGCACGATGTCCTCGGGCCGGCCCCGCAGCGACGGCATCTCGATGGTGATTACGTTGAGCCTATAGTAGAGGTCCTCACGGAAGGCGCCCGCTGCCACGCGTTGCCGCAGGTCGCGATTGGTGGCGGCGATCACGCGGATGTCCGCGCGACGCGTCTGGGCTTCGCCGAGGCGCTCGTAGCAGCGCTCCTGCAGCAGCCGCAACAGCTTCGCCTGGATCTCTGGCGGCAACTCGCCGACTTCGTCGAGAAAAAGCGTTCCTCCCTCGGCCGCTGCGACCTTGCCCACGGCATCGCTGACGGCGCCGGTGAAAGCCCCGCGCACGTGGCCGAACAACTCGCTCTCGAGCAATTGCGGCTGCAGGCACGGGCAGTTCACGTTGATGAAGGGCCCATTCGCGCGCGTGCTGTGCTCATGGACGGCGCGCGCGAGCATGGATTTGCCGGTGCCGTTCTCGCCCAGCAGCAGCACCGACGCGGACGTCGGCGCGACGCGCCAGGCCATCGCGAGCACCTGCTCCATCGCCGCGCTCTGCGTGATGAACCGCGTGTCGCCCGCGGGCTCGGCGGCGGATGCCGCGGGTTTGGCGGCGCGGGCGACCCGCTGCAGCAGTGCGCGCCCCTCGTCGATGTTGATCGGTTTGAAAACGGTCTCCGTCGCGCCGGCGGTGCGCGCCTGGGCAGCCGCCGATGGATTGGTCACGATGGCCACCACCGGCAGCTCCGGATCGCGTTCGTGCAGCTCGCGCAACAGCTCGGCGGCACCGTCGGTGCGCAGGTCCCAGTCGAGGAGCACGACCTGCCATTCGCGCAGCGCTGGCAGCCGCGCGAGCTCCGCGCGGCGGGTGAGCTGGCACGTTTCATCCCCGCGGCGGTGCAGCCCAAGGCTAACCAACCGGCGGTTCTGGGATTCGGAACCGATAAGCACCAACTTCATACGCGGAGCGGTTAGCCGTTGATGATCTCACCCCCGTTGGGATGCAGCACCTGGCCGGTGATGTAGGACGCCTCCTCCGAGGCGAGAAAGACGTAGCACGGTGCGACCTCTTCCGGTTCGCCCGCCCGCTTCATCGGCACGTCGCTGCCGAACGAAGCGACCTTTTCCTTCGAGAACGTCGCCGGGATCAGCGGAGTCCAGATCGGGCCCGGCGCCACCGCGTTGACCCGGATCCCCTTTTCCACGAGCGCCAGCGCCAGCGACCGGGTGAACGCCACGATCGCGCCCTTGGTGGCGCTGTAGTCGAGCAGATGGGAACTGCCGCGGTAAGCCGTCACCGACGTGGTGTTGATGACCGTCGCGCCCTTCTTCAGGTACGGCAAGGCCGCCCGCGTGAGGTAGAAATGCGCAAAGATGTTGGTGCGAAACGTCCGCTCCAGCTGCGCGTCGGTGATGTCGGCCAGCGAGGCCTGCGGGTGCTGCTCCGCCGCGTTGTTCACCACCACGTCGATGCCTTCGTATTTCGCGAGCGTGGCGGTCACGAATTTCTCGCACTCGCGCGAGTCGCCGACATCGCCCGGCAGCAGCAGACAGCTCCGCCCCAGCGTCTCCACCCGCGTGCGCGTCTCGATCGCATCCGTGTGTTCGTTCAGATAATTCAACGCAATGTTTGCCCCTTCCCGCGCGAACGCGATCGCCACGGCGCGCCCGATGCCGCTGTCGCCCCCGGTGATCAAAGCCACCTTGCCCAGCAGCCGGCCAGCCGGTTTCAAGTGGTTGCCTTCGCTGACCGGCCGCGGCGTCATGGCAGACTCGATACCTGGCTGTTGCGGCTGGGTTTGCGGCGGGCGAAGCGTCATGTGGCAGGCCACATTATGCCGGTCGGGCCGCCGCTCGAAATCAGGGGTCGGTCCGAAGCCCAGCCCGGGAGATCCCTGATCCACCGCGCCCTCCGTGACGCGCGCCCGGTGCACGCGGTGGCCGGATCGCAGCGGCTGGCGGGGTGGGTCGCCAGGGGTGAGCTACTGGGATCCGGCCACCGGAACAACCGGGGGCGTTATAGCCGACATCTCAGCCGGGAAACATCGGGGCGTACTCCGATCGTCCAGCCGGCAAAATGCCGAGTCGTCCCGCGCGCTCGTTCCTGTCGTGCGCCGTCAGACCAGACCTTCGCTCTTCACCCACTGAATGGCGTGGCGGACGAGTTCGGTGCCGCTCTCCAGCCGCAGCTTCAGCTTCAGGTGCTCGCGATAGGAATCGATCGTCTTCACGCTAAGGTTGAGCTTCGAGGCGATCTGACGTGTGCCATAGCCGTTGCCGATCAGCTGAAACACCTCCATCTCGCGATCGCTCAGCGTGTCGATCGAGAAGACGACCTCCTCCTTCCGGTTGTTCACCAGCCGGTGCAGCATCTTCTCCTTCATCTTGTCGCTGAGATAAAGTTCGCCGGAAAGGACGCGGCGGATCGCCGTGAGGATCTTCGCACTGGCCTCGTGCTTCATGATGTAGCCCTTGGCGCCGGCGCGGAGCGCGCGCTCGGCGAACAGGCTCTCGTCATGCATGCTCATGATCAGCACCGGCATCTCCGGCCGGAGCGCCTTCAGGTGTTTCATCAACTCGATCCCGCTCGTCGTCTTGAGCGTGATGTCCACCAAAGCCACATCGGGGGAAAGCTTCTGGATCAGGTCGATCGCAACGGGCGCGCTATCGGCCTCGCCGCACACCATCAGATCGCGCTCCTGATTGATCAAAACCGCCACGCCTTGGCGCGTGATGGGGTGATCGTCGACCAGGAAGACGCGACTCTTCGTCGGAGTGCTGCTCGCCGCCGGCGAGTTTTCGGGGTCGGGATTGGTTTTCATTTCGCAGATGCACTCGTAAACAGAACGCTCACTTGTGTTCCCCGTTCGGGGCTAGATTCCGCCGAAAATGTGCCACCGATCATGTTCGCCCGATAGCTCATCAGTCGTAACCCGGATCCCGTTGCGGCCCGGGCGGCGTTCAGATCGAAGCCCCGACCGTCGTCCTTGATCGTGAGGCAATACTGGCCGGCCTTCGGCGCGAGATGGACGAGAATGTGCTTGGCGCCACCGTGACGGGCGGCGTTGTGAATCGCTTCCTGCGTGATGCGGTACAGATGGATCGCGGCCAGGTGCTCGCATTGCGGCGGGGCACCCTCGGCGCGGAAACGGCATTCGCTGCCGTGCAGCAGCTGCGCCTGATAGGTGAGGTCTTCGAGCGCGCTCGTGAGGCTGTTTTTCTCCAACTGCACGGGACACAACCCGCGGGCGAGCGCCCGGCTCTGCGCCACCGATTCGCTGGCCAGCCGCGCGATCAAATCCGCGTTCTCCGCCTCCGCCGGCGTGGTTTTTTTCAACCGGTCGCGCAGCGCGGCCGCGAGGCACGCCATGCCCGTCAGCTGCTGGCCCAACCCGTCGTGCAGATCCGCGCCGATGCGCTGCTGCTCCGCGTCGCTGATCGTGAGCAGGCGCTGCTCCAACCAGCGCCGCTCGGTGACGTCGCGCCCGAAGAAGGCCGCTCCGCCCGCGCGATCGCTGTCCGCCGTCACGAAAAATTCCACCTGCCACTCCTGCGCGCCGACTTTGCCGGTCAGCGAGAAGTTCGCCGATTCGCCCTGCAGTGCCTGCGCGATCGCCATCGCGCTCGGGGGATATTGCGCCGCGAACACGCGGCCCAGCAAATTCTCGGGCGCCAGGCCCGTCCGGTCCAATCCGCTGCCCTGCGCCTCGACCACGCGCCCGGACGCATCGAGCCGGCCCGCGATCGCGGGCAGGCTGCGCATGATGCTGCTCAACAGGCTGGTCGTGCGCCGCAGCTCGTTTTCCATCCGCACGCGCTCGCTGATGTCGATCGCGGCGAAGCCCTGCAGACGCTGGCCCTCGGCATTCACCATCGCAAAGGAGTTCACCAGCCAGTGGCGGTCGCCCTGCGAGTACGGGAGCGCCTCGACGAACGACGACGGCCCCACCCGCTCGAGCAGCCCGCCGTCCTTGAAATAGCGCGCGAACAGTTCGTTTTGAAAAAGGAGCTGGCCCTGCTGGTCCCGAATCCCCACCGCGCACGGCACGCTGCGCATGAACAGCTCGAGCTGCTGCTGGCTTTGACGCAACGCGGTCGTCATCGCCGCGTGCCGCATCGCGTAGCGAATGGTACGCTCGAGCTCGGTGCCCGTCAGCCCGGTCTTGCACAAATAGTCCGCCGCGCCCGCCTGCGACGCTTCCTGGTCGACCTCGGCGCTGTCGTGTCCCGTCAGCAAAATGATCGGAATCGTGCAGCCCGTCTCGTGCGCCTCCCGCAACAAATCGAGTCCGGTGCCGCCGCCCAAGCGGTAGTCGAACAAGCCGACGTCGAATCCGCCCTGCCGCAGCATCGCCTGCCCCGCCGCGTAACTCGACGCCCAGCTCAGGTGATAGTTGGCGGTGCCGCTGCGCCCGAGCAGAAACGCCAGATAGCGAAAATCGTCCTCGTGGTCTTCGACCACCAGCACGTGAATGGTTGTAGGGTTCGCCGCGGTGGACATGCGGTTGTTCGTCGGAGGGGACTGGACGGAAGGAGGCGTGGAAACAGTCATAAGGCGCGCATCGTGATTGGCGGAGCGGCTAATGGCGGCGCAGCGAAGCGCTATCGTGGAATCCCGAAAGCACCGCCCCGGACACGCCACCAGTTCTGTTCACCAAATCCACCGGAACCATCATCTGTTGAAATACCCGATGCGGTTTCCCGCCGGTGGCAATGGCGGGATGCCAGAATGCGGGAATCCCCGAGGCCTGCGTCAGTGAAGGAAACGGTGCGCAAGTGACGCACAGACCCCCTCGCCTCTCACTTGTTCGCAGGTTTTCTGCAACGCCCGGCGTGCGCGCGCCGCTGGAGGCGGCAACGCGATTCGGAGCGGCTGCGCGCAGGTCGACTTGCCTGGCCCAACCGCGACTATGCCGCCTTGCGCGATTTACCGCGCTTGGCCGTCTTGGCCGGCTTCTTTTTCGCGCCTGCTCCCGTCTGGTTGAGGCTCTCCTGCAGGACCGCCGCCAAGTCGATCACATTCGTGGCGCGACGCGGCTTCGGCGCCGCCCCGCTGGTCTTTCCGCCTGACTCGATCTTCTCTTTGATCATCGCCATCAACGCCGAGGTATAGTCGTCGGTGTAGCGCTCAGGCTGCCAAGTCTCGGTCATTTGCTCGACCAGCGCTTTGGCCATGTCGAGTTCGCGACGTTTCGCGCCCCCTTTCGCCACAGGGATATCCAGTTCGCCGACATCCACGAGTTCCTGCGCGAAATGCATGATCTCGAGCACCAGCGCCTGCCCCTGCGCCTTCACGGCGGCGAGGTGCTGCCGCGTCCGAATCACGACCTTCGCGATGCCTGCTTTCTTGGTTTCCGTGAGCACGTCGTGCAGCAGCGTGTAGGCTGGCGCGCCGCCCTTGTCCGGCACCAGGTAGTAGGGCTTGTGAAAATACATCGGGTTCACCTCGTCCAGCTGCACGAAATCCATGATGTCCACCGTCTGCGTGGCCTCGACGTCGACGCGCTTGAAGTCGTCCTCCTTCAAAACCACGAACTTCCCCTTCTCATATTCGTAGCCCTTGACGATTTGCTCCCACGGCACTTCGCGACCGTCCGCCTGCGCCACCCGCTTGTAGTTCACCGGGCTGAGATCGCTCGATCGCAGCAGCCGGAACTTCAGTTCTTCGCTCCGCGTCGCCGGATAAAGCGCCACGGGGATGTTGACCAAACCAAAGCTGATCGAGCCTTTCCAAAGAGACCTCATCCCGCAACCTAGCCGGGCTTCCGCCTCTCGCCAGCGGCGGCGGCCCTGATTCGACCCCACGCGATTTCCCGTAGCACTTTCGCTCGGGCTTTGGCCCCATGAAGCGAGCCGCGGCGGACTGGATGGTGACGTCGCCGTGAGCGAGTAGATTGCGGACCAAAAGGAAGCTCGCCGTCCCGGCCCATCCGCCGCGTCACGGCGTACGCGAATTTCGCTCCCGGCACTCCGCCGGCGGCGCCCCACCGATCTCCCATCATGAATCTCTCCAACGATCCTACCACCGGCCGCATCCTTCTCCATGGCAAGGGCACGGGCGGCATCAGCCGCGCCGACATCGAGCGGCGGGCACGTGAGCTGGCCGACATCGACGGCCGCTCCGGCGCCGACATCACCGACGACGACCTCGCCCGCGCCAAAGCCGATCTGCTCGGCCTTCAGCGCCGCCGACCACGGTCGAGGAGGACGAACCCCATCGCGATATTTCCCGCGATCCCAGCGAACCAGTCTCCGACAGTGGCCAGCAGACCCGCACGCTCGAAGGACCCGACGAGGAGAAGGCCGTGGAGCGGCTCGCCCTCGAGGGTGTCGACGAAGCCCAACACGATCAGATGATCGCCGCGCGTCGCCGCGAACGCCAACAGGATCAAAAGGGGTAGGCGTGGGCTGCACCGCTTCGTTGCTACCGGCGGTACGAATCAGCGCCGGCCTGTCATAATTGAACCCGTCAGCTTTTTTTTGAACGCTCCGGCACCTCGTGCGTCTTTCCCGGTGTGTGTTAGGTGTTACGTTCTTTTTAGTGTAGTTCATAGTTTGTAGTTAAAGTCGGCAAGGGCGCTGGTTTTTCACCAGCGCCCTTTCTGTTTTCCCGCTGTCTGGGTCGGCCCGTGCGGATGCTTGTCAGCGCCCAGCCGGGCCGTTTCACTGCAGTATGCCTGATTTTCGCGTTTTCTGCCTCCCGGCGACCGCCGAACCCTCCGAAATCACGCTTTCGGCCGACGAATCGCACCACCTGGTCGCGGTCAACCGCGCCAAACGCGGCGACACCGTCGTGGCGTTCGACGGCCGCGGCGTGGAGTGGATTTGCGAGCTGGTCGACGACCGCAAGAACGCCGCGCTCCTGAAGGTGCGTTTCCGCCAGAAAGCGCGGCCGCTCGCCTACGAAATCACCTTGGGACAGGCGCTGCCCAAAGGCGCGTCGATGGACGCCATCGTCCGCAAGGCCACTGAGATCGGCGCCACGCGGATCGCGCCGCTCGAAAGCGAACGCACGCAGGTGCATCTCGATTCCGACCGTTCCGACCGCAAGATCGACAAATGGCAGACCGCCGCGCTCGAAGCCGCGAAGCAATGTGGCAATCCGTTCCTCCCCGAAATCACGGCCGTCCAGAATGCCTCAACCTTCATGGAATCTGCCCGCGGTTATGACTTGAAACTCATCGCCAGCCTGCAGCCGGCCGCCAAGTCGCTAAAAACCGTCCTCGCGGCCTTTCAGGCCACACACGGCCGGACCCCGAAAAAGGTACTGTGGCTGGTCGGACCCGAAGGTGATTTCACGCCCGCGGAGATGAGTCTTTCGAAAACCGCCGGCTTCGAGCCGATCACGCTCGGGCCGCTCGTCCTGCGCTGCGAGACCGCCGCGGTGTACGCGTTGAGTGTGTTGAGCTACGAACTGCAGAACGGCTGAAAGATTTCCGCTTGAGCGCGGATCGGGCGCGGCCGATTGAAGGGGGAAACCCCTACTCTATGACATCTCCCCTGATTCGCCGTTTTGCCGGGACGGTCGCGCTCGGCGTTTGCCTTGCGTCCACCGCGGCTGCAGCTCCCACGATTGGCGTTCTCCTCAAAGGTCGTTCTGATTTTTGGACCGCCGTCGAAAAAGGCGCCGTCGAGGCCGCCCAGAAGGAAGGCCTCGAAATCACCGTCAAGATGCCGCTGGCCGAAGCTGACATCGGCATCCAAGTGCAGCTCCTCAATTCGATGGTCGCACAAGGCCTGCAAGCGATCGTCATTGCGCCCGACAGCAAGGACGCGCTCGCCGCTCCGGTCGCCGCCGCGATCGCAAAGGGAGTGAAGGTCGTCGTGCTCGACTCACCCATCGCCGGGCCAATGCCGGTTTTCGTGGCCACCAATCACGAGGACGCCGGTGCCGCCGCCGGCAAGTTGCTCACCACCTTCGTCTCCGAAGAGGACGAAGTCTGCATCCTCAAACATTCGCAGACCGGCGTCGCCACCACGCTGCGCGAGCGCAGCGCCTACAACGCCATCCATGACGTCTACCCGAAGATGGTCGTGCACCGCGACATCTACAGCGGCGCGGAAACCGGTTTCGAAGTCGAAAAAGCCAAGCTCGTGTTCAGCCAGCACCCCGACACCAAAGCGGTGCTTTGCTCAGGCACGCCCGGCACCATGGCGATGCTGAAGGTGATCGAATCGCAGCAGCTCGGCGGCAAGGTGAAGCTCGTCGGCTTCGGCTTTAATCTGAGTCCCACCATCGTGGCGGCGCTGCAAAACGACGTGATGCACGGCTGGATTGCACAGGTGCCCAAGGAAATCGGCGCCAAGGGCGTGACCATGGCCGCGGCACTGCTCAAGGGCCAGACCGTCCCTGAGCAGGTTTACTGCGACTTCGTCGTCGTAACGAAAGCCAACCTCGGCGAGCCGCAGGTACAGGCGCTGTTGCAGGAGTAGCTCGGATCGCCGAGGTGGAGCGCGTTGCCGCAACGCGCTTCCCCAATGGCTCTCCCCGGAGCCGAACGGTTTCGCCGTGCGGACCGCGTCGTCAGCGACGCGGCCGCGACGCGCACCGGCGCGCTGAGGGGCACGCGCGACGCTTATCGGCCGTTGTCTCCCTGGGGATGCGGCGCCCTCGTCGCATCCAAACGCTGGCGAGGCGCCTCTCTCCTTACCACACCAGCAGCCCGCCCGCGAACGTCAGCCCCGCTCCCACGCTGCAGAAGATAATCCGGTCGCCATCGTTGAAGATACCTTCTTCCGCGGCCCAGCCCAGCGCCATCGAGACGCTCGCGGCGCTCGTGTTGCCGTATTTCGAAATCGTCATCACGAACTTCTCGTAGGGAATCCCCACGCGACGGCTCACGGCTTTCAGGATTCGCTCGTTGGCTTGGTGCGGCACGACCCACGCGATGTCGTCGGTCTTCAAGCCTTCCCGCGCGAGGGTTTGCTCGATCTGCTCGGCGAACCCGTGCACCGCGTGTTTGAACACCGCCGCGCCGTCCATCTGAAGGAAAAAGTGATTGAGGTCGCTGCGCTCGGCACAGGGGAAGGGCCGCCGCGCGCCGCCGCCCGGTCGCTGAATCGCCTCGAATTGATTCGCATCGCCGCCCAGCCCCATTCGGTGCAGCCGGTGACCGTTCGCTCCCGCCGTCAGGATCGCCGCCCCCGCGCCGTCACCGAACAGGAACGCGGTGTGATGATCCTGCGGATTGGTGATCCGCGAGAGCAGCTCGGCCGTTACGACGATCAGATTGCGCGCCGTGCCCGACACGATGAACGATCGCCCTACTTCCAACGCGTAGAGCCAGCCGGAGCAGGCGGCGTTCAGATCAAACGCCAGCGCGTGCGGAATTCCCAGCCGCCGCGCCAGCGCACTGGCCATCGACGGCACGGGCTGGTCCGGAATCAACGTGGCCATGATCACGCCGTCGATCTGCGTCGCCTCGAGTCCCGCCTGCCGCAGTGCGTGCTGCACCGCGATCGCCGCAAGGTCGGTCGCACTCTCGTTTTCCGCCGCGTAACGCCGCTCCTTGATGCCCGTGAGCCGGACCATCTCCTCTTCCGTGCGATGCGGAAAGGCTTTGAGAATTTCGCTATTGGCCCGGATGCCCGCGGGCACGGCATAGCCGACGCCGGCGATGCACACGGTCGAAGAACTGGCGGATGTCATCGTAGAAGGAAGCGGTGCGCTCAACCTTGGCGCTTCTTGAGATATGCGGTCACGTCGTCACCCGACACGCGGTTGCCTGGTCCCGTGGCTTCGATGTCCGTGACCTTCGCCGGATCCAACCCGGCCTCCTGGGCGAGCTTCGTCGCGCGCGGCGTCCACACCAGCGGTTTCGGCGGCGCCGCCGGCGCACTCGGCGCCGCGGCCGCCGGCGCACTCGGCGCCGCGGCCGCCGGCGCGATTCCGCCTGGCGATTTCGAGGCGAGGTGCCGTTGGCTCTCGTCAGACGTTTCGATCTGACAGAAAACCTGCCCCGATTGCAGCGTCTGCCCGACTTGCGCCACCACGTTGCGAATCACCCCTTCGCAGGGACTCTCAAATTCGAAGGTCGATTTGTCACTCTCGAGGTCGCCGAGGCGTTGTCCGCGCGCGACGCGGTCGCCCGGTTTCACCGTGACCACGATCACGTTGAGCTCGCTCACAGTCGCGCCCATCGAGGGCACCGGCACGTCGATGATGAAAGTTTCCATGACAATCGAGGGCTGGGAGTCTGCGGGGCGACGGGACTTGGTCAAGGGAGTGCTCAGTCTGCGTTTGCACGCTCCATCCGTCGCTCCACGCACCGGTGTGCCTGCACCGGAGCTATTCCCGCGCGGCCTTCCAGATCCGCACGCAACGGGCGAGCAGCGCGGGCAAATCGGCCAGCGGGATCATGTTCGGACCGTCGCTGATCGCGTGCGCCGGGTCGGGATGCGTTTCCAAAAACAGTCCGTCCGCGCCCGCGGCCAACGCCGCCTGCGCGAGCGGCGGCACGAATTCGCGCTGGCCGCCGCTCTTGCCACCCGCCGCGCCGGGCAGCTGCACGCTGTGCGTCGCGTCAAACACCGTCGGGTAACCGTTCTGCCGCATGATCGCAAATGAACGCATGTCGACGACGAGGTTTTGATAACCGAACGTCGTGCCGCGCTCCGTCTGCCAGACCTCACGCGCCCCACCCTCGCGCAGCTTGCCGGTCACGAATTGCATCTCCTGCGGCGAAAGAAACTGCCCTTTCTTCACGTTGACCACCCGGCCCGTTGCCGCCGCCGCGAGCAACAGATCGGTCTGCCGGCAAAGAAACGCGGGGATCTGCAGCACGTCGCACACCGCCGCCACCTGCGGCACCTGCGGCCGCTCGTGCACGTCGGTAAGCACCGGGAATCCATACTCGCGCCGGATCAGCGCGAGCAACTCGAGCCCCGCCTCGAGTCCCGTGCCCCGGTCGCCTGCGAGCGAGGTGCGGTTCGCTTTGTCGAACGAGCCCTTGAACACCAGCGTCAGCTCCGGCTGCGCCCGCTGGATTTCCTGCAGTCGCTCGGCGACCGCGCGACACACGCGCTCGTTTTCCAACGAACACGGGCCGGCGATCACCAGCAGTTTTTTCGAATCGAAGAGCATGGACGCGTGCACGCAGCTTAGGCGGACCCACGCGGCGGCGCCGAGCCGAAATTGCACGGCGCGGCGCGCACCGGATTAAGCCTGCCGGCCTTTCTTCGCGGCCGACCGCCTGGTCCGCGCCGCGGATTTCGCCGCCGGTTTCCCCGCTCCGCGATGGCGCTTGATCGTCGCGGCGATGAACGCCGCGAACAACGGGTGCGCGCGATTCGGCTTCGACTGAAACTCCGGATGAAACTGCACCGCGACAAACCACGGGTGATCCTTGAGCTCGATGATCTCGACGAGATTCCGCCGCGGATTGATCCCGCTGATCACCACGCCGCCACGTTTGAGCTGCTCGACGTAGGCGTTGTTCACCTCGTAACGATGCCGGTGCCGCTCGCGGATGCTCTCCGCGCCATAGGCGCGGGCGGCTTTCGTGCCGGGCGTGAGCGCGCACTCGTAGCTGCCGAGCCGCATGGTCGCGCCCTTGTCGATGATCTTCTTCTGCTCCTCCATCATGTTGATCACCGGATGGGCCGGATTCGGCTCGAACTCGGTGCTGTTCGCCCCCTCCAGCTTCAGCACGTTGCGCGCATACTCGATCACCGCGATCTGCAAGCCGAGACAGAGTCCGTAATAAGGAATACCGGTTTCGCGCGCATACTTCGCTGCAGCGATCTTGCCCTCGGTGCCGCGATCGCCAAACCCGCCCGGCACGAGGATGCCGTCGAGCCCCTTCAACACCGCCAAGCCGCCTTTCTCCAGATCCTCCGCGTCGATCCGGATCACGTTCACCCGGCAGTTGTTCGCGATCCCCGCGTGCGTCACCGATTCGTAGACCGATTTGTAGGCGTCCTGAAGCTCGATGTATTTTCCCACGACTCCGATCGTGACCTCGTGCGCCGGATTCAGGAGGCGCTGCACGATTTTGTCCCAGATGTTGTTCGCCGGCGCCGGCGGCGTCAGCCCGAACAGGTCCGTCACCAGCTGGTCCATCCCCTCCTTCTGCAGCGCCAGCGGCAGTTCGTAGATCGAGTTGGCCACGTCCGCGCACTCGATCACCGCCTTCACCGGCACATTGCAGAACATCGAGATCTTGTCGCGCAATCCGGCGTCGAGCGGATGATCCGTCCGGCACACGACAATGTGCGGCTGAATGCCGATCTCGCGCAGCTTCGCGACCGACTGCTGTGTCGGCTTCGTCTTCAGCTCACCCGCCGCGTGCAGGAAAGGCACGAGCGTGACGTGGATGAAGATCACGTCGCGCGGGCCGTTCTCGAGCGCGAACTGCCGCATCGCCTCGAGGAACGGCAGCCCCTCGATGTCGCCGGTGGTTCCGCCGATCTCGGTGATCAGCACGTCGACGTCCTTCGCCGCCTGGTAAATCCGCTCCTTGATCTCGTTCGTCACGTGCGGAATCACCTGCACCGTCTTGCCGAGATAATCTCCGCGCCGCTCCTTCTGGATCACGCTCTCGTAAATCTGCCCCGAGCTGAGGCTGTTCATCCGCGACAGCTTCCCGCTGGTGAACCGCTCGTAATGGCCGAGATCGAGATCGGTCTCCGCGCCGTCTTCGAGCACATACACTTCGCCGTGCTGGAAGGGGCTCATGGTGCCCGGATCGACGTTCAGGTAGGGATCGAACTTCTGGATGCGCACGGTCAGCCCGCGGAGTTCCAGCAACGCGCCAAGGGAGGCCGCAGTCAGGCCCTTCCCCAATGACGACACGACCCCGCCCGTCACGAAGATGTATTTCATTGGGGTCCGTTACATGAGCGCGCCGCCGAAGCGTGACAAGCCAAAGCTCGGCTCGTCCGCGTGGCACGGGCATCTTGCCCGTGATGGCTTGGGATGCGTGGTCTCCGGCGGCGCGTAGTATCCGCCGCCCGGGCGAACACGGCAGGGCGGCTTCCACGGGCGGGACGCCCGTGCCACATGGCTCCTCAGCTCCCGGCGGCCGGCCTCAGCCACTCCAGCAGCAGCCAAACGGTGCCGATCGCTCCACCAATCAGCACCAGCGCCATCAGCAGATACAGGCTCCACTTCAGCACCTTCGCGAGGATCCAAAGCACCAGCACCGCCACCACCGTCAGCACCGCCGCGACCACCCAGTCCGGGTAGCCCGCCAGGAAATCGACCACGGGTTTCAGCGACGGCGGCAGCGTCATGCTCCTCTTAAGCCCCGACGCTGCAGCGGCTCCAAGCAAAATGATTTGCCCCCTCCCGCGCCGCTTGCCCCACTGCCCGGATGCATTCGAAGCCGCAGCTGCTCGCCTGGGTGACGTGCGACGGGGTCCACATCGATCCAGCCACGGGCAAACACACGCTGCTCGGCATCTTTTCCAACATCGGCGCGGCCCAGTTTCCGTTCGTTCACCCTTACATGATCTGGTTTCTCACGCTCACCGACTGCGGGCCCGGCCAGCACCGGTTGCGAATCTCGATGGCGATGGGCAACGAAACCCCGCGCCCGATGATCGAGCGTATGTTCGAATCGGTGAGCCCGCTACACCGGATCAATTTGATCAATGACATCCGCAACCTCGTGTTCCCGCAGCCGGGCGTCTACTCGATCCTCGTCGAAATCGACGACGAGCCGCTGCTCGCCACCGACCTCACGGTGACGAATTAGCGTGCCCGTCGCAAATGTCGCCACCTCGACTCCCACCAGACTCCACCTTCATGTCCTCCTTCGATCTTATTGGTGTCGGTTCGCCGATCATGGATTTGCTCGCCACCGTGCCCGAGTCGTTCCTCCAGCACGTCCGCGGCGAGAAGGGCGGCATGGTCCTCGTCGACGCGGACGAAATGCACGGAATCCTCTCGCGACTCGAGATCGCGCCCGCCACGTCGACCGGCGGGTCCTCAGCGAACGCCACCTTCAACGCCGCGCGGCTCGGGCTGCGCGCGTCCTTCCTCGGCAAGCTGGGCAACGACACGCTGGCCGCCAGCTATCGCACCAGTTTCGTCGCCGCGGGCGTCGATGGCTCGCGCTTCAAACGCGGCGCGCTGCCCAACGCGCGCTGTCTCGCGCTCGTCACGCCCGACGCGCAGCGCACGCTGCGCACGTGTCTCGGCGCCGCGATGACACTCGCCCCGGAGGAGATCACGGCCGCCGATTTCGCCGGCTGCCGGCACGCCCACATCGAAGGTTACCTGGTTTTCAACCAGGCGCTCGCCGACGCGGTCCTCGCCGCCGCGCGTGCCGCCGGTTGCACCGTCAGTCTCGATCTCGCCTCGTTCGACGTGATCAACGTCACGCGCGACTGGATTTTTTCCCAGCTCCACAAGGGCATCGACGTGGTCTTCGCCAACGAGGACGAAATCCGCGCGCTGTTTCAGGACCAGACGTCAGACTACGCCACGCTCACGCGCCGGCTCGCCGACTACGGCGTGCTCGCCGCCGTGAAGCTGGGCAAAGACGGCGCGTGGCTTGCCACGGGCGACGAGATGCACCGCATCGCTCCCGTGATCGTGACCGACGTCATCGACACCAACGGGGCCGGTGACGCGTGGGCCGCCGGCTTCCTCTTCGGCTATCTGCGTGGCTGGCCGCTCCCGCAGTGCGGTGCGGTCGCTTCGCTGATGGGCGCGGAAACCGTGCGGCATCTCGGCCCGATCATTCCGGCCAGCCATTGGCCCGCCGTCCGCGCCCGCGCGCTGGCGCTCGCTTCCCGCCAATCCTGACACCGCTCCTCCGTAGGGCCGGCGCTCGCCGCCGGCCACGAATGTGCGGACGGTGGCATCGTCCTCGGCTGCCGGCAAGCGGCAGCCCTACCAAGCACGCGCCTCATACTTCGCTCGTCTGCGGCGCCAGGCCGCGGCCTTAAGCCGCGAAATACCGTCGCCAGCGCTCCGCTGCTTCGCCATAGCGGATCGATCGTCGTCCAGCCCCTTCCGGGCAACCGGCTCGTATCCTCCACGTGAATCCGTCCACGCTGCTTTCCCTCCAGAGCGTCAGCAAACGCTACGGCAGTCTGGCCGCGCTCGACCAGGTGTCGCTCGCGATCGCCCCGGGCGAGTTTTTCGGACTGCTCGGCCCCAACGGCGCCGGCAAGTCCACCCTCATGGCGCTCGTCGCCGGTCTGCGCGCCCTCGACGGCGGCGCCATCACGCTCGACGGCCAGCCCGTGTCGTCCACCGCGTTCGCCGCCCGCCGCGCGCTCGGGCTCGTGCCGCAATCGATCGCCCTCTACTCCGAACTCACGGCGGAGGAGAACCTGCGGATTTTTGGGGAACTGCAGGGGCTCCGCGGCGCGCAACTCAACGAACGCCTCGACGAAGCGTTCGCCGCCGTGCAACTGCAGGACCGGCGGCGGGCGCAGGTGAAGACGTTTTCCGGCGGCATGCAGCGCCGGCTCAACCTCGTCGCCGCGCTGCTGCACCGCCCGAAGCTGTTGCTGTGCGACGAGCCGACCGTCGGCGTCGATCCGCAGTCGCGCAACGCCATCTTCGACTACCTCCAGCAGCTCAATCGCAGCGGCGTCACGATCATCTACTCGACGCATTACATGGAGGAGGCCGAGCGCCTGTGCTCGCGGATCGGCATCATCGATCACGGCAAAATCCTCGCGCTCGGCTCGCTCGACGAGCTGCTGACGCAGTTGCCTTTCGAGGAGGAGATCGCGTTTCCCGCGACCCCGGCCACCGCCGCCCTCGTCAGCCAACTCGGCGCGCATGGCGAACTCACCACCGCGAACGGCGCCCACCGGTTCCGACCGCGGCCAGCGTATCCGTTGTCCGCCTTCTTCGCGCTCACCGAATCACTCGGTCTGTCGCCGCGGTTATTCGTCAGCCACCGGCCCAGCCTCGAGGCGCTGTTTCTCCGGCTCACCGGCCGCACCCTTCGCGATTCCTAACCCTCCGATGCGCCCCACGCTCATTCTGCTGCGCAAGAGTCTGCGCGTCTTCCGCCGCGCCAAGGCCGCGGTGATCATCACGTTCGTCGTTCCGATCACGCTGATCTATCTCTTCGGGCATGTCTTCGGACTCTACCGCAAGGACAGCGGGCCCAGCGGCATCCCCGTCGCGGTGGTCGACGCCAGCGGCGACCCGGCCGCGCTCGATTTGATCAACGCCCTCCGCGCCGAGAAAGCCCTCGCGGTGATCGCCGACACCGCCGGCGCCGATGGCTCCCGCCGCGCGTTGACCGAGGCCGACGTCCGCGCCGGCCTGCACGACAACCAGTATCGCTTCGCCCTGATCCTGCCCGCCGATCTCATCTCCTCCGCGCGGCTCGGGCTACACGTGAAGTTCCTCTCCAATCCGCGCAACGAGATCGAAGCGCAGATGGTGAACGGCCTCCTGCAGAAAACGATCTTCACCAAGGTCCCGCAACTCCTCGGTCGCTCGCTGCAGCAACGCGCCCGCGACGTCATCGGACCGCAACGTCTGGAGCAGTTCAACGAGGGACTCGCGTCGTCCGTCAGCTCCGCGTTCGGGGGCGACAAGGAGACGATCAAACGCCAGATCGCATCGGGCGATCTGTTCCCCAGCTCGGCTTCCTCCACCGCTCCCGCCGATCAGCCGGCGAAAGCAGACGGCGCCGCCGATGTGCTGTCGCGAATCGTGCGGATCGAGACCGAACAGGTGGCCGGCAAGGACGTGAAGAACCCGATGGCCGCGCGGATCGTCGGCGGCTACGCCATCATGTTTCTGCTGTTCGCAGTCAGCGGCTCCGCCACCGCGATGTTCGAAGAACGGGAGTCCGGCGTCTTTCAACGGCTGCTGTCTTCGCCGGTTCGGCCCGCTCACATTCTATGGGCCCGCTATCTGTTCGGGATCATTCTCGGGCTGGTGCAGATTTCCGCGCTGTTTCTCGCCGGCCGGCTCTTTTTCGGCTTGGACATCTTCAGCCACGCCGGCGCGCTCTTTGCGGTCGCGCTCGCGGCGGCGGCCGCGTGTTCGGCGTTCGGCATGCTGATCGCCGCCTTCGCCCCCAGCGCTCCCGCGGCGCAGGGGCTGGCCACGTTTCTGGTCATCTCGATGAGCGCGGTCGGCGGCGCCTGGTTTCCCGTGAGCTTCATGCCCGATTACATCCAGGTCGTCAGCAAGCTGACGCTGGTTTACTGGTCGGTCGAGGGGTTCACTGACGTGCTTTGGGCCGGTCGGTCGCTCCTCGAGGTGCTGCCGAAGATCGGCATCCTCGCCGGCATGTCCGCCGCGGTGCTGGCCGTGTCGCTCTGGCGGTTCGGCCGGAGCCGGATGTTCGAGTAGCGAAACCCTGACGCCCCGCGCGTCAGACCGGATCCGGTAAACGCCTATGTTTGCCTGCGCGCCACGCGGGCGGGAACGCATCGTGCCCCGCGGGGTCGGTCGGGGCCGAATTCTTACTCACCCATGAAAAACATCGTCGGCATTATCCTGATCGCACTCGGCATCTTCCTCTTCGTCCAGGGGCTCAATCGCAAGGACTCGATCGTGGGCGCCGCCTCCGAGGCCGGCACCGAGGTCGCCAACGCCGTCGATGGCGGCTCGCGGCAGCCCAAGCACGTGATCTACATGGTCGGCGGCGGCATCCTCGCCATCATCGGCGTCGCTGTCATGGTGCGGAAGCCGCGCTCGGTCTGACGCATTCGCGCGCGAAGCGCGTTCCCCACACATGGGCGAGACGCCCATGCCCCGTGGCACGGGCGTCTCGCCCATGGGGTTGTAGACGCACTTGCTGCGCCCTCCCACGAATCCTGCTGAACACGCGGGCTCTGGTGCAGTGCTGTGCGTCGCGGTTGGATGACAGGAACAGCCGCAGTGCGGACTCGCCGCCCTGCGCCGCGATGAGGCATTGGTTCAACATGTCGCTCACCGCCCAGACTCGCCTGCCTTCCGCCCCCGCCGCCGGGCGAGCGGTGCTTTGGGGCGGACTGCTGTGCGGCGTCGGCGATCTGAGTTTCGCCTTTGTGTACTACGGCCTGCTGCAGGGTCTGGGCGTCGTGCATGTCATGCAATCGGTCGCCGGCGGGTTGCTCGGTCGGGCAACCTATTCTGGCGCTGCGGCGTCCGCGAGTCTCGGCGTGGCGCTCCACTTCCTCATCGCGTTCATCATCGCCGCGATCTATGTGGCGCTCAGCCGCAAGGCCGCCGCACTCCGCGAGCGCCCCTTCGTGTTCGGCGCGCTCTATGGCGCCGGAGCCTACGTCGTCATGCAGATGATCGTGCTGCCGCTTTCCGCCTGGCACTCGCCGTTCTGGCCGCCGAACGTCGCTCTCATTCCGTTTATCGGTCACATCGTCCTGGTCGGGCTTCCGATCGCGCTCGCCACGCGTCGCTTCGCCTGCTGAACCGCGCCTCTGCGCGGAGCCAGCGAACCGCGCAACCCCGCCGCCGTCCGATTACGTTTTAGGGTCACTGCCGGCTCGAAACCGCGCTACTGGCAGTCACACTGTCCGCCATGAGTGCCCCAGCCAGCCGGCTCGTCCCCTTCGGCACGATCCTGGCGTTCGCGTTGCTTCCCGCCGCCCGTGCTGCAGACGCGCCTTGGCGACCGTTCTCGCCCGACAGTCCGTGGAATCAGCCGATCGCGCCCGACGCGCCGGCGGATCGCGATTCCGCGCGCTTGGTCGACGAACTCGCCTCGCGCGGTCCGCTGCTCATCAACATCAAGGACTGGTCGATCCCGGTCTACTTCGTCGACGCCGATTCCACCCCGAAGCACGACGTGGGTGATCTGCGACCCGGCGTCTACGGCGCGGGATTCGAGTTTCCGCGACAGATCCCGATTCCCGCGGGGGCCCAAGCCTCGCCCCCGACCGAGGGCGACAGCGACCAGCATCTTGCGATCATCGATCGTCAAAAAAACCTCGAATGGGGCATGTGGTGGGCACGGCAGGACGAGCACGGTCGCTGGTGGACCGGCCTCGGCGCCGTCACCGATCTCTCGAGCTCCGGCGTAGCTCCGCCGTGGTTCGCCTCTGCGCGGGAGTTCGACTCGCACCGGGCGCGCGCGAGCGGTTTCCCGCTGATCGCGGGATTGATCCTGCGCGAGGAAATCGCCGCGGGCGAAATCCCACACGCCCTCGTGTTTGCCTACGATCGCTGCCGCAGCGCCTTCTTCATTCCGCCGGCAAGCACGGCGCAGGTCACGCGTCCGGATATCCAAAACTCCAGCGGCATCCCGATGGGCGGCCGGATCCAGCTCGATCCCGCGTGGGACGTGGAGAACTCCGGACTCTCGCGCAGCGGCAAGATCATCGCCCGCGCCCTGCAGCGCTACGGCGCCTACTGCGGCGACTTCGCCGGCGCCAACGTGCTCTACGCCGAAAACTCACCCGAGGCCGTCGCCGCATGGAGTGGCGTGCTCGACAAGGAGGAACTGACGCGAGTCTTCACGCCGGAGATGATCCGCCGCCATTTTCGCGTGCTCGACCTGGCCGAAATCCTGCCCGGTCAGAATCTCGAGGTGCCCGGACCTTACGTGCTCGCCTTTTCAGTCCGCGGCGAATCGGCCCGCGCTGAAATCGATCATCTCACCCGCACGATCATCGTGTCGCGTCCAGCCGACCGGCGCGCCGCGATGAAAGCGACCGCGACCTGGACGACGCATCCGCGCGAGGCCCGCGTGACCCTCAATGGCCAACCGGCCCCGACTTCGCCGACGATCGATCTCACCGATACCACCCGGCTCACGCTCACGACGCCGGAGGGTCGGAGCAGCACGTGGACCATCGTGGGCCGCGAGGCGGACCGCGAAGCTGCGCGGCAGACGCCCCGACGCTTTTTCGCCGACGACAGTTTCTGGAATCAGCCGATCCCCGCTGATGCGAAGATTGATTCACGCACCGCGCGTTGGATCCGGCTGCTCGAGTCGGAGCCGACCGGCGAAAACTTTCTGGTGAACAGCAAACAGTGGACGATTCCTGTCTACGAGGTCGATCGCTTCACGCCGGTTCATCACATCGGGCTGCTCGCGATCACGCCGGAGGAAAAGATCCGCTGGCACACCGATCGCGCAACGTTTGGCCACGGTCCGGGCTTCGACTACGTGCCGATTCCCGCCGCCGCTTCGCCCGATCCGAAGGCCGACTCGCATCTCGCCGTCGTCGATTGGGAGCGCAATCTCGTGTGGGACATGTGGGCGTTGTCGCGCAATCTCGACGGCTCGTGGAAATCCGCGACCGGCATGGTCTACGCCGCAGACGGGCCGGGCGTTTTCTCGACGGAGCAGCTCGGCGTGCGCGACGGCGAAAGCGTCCACTTTCACGGGCCCAGCCGGGCCGCCGGGGTGCCCGCGGTCGCGGGGCTGATCCGCTATGACGAAGTCGCCGCCGGTGAAATCCGCCACAAGATCGCGGCCGCTTCGCGCTTCTGTGCCTACAAGGAATTCGTTTTTCCCGCGGCGTGGACCGACGGTTTCACCGAGGGCGGCATTCCCGAGGGCACCGTCATCCAGCTCGATCCCGCGCTCGATCTCTCGCAGTTCAAGCTCACGCGTGAGGAGCGGATCGTCTGCGTCGCACTGCAGCGTTACGGCATGGTGCTCGTCGATATTGCCCAGGGACAGCCGATCTATGCCGAAGGGCTTTGGGGCCATCCCGGCAAATCGTGGGACGGCAAGCTCGATCACGGCCCCGGCGGCATTTCAAAAATTCCGTATCGCCATTTCCGGATGTTGCAGGCCGGCCCGGTCACCCGCCAGGGCGATGGCCGCTCGAAGTTCGCTCCAGTTTGGGAGGCCCCCTGAGCTAATGTTCGAGGTGAAGCGTCTGCCGGGCCCCTACGAAAATGTGTAACACCTGTTACATCGTTTCGTCGGTGCTTCGATCGCCGCTCCTCTAACTGCATCGAAGGGACCGGCGACAGGTGAGAATTCCCCGCCCTGTGGCAGCAACCTGTTGAACGACGTTACTCCCTCCTGCACCGTCCACGCGAAACTTTGTAACAGGTGTTACACGTTTTCGCGCGGCAAGACCGCACGATCGGCCGGGCGGGAAGGGGCGAGGACGACTGTCGCGACTAGTCGACCGAGATCGCGCGGCCACCCTCACGTTTGTCGTAGCTGCGGAAGGCAAACATCGTTTCGCTGTCGACGATCCCATCGGTCTTCAACAACTGGTCCGTCACGATCGATTCGATTTTGTCGATCTGGTCGCACTTGATCATCACAAGCAGATCGTAGCGACCGGAGATCGAATAGACCTCGGTGATGTCGGGAATCTCCAGCAGCTTCTCGGCGGTGCCGGTGACTTTGTTGTGGTCGATCTTGAGCAGGACGATTGCGGTGGCCATGAGCGCGGGGTTTGCGCGCGAACCTACTCGCGGTTTGCCTACACACAAGGGGGAAGCGCCGCGTGATTTTTTATCGCCCAAGCGACGCGACCGCTCGGCGGTTGAGTTACGAAAACATCGCGCGACGCACTCGGGCGCCGGCGAGCTGCGCCCCGACGGCGACGTCGTCGATGAGCACCGCTCGCCTTCACGGCTGCGTCGCGCGTTCCGGCAGCGCGAACGCCACCCACGCGTCGCCGCTCTTCGTGCCCATCTTGCCGCCGCCGCAGGCGATCACTACGAACTGCCGGCCGTTGACCGCATACGTCGCCGGCGTGGCGTAGCCGCCCGCAGGCAGCTTCACGCGCCAGAGCTCCTGCCCGGTCCGCCGGTCGAACGCGCGAAAATGTTCGTCCTTGCTCGCGCCGATGAACAGCAACCCGCCCGCCGTGATCACGGCGCCGCCGTAGTTCTCGGTCCCAGTCGGCGGAATGCCCTGCGCCGTCAGCTCCGGCAGTTCGCCGAGCGGCACGCGCCAGCGATACTCGCCCGTGTTGAGATCGATCGCGTTCAGCGTGCCCCAAGGCGGCTTCACCGCCGGATACCCGTCGGGATCGAACCAGCGGTTGTAGCCGGTATGCGTGTAAGGCGGTGTCCCCGCTGGCGGGTTCGCGGCTTCGACCGGCTGCCGTCCTTCACCTTCGCCCAACAGGAAGGACACGAGTGCCTGCCGCTTCGGCTCCTCCAAAAATCCCCACGGCGGCATGACGTTCCGACCTTTCGTAATCACTTCGAAAATCTGCGCACGCGTGAGTCGCTGCTTCACGTCCACGAGCGAAGGAATGTTCTGCGCCGCGTTGCCACGCCGGTCCGCGCCGTGACAGCCCGTGCAGTTCTGCAGATAAACCTGCTGCCCGAGCGACGCTCCGCCGCCGGTTTCGATCATCGTGAGCACCCAGGGCATCTCGTTGCTGTTCACGTAGAGCACGCCGTCGGGATCGACCGCGGCGCCGCCCCACTCGCCGCCACCATCGAACCCGGGAAAGATGATCGTGCCCTCGCGGCTCGGCGGTGCGAACCGCGCATGCGCGCGCAGCCGAACGAAACGCTCCAACACCGCCATCCGCGCCGCCGGCGTGCGCTCCGTGATTTCCTCCGCCGTGAACAACTGCCGCGCATACGGCGCCGGCTTCGTCGGCAGCGGCTGCGTCGGCGACGTGACCTCGCCGGCCAAATCCGAGGTCGGCACCGCGATCTCTTCGATCGGAAAGAGTGGCTCACCGGTCTCGCGATGAAACACCCACACGTAGCCCTGCTTCGTGATCTGCGCGACCGCGGGGACGGACCGGCCGTCGCGCTGTACCGTGACGAGCGTCGGCGGTGCCGGCGGATCGCGATCCCACAAATCATGCCGCACCATCTGATAGTGCCACACCCGCCGCCCGGTCGCGGCGTCGAGCGCGAGCAGGCAGTTGGAGTAAAGATTGTCGCCGCGCCGATCGCCGCCCCAGAAGTCAAACGCCGCCGAGCCGACCGGACAGAACACGAGTCCGCGCTCCTCATCGACGGTCATGCCCGCCCACACGTTCACGCCGCCGACCTTGCGCCACGCGTCGGCCGGCCACGTCTCATGTCCCGGCTCGCCAGGCTGCGGCAGCGTGTGAAACGTCCACACCGGCATTCCCGTGCGCACGTCGAACGCCCGGATGTGCCCCGGCGCGGCCGGTCCCGGACCTTCGCCGACGCGCGTCGAGAGGATGATCAGGTTGCGGTAGATCACCCCCGGCGTGTTCGCATCGACCTGCATCCCGGTAACGTCCCGGCCCAAGCCGCGCGAAAGATCGATTCGCCCGCGCTGGCCAAAACTCTCGATCACGCGCCCCGTGCCGGCATCGACCGCGTGCAACCAGCGGCCGGACGCATACAGGATTCTCCGATCGTCGCCGTCCGCCCAGTAACTCATCCCGCGGTTGACGCCGCTCGTCTCGGGCGGATCGAACCGCCACCGCTCCGCGCCCGTCGCCGCCTCGAGCGCCACCAGCTTCAGCCCGGGCGTCGTCACGTACACTACACCGTCCACGACCAGCGGATTGCACTGGATCTGCGTGGAATCCGCCCGCGCATCTCCGGCCCGCCAGGTCCAGGCGATCGTCAGGCTGCGGACGTTCTCCGTCGTGATCTGATCGAGCGTCGAATAGTGGCTCGCCGCCCGGTCGCCGAGATAGCTCGGCCAATCCGCGCCGGCTGCCGCGTCGACGCGTCCAGCCATCACCAGAAAACCGCCAGCCAGCGCGCCGCGCCAAAGGGGGGAAAGGGTAACCATCCGCCGAAGTGGAACCGAAGGCGGTGCGGTTGCCAAGTTCCGGCTGTGAGGCGCACGCGCCGCAGCCGACGAATCGCGGGCGCTGGTTGCCCACACCACCGCGCGCACGTGAATCGGCGCCGGCCGCGGTCTCTCCCCGCGCAGTCGAATCCGTGGGGACGCGACCGACTCGATCACGGCGGAGTCCGGAATTGCCCGCGGCGTATCGGGAGACCCGCCCTCGATGAGGTTGTGAACAAAAACAGCCGGCCACCGAAATGGCCGGCTGCGAAATTCAGAGGGACGAACGGCGGGGCGCTTATTCGGCGGCGGCCTTGACTGAGATGTTGTTGGTCACGGCGGTGACTCCGTTCACGCCGCGGGCGATCTGCTCGGCGCGGGCCTTCTGTTCGGCGGTGTCGACGAAGCCGCTCAGCTGAACGTTGCCCTTGAACGTGGTGACGTCGACCTGCATGGCGCGGACGACTTCGTCGCGCACCATCGCGGTCTTCACCTTCGTGGTGATCGCCGCGTCATCGACGTATTCTCCAGTGCTTTGTTGGGTGGCGGTGCCGGCACAGCCGGTCGACAGGGAGAGGACTCCACCTGTCAGCAGCGCGAGTAGCGCGGTAATTTTGAGTGAGGTTTTCATAGGCGTCCCGGCTTAGTATCGCGAGCCCGAGCACAGTTCGCCGCGCCACCCATTTTTCCGCGCGCGGCGCCCGGCTCAGTCGTCCCGTCCCTCGGCGCACGGCACTTCTCTGCGGAAGCTCTCAGGTTTGACCTGATAGACGGTCGGGAATTTTTTCGCAGCTTTTTGAAAGAACTGTCGCGTGCAAAGCCGAGTCTGCTGTGCGAGCATTTTGCCGACGCAAGATCCCGCCCACATGCTTCAGCCCGAGCTCGACTCACCGAAGAAATCGCTCCGCATCCTCTACGCGGACGACATGCGTGAACTGCGCGAAGTCGCACGCATCGCCCTGACCCGCGATGGCCACACCGTCGAATGCGTGGGCGACGGCCAGCAGGCGCTCGAGCTGCTCGCGGCGAATCCCGACGGCTACGATCTCGTGATCACCGATCATCACATGCCGCACGTCAACGGCATCGAGCTGGTCACCCAGCTGCGCGAGATGCCGTATCACGGCAAGGTGCTGATCTTCTGCTCCGAGCTCAGCTCCGCGGTCAACGAGACTTACCAGCGGCTCAAGGTGGATCGGATCCTGTACAAGCCCGTGTTCCCGTCCGAGCTGCGCCAGGTGCTGGTAGATCTCTTCCAGCCAGTGTCCTGTTCGACCTGAGCCACCCGATCTTGGTTGGTTTTCGGAAGGGCGCCGAGCGGGCGCCTTTTTTTTTGCACGCCTTCGCGGCGATCGACCCGTTCGGCCGACCGCCGCGTGGCGGGAAACTCACGCCGCCGGGTCGAGCACGACCTTGATGCAGCCGTCGCGTTTTTCCGCGAAGGTCTCATACATCTCGGGCGCGCGCGACAGCGGTACGCGATGCGTGATCACGAAGGACGGATCGATCTTCTTCTCTTCCACGAGTCGTAGCAGGTCGGGCATGTAGCGCTGCACATGAGTCTGGCCCATCTTGAGCGTCACGCCTTTGTTGAAGACCGCGCCGAACGGCACCTTGTCGATGAACCCGCCGTAGACGCCGGGGATCGACAGCACGCCACCCTTGCGCACCGCCCGCATCGCCTGCCGCAGCGCATACGGCCGGTCCGTCTCGAGCTTCAATGACTGTTTCACGTCGTCGTAGATCGAGCCGTGCGCCTCCATGCCGACGGCGTCGATCGCCGCGTCGGGTCCGCGCCCCCCGGTGAGATCGCGCAGCTTTTCGAGCACGTCTTCGTTGTCGTTGATCGGGATCGCGCCGGCCGCCTCCGCCATCGCCAGCCGTTCAGGGACGTTGTCGATCGCATACACCTTGGCGGCCCCCATCAGCAGCGCGCTGCGGATCGCGAATTGGCCCACCGGCCCGCAACCCCACACCGCCACCACCGTCTGCCCCGGCTGGATGTCGCAGTTTTCCGCCGCCATGTAGCCGGTCGGAAAAATGTCGGAGATGAACAACACCTGCTCGTCGGTGAGGTCGTTCTCGATTTTCAACGGCCCCACGTCGGCAAACGGCACGCGCGCATACTGCGCCTGCCCGCCGGCATAGCCACCGGTCAGGTGCGAATAGCCATAGAGCCCCGCCGCGCTGTAGCCCAACAGCTTCTCGGCCATCCACGCGTTCGGATTGGTGTTGTCGCAAAGTGACCACTGCTGCCGCGCGCAATGCGCACAGCCGCCACACGAAATCGTGAACGGCACCACCACGCGATCGCCCACCTTCAGCTTCGCCACGCGCGGCCCGACCTCCACCACCTCGCCCATGAATTCGTGGCCGAGAATGTCGCCTTTCTCGAGGGTCGGCATGTAGCCATCGTAGAGGTGCAGGTCGGAGCCGCAGATCGCCGTCGAGGTGATGCGCACGATGCAATCGCGCGGGTTCAGGATTTTCGGATCATCGACCTCCTGCACCTCCATCTTTTTTTTGCCCATCCAGCAGACGGCCTTCATGACTGGCCTTTCTGCTTCGCGCTGCGCTGCGGTTCGCCGACGGATTGTCCCTCGATGGTCGGAATCTCCCCGGCCTCCATCAATGCCTTGAACCGGCGCAACGCCTCGGCGACCTGTTGCTCCGGCTCCTCGCCGGTGAGCTTGGCCACCCATGCGGCCAGCTTGCCGCCGGGCGGATCGTATTCGAGCTGCACGCGGACTTCCGTACCTTCGTCACCCGGCGCGCGCTCGAAGCGCACGCTGCCCGCGTTGCGGATTTCGGCGCCATCCTTGGATCGCCATGCGATCAGCCGGTCCGGCGCGTCGTTGATGATCACCGCGTCCCACTCCACCATCCGGTCGCCCGGGGCGCTGACCGCCCAATGCGATTCCGTGTCCGAAAGGCGCGTGATCGCCACGGGATGCTTGATGATGCGCGTGAGGTTTTCGAGCGAGCGCCAGAACTGGTAGAGTTCGGCGGCCGGGCGGCGGATGGTGCACGCTCGCACCACCTTGACGCCATGATTGCCGGGAACGGCAATCTTGGCCCGGGGTTTATCGACAAGTTCAGACCGATCAGCCGTTTGCTGCCGGGTCGCAGGAGATGTGGCCATGCGGCAATCTAGTCACCGCGCATCGCGCCTGCCATCAGGCGGCCTCCCGCTGCAACCATGGGCCGATTGAAACCTCGCGCGCCAATGATTGCCGCAACCCGCGCGGTCGCCGCGCTCACGACGCCGCGCTCACTTCACCAGCGCGGCGATCCGCGCGTGATATCCACGGCTCAACTTCAGCTTGGTCCCGTCGCGCAGGATCACCGCATACTCGCCGGCGAACGACGGGCTGAGCTTTTGCAGCCGGTCGAGATTCACGATCGCCGAACGATGGATCCGCACGAACTGCTGCGGATCCAGCCGCGCCTCCAGCTGCGTCATCGTCTCGCGCATCAAATAACCACGACTGCCGGCGTGAAACTTCACGTAGTCGCCCTCCGCCTCGATCCAGTCGATCTCGTCCGGCTTGAGAAAAAGGATCTCCCCCGCCGTCTTCACGACCACCCGCCCGGACGCCGCCGCGGAACGCCGCGCCGTCGCGAGCTCGCGCACGAGTTGGTGCCAGCGCGCGCTTTCCGCCTCGCCCCGCCGCTGCCGCACCGCGCCCTTCGCCCGTTCCAGCGCCGCGCGGAAGCGCGCGTCATCGTAGGGCTTCAGCAGGTAATCGATCGCGTTCACCTCGAACGCGCGCAACGCGTGTTCGTCGTAGGCGGTGACGAACACGATCACCGGCGCCGCCGCCACGCCCACCTGCGCGAGCGTTTCGAAGCCGTCGCCGCCCGGCATCTGCACGTCCAGAAAGGCGAGCGCCGGCCGTTCGCGCTCGATCAGCGTCACCGCCTCCGCGCCGGTCCCCGCCTCACCGACGAGCTCGATCTCCGGATCCTGCGCGAGCAGCAGCCGCACGCCGCGGCGCGCCGCCGGTTCGTCGTCGACAATGATCGTGCGAATTCGGGCCGGCTCCGGGACGGTTCGCGAGGACGCGGGAATTTTCATGGCGGGGCGAGCGGGAGGATGACTGCGTTCTGGCATAACGCCGGAAAAAAGAAAACTCCCCTGTCGTGGCCGGGCTCTGGCCCTGCACGCGACAGTTTACGTGCGGTTTTCTGACGTTGTCGGAACGGCCTTACGCCGCGATCATCGGCTCCGTCATGTTCCGGTCGCGCATAAAGCGGCTGGCTCTCAGCTCTGGACTCTGAGCTCTCCGCTATCGGCGCGATACGGCAGCACCACCTGCACGCAGACGCCCCGGCCCGGGCGCGTCTGGAGCGACAGCTGCGCCCGCGCACCGTAGAGCCGCGCCAGCCGTTCGCGGGTGTTGCACAATCCCACGCCCTCCTTCGCGCGCATCCGTCCGTCCGGCAGCCCGGGCCCGTCGTCGCGCACTTCGAGCAGCAGATCTGCGCCGCTGCGCCGGGCCGCGATTTCCAACCGTCCCGGCCCGCTCTTCGGCGCGATGCCGTGCACGATGGCGTTCTCCACCAGCGGCTGCAGCAACAGGTGCGGGATCCGCGCGCTGCGCACCTCGGGCGCGATGTCCTGCTGCACCGTCAGCCGGTCCGAGAACCGCACCTTCTGAATCTCGACGTAGTGGTCGATGAACTCCAGCTCCTGCTGCAGCGTCACCTCCGCCACGCCGCGTTGATCGAGCGACAGCCGCAGCAGCGCGCTGAGCCGCGCGATCAGATTCACCGCGTCCTCGCTCCGCCGCTCACGCACGAGCACCGCGATCGTGTTCAGCGTGTTGAACAGAAAGTGTGGGTGCAGCTGCTGCCGCAGCGCCTGCAACTCGGTCTCCACCAGCCGGGTCTCGAGCTGCGATGCCTTCAGCTCTTCGTCCTTGTAGCGCTGGTGATACTCGAGTCCGTAGCCAAACGCGATCACCGCCCAGTAATACGTCATGTCGATGATGTTGCGGCCATAAAAATTCTGCAGCGCCATCCGCCAGAATCCCTCGGGCCACGTCGGCTCGAACCACAGCGTGTAAGCCCACATGCGGCCGAGGTAGAACACCGCCATCACGCCAAAACTGACGGCGAGATGAAAACTCATCCCGCCGGCCCACGTGCCGCGCGCCAGCGGCACGAGCTCGCGCAGCCGCAGAATCAGTGGCACCAACGCCGCCCACATCGCCGCGCGGCCGAACTGCGGAATCGCAATATCGATCAAATCCGCGGCGCCGTGCGTCGCGCGCGTGTTGAAATACACCTCCAGCGTGAGCACCGCGCCGACCAACACCGCCCCCGCCACCAGCAGCGCGATCTGGGCCCAGCGAGCGTTCATGCTTGCAGCGGTTTTCGCCACGGGCCGCGCTGACACAAGCGTATAACACCGCCGCCCCTTCGGGCGCCTGTCACCTTCGGATCGTGGTGACGCCGCTCAACCCGGTTCGGCCGCACACAGGGCCGCGCCGACGATCCCCGCCTCGTTGCCCGACGACGCCACCACCAGCTTCGCGCGACAGCGCACGTGCCGGATAAACTTGTCGCTCTTCGAACTCGCCCCGCCGCCGAGCACGATCAGCTCCGGCCACAGCAGCCGCTCGAGCGTGCGCAGATATTCGCCCAGCTCGCGGGCCCAGCTGGCCCAGCTCAGTCCGCGCCGCTTGCGCGCCGCCGACGACACGTAGCGCTCCGCCGAGCGTCCATGCCAGGGCAGATGGCCCAGCTCGGTGTTCGGCAGCAGCCGGCCGCCGGAAAACACCGCCGTGCCGATCCCGGTGCCGATCGTCACGAGCAGCACCGTGCCCTGGACGCGTCGACCCGCGCCGAACGTCACCTCCGCGAGTCCGGCGGCGTCGGCGTCGTTGATCAACGCCACGCGACAACCCGTCGCCTGGGCGAACAGTCGCCCCGCATCGCAGCCGACGAATCGCGGGTGCAAGTTGGCCGAGGTCAGCGTGCGCGAACCTTGCACCACGCCGGGAAAGCCCACGCCGATCCGCCCGCGCCACCGAAAATGCCGCGCGATTTCCGCCACGGCGCGGCTCATCGCCAGCGGCGTCAACGGCTCCGGCGTGGCGATCCGCAGCCGCGGCGCGAGCAGCCGGCCCGTGCGGGGGTCGACGGGTGCGCCTTTCACCGCAGACCCTCCGATGTCAATGCCGAGGGTTTTCATGCCCGACCTCTACACGCCGCCCCGGCCGGCCGCACGTGCAATCTGTGGCGCGTCACGGACCGTTCAACCACCCTGCGGTTGCTTGCCCTGCAACTCCTCGGCGGTGGCCGCGCGCGCGCTGACGATCTCCACGTCAAAGACGAGATCGACTCCGGCCAGCGGGTGATTGGCGTCGAGCAGCACGTCGTCGCCCTCCAGCCCGGCGACGGTCACCACGGGCGCACCGGGCTCGGGTCCGACTTGGAACGTGTCGCCAACGTTGAGTTCACCCTCGACGGGCAGCAGGCTGCGATTCACCCGTTGCACCTGCGCGGGATCGCGTTCGCCGTAAGCTTTTGCCGCGGGCACCTGCACTCGCCGCTTCACCCCGGCGTCCGCGTCGCGCAGCTGTTCGTCGAGCCCATCGATGATGTGCCCCGATCCCTCGAGAAACGTGATCGGCGTGCCGCCCGCCGAGGTATCGAGCACGCGATTCGACGTATCGCGCAACGTGTAGTGAAAGGTGACGACGCGTGGCATCCGCTGAACAGAAAGTAACACCTTCCAAGTAACAAGTGCCAAGATCCGGGTGCGGTGGCGCCCCACTCACCCATAGGTTCTATAGGTCTCACACGTCCCGTAGGTCCCACGCCCTCCCCCGTCTACGTCTCCTGCCGCAGAACCTCCAGCGGCGGATGATTCGTGATGCCCCGGCTGGTGAGCAGTCCCGTCACGAGCGTCACGACCACCACCCCGCCCAACGCCGCGAGCAGCGCGCCTGGGCTGAACATCACCGGCGACTTGAACACGAACTTTGCCAGCAACGCGTTCGCCGTCAGCGCGAGCAGGCCGCCGGTGAGCGCCGCGAGCACGCCGAGCACCGCGTATTCCACCAGTTGAATCTGTCGCAGCTGCCGCCGCGTCGCGCCGAGCGTGCGCAGCAGCACGGTCTCGCGAATCCGCTGGTACCGTCCCGTTAGCACCGCCCCGGCCAGCACGATTACGCCGGTGATGACCGTGAACAGCGCCATGAACGAGATCACGAACGCCGCCTTGGCGAAAATCCCGTCGAAGGTCTGCTGGATCAACGCGAGATCGATCGCCGATACGCTCGGCAATTCGCGGCCCACCGCGCGCTGCACCTGCGCCGAGATCGTCGGCGTCGCGGCCCGTGTCGCCGCAATGAAGGTCTTCGGGGCCGGCTCCAGCACGCCCTCGGGAAACACCACGAAAAAATTCGGCTGCATCCGCTGCCACTCCACCTGCCGCAGGCTCGCGACGTAACCCGTGATCGGCACTCCCTGCACGTCGAACGTGAGCTCGTCGCCCAGTTTCAACTGCAGGTCCTTCGCCAGGCCTTCCTCGACCGACACCGGCACGCGCGCCTCGCCGGGCTCCACCCGGCCGATGAACGTGCCCGCAGTCAGCCGCTCCGTGTCCGTGAGCTGGCCGCGATACGTCGACCGATACTCGCGCCGCAGCGCCCAGCCGGGCAGGCGCGCGGACTCGTCTTTCAACCACTCCTCGACCGTCCGCCCCTTCAGCTTGGCCAGCCGCATCGTCACCATCGGCGCGTGCGCCAGCAACGGAGCGCCATTCGCCGCCGCGAGCTTTTCCAGCGCGCCGATCTGGTCCTCCTGCACATCGAAGAAGATCAAATTCGGTCGCGTGCCGCCGCCGATGCCCGCGATCTTCGCCAGCAGCGACGCGCGCGTCAGCACCAGCGTGAGCATCAAGAACGTGCCGAGCCCGAGCGACAGCAGCAGCAGCACGGTGCGGTTGTTCGGCCGGTGCAAGTTCGCCAGCCCCTGCCGGGCGACATACGGCAGCCCGCGCCGCGGTCCGAATTTTTTCGCCGCCCAGATGATCCCGCGCGCCAGCAGTGCCAGCGTGCCGAAGGCCACGCCAAGCATCAGTGCAAAGCCGCCCCCTGCGCGCCAGTTGCCGGCCTGCAGGATGGCGAAGCCAAGAATCGCCAGCCCGATGCCGGCGTAGATCCACTTCCGCCACGGATCCGCTCCCGTGCGCTCCCCCTGCGCGGAGCGGATCGCCAGCAGCGGCGAAACGCGGCGCACGGTCAGCAGCGGCAGTAGCGTGAACAACACGCAGATCACCAGCCCCGCGACCGTGCCGCGCAACACCGCCGGCCAGGAAATGAACATCTCGACCTGGAACGGCAGAAAATCCTTCAGCACCGCCGGCAGCAGCGTCTGCACGCCCACCCCGAGCAGCGCGCCAATCACCGCGCCCACCGCGCCGAGCCCGAGGCCCTGGACGACATAGATCGTGAAGCTCGCGCGCGCCGTCGCACCGAGACAGCGCAGCATCGCCACGGTCGCGATCTTCTGCCGCACGTAAACGTGCATGGCGCTCGCCACGCCCACCGCCCCGAGCACGAGCGCGACAAAACCCACGAGGCTCAGGAACGAATAAACGTCCTTCAGATTCTCGCCGAGGTCGCGTTTGCGTTCCTCCACCGTGGCGAACTGCAGCCGCTGCCCGCGAAACTTCTCGCGCATCTCCTTCACGAGCTGCTCCGCATCGCGCCCCGCCGGGAGCTTCAGATGCGCGCGATGCGTGGTGAACGTGTCGCGGCCGAGCAGCCCGGTGGCCTTGAAGCTTTCCATCGAGAGATACACCCGCGGCGAAAACATCGCCACCGCGGCGGATTCGCCGGGAATCTTCTGCAAAGCGCCCGCCACCTTGAAGGTCCCCTCGCCGATCCGCACCTCGTCGCCCGGCTGCACGCCGAACTGCACCAGGATCGTTTCCTCCAGCAGCGCGAACGGTCCGCTGCGCACCTGCGCCATCGCGTCCGCCGGCGCGGTGACGAGTTCGCCATAAAAGGGAAACCCACCTTCGAGCGCGCGCACCTGTACGAGCCGCCGCTGCTCGTCGCGGGTGGGGAACGTGATCATCGAGCGCAGCGAGACCTCGCGCGCGACCTCCCCACCCAGCGATGCGAAATACGCGAGCGTTTCCGGCGCGAACTCCACGCGCGACGTGACCGCGATATCGGCGCCGAGCAGCGTCTTCGTCTGCTGCTCGACGGTCCGCTGCAGGTTGTCGCCCAGCGAGGCGATGCCCACGAGCGCGGCGATGCCGAGCACGATCGAGAGCGACACGAGCACCAGCCGCCGCCGCGACGCCCGCGAATCCCGCCAAGCCATTTTCAGAACGAAGGTCATGGATGCTCCCGCGAATTACGCCAATGGCCGCGAATGACTTTTTGTGTTGGCGATACGCCGATATTCCAACTTCGGGAACGCGCCAAAGTTCACGAGAAGTCCCAATTGGTAGCCCGTCGCGTGCAGGTAATTCTGGACCTGTGCAACGTGTTCGTCCGTGAGCTTCTCGCATGCCTTAAGCTCGAGCACGATCTTGTGCCAGCATGTGAAGTCCGGCGAGTAGGTGTGCTTCAGCGGCATTCCTTTGTAGCTGAGCGCAAGAGAGGGTTCGTGAACAAACGGTATGCTCCGAAGCCCGAGTTCAAGCTCCATGCAGTCGTGGTAGATCGGTTCAAGGAACCCGCAGCCCTTTTCGTTATAGACTTCAAACGCGGCTCCCACGATCGCGTAACTCTCATCCGGATAGATCAACTCACTCATAAGCTGGATTCGCGGCTATTCGCGAGATTCGCGGGCAGTGACCATCTCATCGCTGACGACGGCGCCGGTGCGGAGGCGGAGGATCCGGTGACAGCGGCGCGCCAGTTCGAGGTCGTGCGTCACCAGCACCAGCGTCGTGCCGCGTTCGCGGTTCAGCCCGAAAATCAGCTCCACCATCGCGTGCGCAGTGTCGCCGTCCAGATTGCCCGTCGGTTCGTCGCAGAATAATATTTTCGGCCGGTTCATGAACGCCCGTGCCAAGGCCACGCGCTGCTGCTCGCCGCCCGAAAGTTGCACCGGATAATGCTCGCAACGCTCGCCGAGCCCGACGCGCGCCAGTAATTCGCGCGCCTCCGGCTCGCAGCCCGACTCGCCGCGCAGCTCGACCGGCACCAGCACGTTTTCCAGCGCGGTCAGCGTCGGCACCAGCTGGAAATTTTGAAACACGAATCCGACATGCTGATTCCGCACGCGCGCCCGCGCATCCTCGTCCAACGCGGCGATCGACGCGCCGGCCAGCACCACGCTGCCGCCGCTGGGCTGATCGAGGCCCGCGCACAGACCGAGCAGCGTCGTCTTGCCACTGCCGCTCGGGCCCACGATCGCCACGCTCGCGCCTGCCGGCACCTCGAAACTCACCTCGTGCAACACGGTGAGCGGCCCCGCCGCGGTCGGATATGTTTTTGTGAGCCGCTCGACTTTCAGCATCGTCTGGTCACTCATGGGCATGGAACGATCACGAAACACACGAATCTCACGAAAGAAAGCACCGTGATGCTCAACGGTCTATTCCCGACACGAGCGGCCGGTTGGCTCCGCCAATTTCTTCCCACCCGCGAATGCCTTCGCGTCCCTGCGCGTGCTTCGCGGGCGCTCCTTTTCGCCTCTTGGGTTTGTTTCGTGGGCTTCTCCGTCCCGCTCGCCGCGAAAACGATCGTCTTTTTCGGCGACAGCCTCACGGCCGGCTACGGGCTCGACGATCCCGCGACGCAGGCATTCCCAGCGCGCGTCGCGGAAAAGCTCGCGCCGTCGCATCCCGGCTGGCGCGTGGTCAACGCCGGGCTCAGCGGCGAAACCAGTGCGGGCGGACTGCGCCGCGTGGACTGGGTGTTGCGGCAACCGATCGACCTCTTCGTCCTCGCGCTCGGCGCCAACGACGGACTCCGCGGCATCGAGCCGGCGGTCACCCGCGAAAACCTGCAGGGCATCATTGACCGCGTTCGCACCAAATTTCCCTCCGCCCAAATCGTGCTCGCCGGCATGATGATGCCGCCGAGCATGGGCCCGGACTACGCGCGCGAGTTCAGCGAAATCTTTCCGGCCTTGGCCGCGAAAAACCATCTCACCTTCGTGCCGTTTCTGCTCGCGGGCGTCGGCGGCGACGACGCGCTCAACCAGGCGGATCGCATCCATCCCACGGAACGCGGTCATGAAGTCGTGGCCGAAAACGTCTGGAAAATTCTCGAGCCGCTGCTCTAGACGACGCGAGCCATCGCCCGGGCAGCCCGCACGTATGTCCGGCCGTCGGCTAGCTTTTGCGCTTCGCGTGAGTAACATCCCGCGCTTCCACCCATGGTCCAGCCCGGCAGGATTCTTCCTCTCTGCGCCTTGAGCGTGCTCGCGTTCGCGCCCGTGGCGGCCGTACCCCTGCCCGTGACCGGGCGGGTCGAGCTCAGCGCCACCGCCGCCGAGAACATCGCCCGCGCCGCCGCGCCGGTGGACCAGCTCGATGGCGAGCGGCTGCAGCTCGCGCTGGGCGCGGGCACGTGGCGCGAATGGCGAAACCAACTGCTTACCACCGCGGAACTGAGCGCCACGTTTGAACATTTGCCGGATTACTCGCATGCCGACGGCGGCTCGTTCGGCGCGAGCGCCGGCGTCCGCCGCAAGCTCGGGCTCGGTCCGTTCGCGCCTGCGATCGACGCCGGCGCCGGCGTGTTTCATCGCGACGCCCGCGAGAATCGCGACGACGGCACCACGTCCACGGCGAGCCTTCGCGTCAGCAAACGCCTCGGCTCCGCCTGGCGGCTCTCCGTCACCGGCGACTGGCTGCAACACGACGCCCGCGGCGCGATGTTCGACCGTCGTCATCGCCGGCTGCTCGCCGCGCTCAACTGGGACGTCACCACCCGCTGGCAGCTCACCGGCGGCATGGGCCGCTTGTGGGGCGAGTTCACCGCCAATGCATCATCGCCGGTCTGGCACCGCGCACTCGACGGCGCGCTGGGCCCCACTGTGGCCAACTACTATCGCCAGCTTCCCTGGGACTACACGTATCTTTACGGCCCGGACTGGGTGAGCTACCGCACGCACGGCCGCTCGACGTTTCGGTGGCTCGAGGTCTCGCCGGCGCTCGCCCGCAACACCGCGCTCGCGCTCCGCTACGAATGGCTCACCACCATCAATCAAGTCGGCATCAAATATCGCCAAAAGAACTGGACGCTCACACTGCTCCAGCGGTTCTAGCCCGGAAATTTCATGAACAAGAGTAAGGCTCAGTCAGAAATTGCCGTCCGCCTGCGGCGGAGCGACCTTGTCGCGGCCAGCCCCGACAGAGTCGGCCCGCAGGGCGGATATTTCATGAATTTCATGAAATGTCCGGGCTAGCGATCGTCTCGTGAATTCATGAAATCCCTCCGCTCGCTGCTCGGGTTTTCCCTGCTGTCGCTGCCGCTGTTCGGCGCCGGCGGCGACGTCCGCGTCGAGATCACCGACGACAAGGGCACGCCCGTCGCCGACGCCGTGGCCTCGCTGCGGCCACTCGATACGCCGCCCGCCATCCAGCCGCCCACCGAGCCGGTCCTGGTGGTCCAGCAGGACCAGGAATTCCTGCCGTACGTCACCGCCGTGGTCGTCGGCACGCAGATCAGCTTTCCCAATCGCGACCGCGTGCAGCATCACGTCTACTCGCTGTCGGCGGCGAAGCCCTTCGAGCTGCCGCTCTATCGCGACGAGCCGCATCAGCCCGTGCGCTTCGATCGTCCGGGCGTCGTGGCGCTTGGCTGCAACATTCACGACTGGATGGCCGCCTACATCGTCGTGCTGCCCACGCCGTTTTTCGCAACCACCCCCGCGAACGGCATCGCCCCGCTCGCCGCGTTGCCTCCGGGCCGCTACCAACTCGAGGTCTGGCATCCGCGCATCGCCGCCGTCGTGACGCGCGAGGTCACCGTGGATCCGAACGATCAGCGCACGCAGGTCATCACGGTGAAGCTCAAGCCCGACCGGCGCATTCGTCGCGCGCCGGAGATGGGCGGCAGCGGCGCCTACCGCTGATGCGGATTTCGCTCCGCAGTTTCGGCGTCAAGCTGCTCCTCCTGCTGGTGCTGGTGGTCGCCGCCGCGCAACTGGGCACGTTCCTGATCGTCTCGCGGGCGAATCGCGCCGAAGCGCGCCGGCAGATCGCGTCGGACCTCATCATGGCCGCCGGCGAGTTCCATCGCGTGGTCGCCTATCGCAACGATATCCTCGCCACCGGCGCGAGTTCCGCGGCCGGCGACTACGCCTACAAACCGCTGTTTGCGAACCCAGCGAGCGACCCCGCCACACTGGTGTCCGCACTCCACAGTGTGCGGCTGCGCATTCATGCCGATGTGGCCACGCTGCTCACCACCGAAGGCAACACGCTCGCCTGCACCGCCGGGATCGCGCCGGGCTCCGACGTGCTGCGGCGGTTCGTCGCAGCCGCCGACGCGGATCCGTCGCCGTCGCCGCGCGCCGCCGGCTACCACTATCTCGACCATGAGCTTTATTCGTTGGTGATCGTGCCGGTCCGCGCGCCCGACATCGTCGCCTGGCTCGCCGTCGGGTTCCGGATCGACGACGCGCTGGCGCGCTGGCTCAAGGACCTCACGCGCATCGAGGTGAGTTTCGTGGATCAGGAGGGGCAACTGCTCGCCACCACGTTGGCGCCCACCACCGCCGCCGCGCTCGCCGAGACGCTGCCGACACTCGGACGGCACACCGAGATGGTGACGCTGCCGCTCGCCGGCGAATCAGCCCTCGTCACCACGCGCCGGCTGCCCGCCGGTGAACACGCCGCCACGCTCGCGCTGCAGTTCTCGCTCGATGAAAAGCTGCGGCCCGCGCTCACCACAGAGCGGCTCCTGCTCGTCGTCGGCTGCGGCAGCCTCGCCTTCGCCGCGCTGCTGAGCCTCGCGTTCGCCCGTCAGCTCAGCCGGCCCATCGAAGCGCTCGCCGCGCACACGCGCGTGATCGCCGCGGGCGATTACGCCGCCCGGCTGACGTGGGATCGCAGCGATGAACTCGGCCGGCTCGCCGACAGTCTCGACGCGATGAGTGAAGGCCTCGCCGAACGCGACCGCGTGCGCGATCTGCTCGACAAAAACGTCTCGCCGGCGATCGCCGCGCAATTGCTCCGCGAAGGCGCCGCGCTCGGCGGCGAGGAGCGCGAGGTCACCATCCTCTTCGCCGATCTGCGCGGCTTCACCGCGTTGAGCGAACGCCTCGCCCCGCACGAGCTGCTCGCGCTGCTCAACCGCTATCTCGACCGCATGAGCCGGCCGATCGAGCAGCAGGGCGGGATCATCGACAAGTTCATCGGCGACGCAGTGATGGCTTTGTTCGGCGCCCCGGTGGCAACGTCGCACCCCGCCGCGCAGGCGGTCACGGCAGCCCTCGCGATGCAGCGCGCCCTCGCGGAGCTCAATGTCGAACTTTTGGCGGAAGGACAGCCGGCGCTCGCGCTCGGTATCGGCATCAACACCGCGCGCGTCGTCGCCGGCAACATCGGCTCGAGCCGACGGCTCAACTACTCGGTGATCGGCGACGGGGTGAACGTCGCCGCGCGGCTGCAATCGCTCACCCGCACCGCCGATTATCATACCGACATCATCGCGAGCGCCGCCACCGTGACGCGCTGCGCCGAGGCCGCCCGCGAACGCGGACCAGCCGCTCCGGCCGACTTCATCGCACGGCCGCTCGGCCACGCGGCCATTCGCGGTCGCCACGAGCCCGTGGAGATCTTCGCCATCGAACCCACCGCGCTTCGGGTATCGTCCTTCGCCGGCTAAATCAGCCGCCTTACGCTCAGCGCACGGGCGACGCGCTTTCCGGTCCGCGCAGCACCGCCTCGAAATGGCTGATCGCACCCGCGGGCACCACCAGCCGCCAATCGCCCGGCCCGCCGCGTGCGACCAGGCTTTTCGTGATCGCGCTGCCGTCGGGCTGCTGCAGCCGCACGCGCAGAAGCACGTCGGCGCCGCGTTCCATGCGCGCGATGAATTGCATCGAGCCCAGCGGCACCTCGCGGGCCGTCAGCAGCGCGACGAGCCGCTCGGGTGTTCGGTAGGTCGCGCGCACTGCCGGCGGCAAACTTGCGAGCAACGTCTCAGCGCGCGTTCGCGCCTCAGCGTCGAGCAACAGCGTGTCCGCCAGCGTCTCCACCTCACCGCCAGCGGCGGCCCACAGCGCCGTTTCCAACACCGCTTCCGGGCTGCCCCGACCCGCGTTGTTCCAGGCACTCGCCTGCATCGGCGGCGACGGTTGAAACGCCGGCGCGCCCGCGTGACTCGTCGCGCGCTTTGCGGCGAGCCGGGCGCGCAGCTGGGCGATTTCGCTTTCGCAACGGACGCGCTCGGCGTCCTGTGTCCGCCACTCGGCCCACTCGGTCGCGGTTGGCTGTACGGCGCGCAGCCGCTGGTTCTCGGCGGACAGCGTTCGCAGGCTCGCTGCTTCCTCGCGCAGCAGCGCGATCTCCGCGTGCAGCTGCCGCGATCGTTGCGCCTGCACCGCCAGCACCCCGGCGAAGCCCAGTGTCACCACTGCCAAGACCGTCCAGATTCCGTTGCGCGAGCTCATGCTACGAACGTACCGTCCAGGTTCCTAACCACAGATAGACACATATCCCTGAAACATACCCGGAGAGGAGACCCCGGTAGGGCGAGTTTCTTCGTCGCCGCCCTGGTCAGAGATGCTCGCGGCGCGGAACGTTCTGCTGGCCAGCAGAACGCGCCCTACCCGACCGCTGTCGGCCACCCTTTGATCGTCGCCCGAAAGATGGGGCTCCCATCTGCGTTCATCTGTGTCCATTTGTGGTTGAAGTTGGTTTGGAGAAGGCGATGGGTTCACGACACTCGCTCTGCTCGCAGTGCCCGGCTGAGCGTCCCTAGAACCATTCCGCGTGATCAACGGGCACGAGTTCGTTCACGTCGGCAATGACGACGCCCTTCTCGTCGTTCAGGCTAAAGGTGATCGGCTGCTCCATGACGGTGTTGACGACGCGTCCGCCCTTCACGCCCGGATCGAACGTCCATTGTTTCACCGCCTCGACCGCCGCCGACTCGAATTCCGGCCGCGAGGATTTCGCCGGAAACGCGTCGCGCACGTTGCCGTTCGCATCGACGATCATCCGCACCAACACGGAGCCCACGATCCCGGCCCGGCGCATTTCATAGGGATAAACCGGCGGGACCGTGCGCGCGATCTGCGGCAGCCGATCGAGATCCTTCAGGTTTTGCAGCCCCGCGACGGTCGGCTTCAGCCCGCTGCGCGCGGGGCCGGCCGGCGTCGCCGTCGCGCTCCCCAGCTGCTGTTGCAGACTACGCACCTCCCGCTGCAACTGCACGACCTCGGCTCCCGACTGCCGCAGCCGCTCCGCCTCGTGCAACGCCCGCGCCAACCGGTCGTTTTCCTGCTGCACGCTCGTCCTCTGCGCTGACACCGAGCGCAACACCGCGACTTCATGCGCGAGAGCCCGTTCCTCCAGGTGCCGGGCCACGTATCCGCCGCCGCCGGCCACCACGAGTGCGGCCGCGAGCCCGAGCTGCAGTTTGCTCAGTCCGGCCACGGTGGCGGCGGTTCCCGCGGCGGTGCTCGCCGCGACCAGCGCACCCGTACCCGAACCGGCGAGAACCGCACCGGTGACCGCGGCGGCCAGTCCGGCCGGCGCGGCGACCACGGCTTGGTTTGCCAGCGCCACAGCCAGCGCCCCGCTGGTCGATGTGACGCCGCGGCGCACGAGCAGCGCCTGCAATTTGTCGAGTGCGCGCTCCACGCGCATCCGCGCCGTGTTTTCGCTCGCGCCGAGCCGCGCGCCGACGTCGGCGTAGCCGCAGCCTTCGAAATACCGGAGCAGGATCGCCTCGCGGTCCGTGTCGTTCAGCTCGGCGATGGCCTCGTCCAGCACCGGCCGCACCTTCCGCCAGTCGAGGTTCGCCGCGGGATCGTGAGTGAGTTCGTGCATCGTCTGGGCCTCCTGCTCGCGCGCCTGCCGCCGGCGTTCGCCGCGAATGAGCTTCGCCGCCGCGAACCGCGTGCTGGTGAACAACCAGCCGGCGAGCACGCGATGAGCGACCAGTGCGCGTGCCTTGCGCGCGAGGTCCGCGAACACCAGCTGCGTCACGTCCTCCGCGAGGTGCGCGTCGCCGTTGACCTGCCGCAGTGCCGCGGAGTGCACGAGATTCACGTGCCGTCGCACCAACTGGGCGAAGGCAGCCTGATCGCGGGCTTCAGCGTAACGGCGGAGCAGTGCGGCATCCTCGTTCATGGCGGTTTATCCATAGCACCCGCGCGGCCGAAAACCGCACAAATCTTTCTGCAGCCCCCCTGCTCGGCGCGAGTCTGCACGGTGCGTTCCGGCGAGCCGCGTCCAGCGCGCGCGCTACCGCGGAGGTTACCGGGTCGGTGCGGCGCTCGTGGTTGCCAGCCCGCTTATCAGCTCCGGCACTCCCGCCCGCGTCGCGTGTTCCTGCAGCAGTCGCCGGGTCGTTTCTGATGAATCGAACTCCAGCAATCGCCAAGCCAGCTCGCGCGCCTGCTGCGCCTCGCCCGCACCCGCGAGCGCTTCGATTCCGGCGGCGGATCCCTGCACGATCGTCCGGCGGATCGCCTCGCGCTGCTCGCCCGCCGGCACCTGCGGCAGGGTCGAGATCGAAAGCTCCAGCATGCCGCGCTGCCGCGCGTAGTCGTTCACCTCGATCGCTTCGGCGTAACGCTTCTGCTCCACGAACGTCCCCACCAGCCGCGCCCCGAGCGCCTGGCGGCGCGGATCGGTCGGTGGCAGTTCGTCGAAGAGCGCGAGGCTCTGCGCGCCGTCGCCGAGCACCTCGTTCAACGCGACCCACTCCGGCACCGCCGTGGCCTCGGCCGGATTGCCGCGCATGCGGACCGCGGCCGCATCCCGGCGGGCACGCAACGCCTCTCGCGCCGGCGGATACTGGTCGGCCAATTCGCCGAGCTCGGCGAGGAGGTAACTGGTGCGCGTGCCGTAGAAGCGCGGAAACCGCGTCATGCCGTCGTCGAAACACCAGAGATATTCCTGCAGCGCCTCGGCGTGCCGGCCGTTCGCCGCCAGTTCGCGTGCGTGGCGGTGACGTCGGTCGACCTCTTCCTCCGTCACGGCCGCGGTTTTGGATGTCGCCGTGGCGTCCTGCCGGTTGAGCGCAGCCATCCGGCCCATCGCTTCGATCAGGCGCGCGTTGTCCTCGTCAGCCGCTTGCGCGCGCTTGCCCTCGGCCTCGATCTTCGCCTGCGCCTGCTGCAGCCGTGCCCGCAGTTCGTCCACCTCGTGCTGGGCGTCGGCGGCGGTGGCTTTCAACACGCTGAGCTGCCCGCGCTGGTGCACGACCGTGCCGATCGCGAGCAGCGCAATCACCCCGGCGAGCCCGGCGACGAATTTCACATTGACCATAAAACTCCACGCCGCGAACGGTCCGCCCGCCGCCCCGGCCAGCGCGCCGCTGGTGACCGTGTTCGCCAGCCCCGCGGGCGCCGCGAGCCCGGCCTGCCCCTCCAACGCGAGCGCGAGCGCCGTCGCCGTGGACGTGATCCCGCGCTGGGCCAGCGCGGACTGGAGTTTTTCCAGCGCGCGATTGACGCGCACGCGCGCCGCGTCCTCCGACGTGAAAAACCGGTCGCCAATCTCCGCAAACGGCCGGTCCTCGAAAAACCGCATCAGCACCGCCTCGCGATCACGCTCGTTGAGCGTGCCGATCGCGTCATCGATCACGGGCCGAAGTTTCTCCCAATCGGCGTGGGCGCCCGCTCCGGCCGCAGCGGGTTCGAGGGCGTGCGCGGCGAGCTCACGTTCCCGCCGCCGGGCTTCGGTGCGCCGGACCTGGCCGGCGGCGAAACGCGTCGCGGTGTGCAGCCAGCCGACGACAGAGGATTGCAGGCTGACCTGGGCGGCTTTGCGCGCGAGATCGTTGAAGACGCGCTGGGTGACATCGCGCGCCGCGTGATCGTCGCCGCTCAGCTGGCGCAGAGCCGCGTGATAGACGAAACCGCAGTGCCGCTGCACGAGCTCCGCAAACGCCTCTGGCGAGTGCTGTTCCGCGTAGTGGCGGAGGAGTTCGAGGTCATCGGTCATCGCGGGCATCCTCCCTTGACAGCCGCCAACGTAGGAACCGAACACGCAATCGCGAGCGCGGAAGCGGGTACGCGGCACTTTGAGCAGCAGCGCGATTGAAAATGCCTCGCGTTGCCGGGGGCCAGCGCGGCACTTGTCAGCAAGTCTTAAACCCTCCGCCCCGGGGGCTTTGCCCTTGCCGGTATCCGACCCCGCGGCCATGCTTCCCGGCGAATGAAAGCGCGCCTCCAGCTTCTGATCTTCGCCGCTTCGTCCGTGGTTCTTTTTGCGGTTGAGCCGACAACCTCGATTTGGACCGGCAATGGGGGCGATGCCAAGTTCAACACCCTAGGAAATTGGAAGGATATCGATGGAAACCCGGTTACGGATGCGCCGGGCGTCAGCACCAATGCGATCTTTCAGCCGCCGACCCCCACGGCGGTTGATTTCAGCAGCGTCAATGCGGTCCTTGGGCTGAGCTTCAAGAACACCATCGAATACAATTATCCAGCCTATGAGCTGAAAAGTACGGACGCGACCGGCACGCTCGCCCTAGGTAGCGGAGGGATTCTGGTGGAGAGCCTTCCAGAACCAGGAGTATCCATCACTTTCAGTCCGTCGCTTGGGCTCATTCTCAACGCCAATCAGACGTGGGATGTGAGCGCGAATGCCACGCTGCTTGTTGGTTCGACCGTGAGTGGACCGTACGGGCTGATCAAGGCTGGCCCCGGGGTCCTCACGTTGTCTGGCATCAATTCCTACGAAGCAGGAACGACTCTGAGCGGCGGCACGCTCGTGATCAGCGCCGATGCCAATCTTGGTGCCGTGCCGAGCTCGCCGGTGGCAAACAACCTCGTTTTCGACGGCGGCGGGCTGCAGACGACCACATCATTCGATCTGGAGCCCAATCGCGGCATAAGTATCGCAACCGGCGGTGGCACGCTCGCAGTGAATCCGACGACAACGCTTGGATATGCCGGCAGGCTTGCCGGCAGCGGCGATTGGTCGCTCGTGGGCATGGGGACCTTGAAACTCTCCGGCGACAATACGGCGTTCACCGGCCGGATCGTGACGTCGAGCGGCACGCTCGAGCTCAACAGCTCGATGGCCTTGGGAGATGGATCCCTCGAATTCAACAATGCCGCCGTATTGGACCTTAACGCCGCCGATGCGATTCACGCCGGCTACCACGAGTTCTCGGGTACAACCCAGATCAACGCTGGTGTGGGAAACGCAATCTCCGGCGGCACCCTGGTTCTGAAAGGTGACTCCACCTTGACCGTCGAGGTACCCGGCGCCTTGGCCTCCGGTGCCTCACTCGTGTTCAGCGATTTCGCGGAGGGCATCGGCGGCCGGCTCATGCTCAATGGCAATGGTGCTGCCGTAGGCGAAATTCATTCCGAGACGGAAGCTATCTCCTCGGCTCCGGGGACGATTGAGAACGGAGGATCAATCAATGCCACGCTCGAGATCGGGAACGCCCAGGACTCGGAATTCCTCGGCAAGATTCAAGACGGCGCCGCAGGCGGCACGCTTAGCGTCGTCAAGACGGGGAGCGGCAATCTCACCCTCGGGGGTGGCGTGGGTGGCACAAGTACCTTCACTGGCGGACTCACTGTCGAGCAAGGCACGCTGACGTTGGGGCGTTCCTCGTACCGCGACAATCCCGACACAATACAGATCGAAACTTCGAGCAGCCCCGTCGGCGCCGGGATCTTGACCTTGCTCGGCGGCACGACGCTGGCCGCGACGCCCGAGTCGGGCGGCCCCGATGACGGGATCCTGCTTTTCAACAACCTTCATCTTGGCAGCAACGAATCGATCACCGTGACCATCGACACCTCGCAAGATGACCTCACGTTGTCCGGCGATATCGGCGGCGACGAAGGCGTCGGGCTGCTGAAGACCGGTGACAACACGCTCACGCTATCGGGGCAGAACAACTCTTTCGACGGCGGGTTGGAGGTGGCTGACGGCACGCTCAAGCTTCTGCCCATGCCGGAAATGTCCGGCGGCCTCGCGGGCAGCGGGACGCTGACGCTTCGGCGCGGCACCACGCTCACGCTACCCATCGACATGAGTCTGAGCCTCTCGAATGACATCCTCCTGGACGACCCCAACAGCGGCACTGCTGGAGCCTCGATCCACGTGCAGCAGGAAAGTGAAGGCATGGCCGCGCTTGAGCTGTCCGGGATGATCGCGGACGGCTGGCGGAACGAAGGTACTGCGCTCAGCCTCATCAAAACCGGCTCAGGCATGCTGAAGCTCGACGGTGCGAACACCTTCAGCGGCGGACTCGTCGTCGAAGAGGGCGCAGTGGTCATCACCAGATCCTCGCAGACGGAGGGTGTAGTCATCGCCGGACCGGTGGGCGTGGGTCTGCTCAAGATGGGTGACGGAACCAAACTTGGCGCCGCCGGCAGCGGCAGCCTCACGTTGGACAATGACATCGAGCTCGGCGGCGAGGGCGGATTCGGTGCGCAGAGCGACCCTCTCATCCTCGCCGGCAACATCGGCCAAGGTGAAGGCACCGGTTCTCTCCGGATCGGCGGGAACGTCGTGCTGGAAGGTACGGCAAACACGTTTACGGGGCCGACCTCCATCGAATGCGGAACCCTGCGGATTTTTGGCGACGGTTCCCTGGGCACAGCTCCGGTCGACGCAACCGCGGGGGCCAATCACCTCACGTTCGTGGACGGCGGCCTGATCGCAAACGGAACGATGACGCTCGCGCCGACTCGCGGGATCGTGCTGGGCGGCTACGGCGGGACGCTCACCGCGCCGGCCAACACGACGTTCACTGTGGGAGGAACGATCAGCGGCAGCTCAAGCGAGGCAGCGCTCACCAAGGCAGGCGCGGGTACGCTGGTGTTGTCAGGAACGAACACCTATGCCGGCTGGACGAAAATCGAAGCGGGTAATCTCCGCACGACTGGCACTGGCACTTTGCCGGCCACCACGGCACTCGGCATGGAGATCGGAACCAAGCTCTACATCGACGAGAGCCAGCGCATCGCCCGTTTCCTCGGCGACATCGCCGCCGAGGTGGAAATCGCGATTGGCTCCGGCAACACATTTACCGTGGCTCCCACCGCGGAAGCGCTGTTGCAGGGCAACGCCGGTGAGTTCAGCGGGTGGCTGTCTGGCTCCGGCGCCTTCGAACTGGCCGGCGTGCCGGATTCGCTGCTCTGGCTGCGAGGCGACCTGACTTATTCCGGAGGCACGTCGATCGCCACCGGCAATACGCTGAAGATTTCGGGCGCAGCCCTGAATGCCGATATGAGTGCGCTCAGCCACCCGATCACGGCCGATGGCACGCTGGCGTTCTACCGCGACGAGGAGGCAGACGACCTCACCGTCAGCGGCAGCATCACCGGATCCGGCCGGGTTGTTTCCTACTCGGGATTCACTGTGCTGACCGGGACCGGCAACAACTACTCCGGTGGCACTGAGATCAAGAGCGGCAGTGTGCTGGTCGGAGCCGCTGACGGCGCGTTCGGCGCGTCCAGCGGCGGCATCCTGGTGAGGGATGCCGGCGTGGTGGCCTTGATGAACGGCGCCCACGTCAGCAATGCCGTGACGCTCGAGTCCGGCAGCACCATCGCCGGCAACGGCACTTTCGCCAGCAACGTCATCGTCGGAGCCGGCGTCACGCTGAAGCCTGAACTGAATAATGAGAATACGATCGGCACGCTCACGTTCAACGAGCTCACGCTCAACGGCGGCGGCACCTATGAGTGGAATATGCTCAACGCGTCCGTTTACGATCGGGTGTCCGTCGTCAATCCCACCACGCTCCACTTCGAGCAGAACGCGGCAGATGCGTTCACCTTCAAGCTCACTCCGCTGAGCGCCGCTGGAGTAATTGGGCCGGCGTCCGGCTTCATCCCGGGGCAAACTGTCACGTTCGAGCTGTTCCAGGCCGCGACGATGGACGGTTTCGCCAACTTCAACTACACGATCGATCACTCGCTCTTTGACGAATACATGGGCGAGGCGACTTTCTCGCTCTCCCTGTCCGGCTCCAGCATCCTGCTCAATTTCACGCCCGTCCCCGAGCCATCGACCTGGGCGCTGTTGATTACCGGGCTCGCAATCGTCGGCGTCGGCGCGCTCCGCCGGCGACAGCGGCACTGAACTGTCGGGGTGGAGCCCGCCGTCCCGGCGGTCTGAAAAACAGACCGCCACTCGGCCCGGCAGGGACGCCGGGGACCACCTGCTTGCAGTTCCCTCCCGGCGAAATTCGTTCGTGTCTTCACCGCGCCCGCCCGCTTAACTTCCCGCAATGTCCGCCGATCTCGCCCAGCTCGTCACTTTGATCGCGCAACGCGCCCGCGCCGCGTCGCTCACGCTCGCGACCACGTCCACCGCCGCCAAGAACAGCGCGCTGCTCCGACTCGCGGACCTCATCGCCGGCTCGACGCTGCCGCTGCTCAACGCCAACCAGCTCGACATCGCCGCCGCCAAGAAGCACGGCCTGACCCAGGCGCAGATCGATCGACTCACCCTCACGCCGATCCGGCTCACCCAGCTCGCCGACAGCGTGCGCCACGTCGCCACGCTGCCCGATCCCGTCGGCGAAGTGCTCGAGGAAACCACGCGACCGAACGGCCTGGTGCTGCGCCGCGTCCGCGTGCCGATCGGCGTCATCGGCATCATCTACGAGGCGCGGCCCAACGTGACCATCGATTGCGCCGCGCTCTGCCTGAAGAGCGGCAACGCCGCCATCCTCCGCGGCGGCAAGGAGAGCTTCCACACCAACACCGCGCTCGCCGCGCTCATCGCGCAAGCGCTGTCCGCCGCGGAACTACCGGCCGACGCCGTGCAGCTGATTCCGACCACCGAGCGCGCCGCCCTCACGCACCTGCTGACGCTCGATTCGCTCGTGCACTGCATCATTCCGCGCGGTGGCGAGAGCCTGATCCGCTTCGTGGCGGAGCACAGCACGATCCCGGTCATCAAGCATTACAAGGGCGTCTGCTTTGTTTACGTCGATCGCGAGGCGCACCTGAAGATGGCCGAGCAGATTGTCGTCAACGCGAAGACCTCGCGGCCCGGCGTCTGCAACGCCGCGGAACAGCTCCTCGTGCACCGCGGCGTCGCGACGAAATTCCTGCCGGCGATCGCCCGCGCGCTCAATGCCGCGCATCCCGTCGAGCTCCGCTGCGACGCCGAGAGCGCCGCCATCCTCGCCCAGGAGAACTTGCCGCACGTCGCCGCCAGCGACGCGGATTTCTCCACCGAGTTTCTCGACTACATTCTGGCCGTGCGCGTGGTGGATTCGATCGACACCGCCATCGCCACGATCAACCGCGACAGCTCGAACCACAGCGACGCGATCGTCACCAACGACACCTCCGCCGCGAATCGCTTTCTCGCCGGCGTGGACAGCGCCGCGGTGTTCTGGAACGCGAGCACGCGGTTCAATGATGGCGTCGAGTTCGGCTTGGGCGCCGAAATCGGCATCAGCACCGATCGGCTGCATGCCCGCGGCCCCATGGGCTTGCGGGAACTCTGCAGCTACAAGTGGCTGGTCTCCGGCATCGGCCAGGTCCGCAGCTGACTCGAAGAACCCGAAAGAGGCAGAAGAGTTTGCCCGCTAAGCGACGCGAATGAACGCGAATCGCTGATGAGCGAAATTCGCGTAGCTTAGCGGACGAAAACCACGGCGCGAAAGATGCCCGCAGAATAGGACGGGCCGCCCGTGGCACGCGGCATGCCGTCCCCGCCCGCGTGAGCATTTGTGACGCACCGAGTTCCCGTGCCAGCCCGAACCCGGAGTTGCGCGGAACTCCGCCAACCATAGATTGACTCACCCGTCATGAACCGCCTCGTCCGCGCCTCCCTCCTGTCGCTCACCGTCGCCCTCGTGGCGCCGGCCGGCTTCGCTGAGACCTCGCCCCTCGCGGCGGACCGCCCCGAGCCCGCGCCTACCACGCCGGCACCAAAGCCGAAGCGGGACCGGGCGATTTCCGACAATCTCGCTTCGACCCTGGCGGCGAGCATGCCGAAATTCAATCCGCCGCCCAAGCCCCGCCCCGAAGACGAGGAGGTCGATCTGCGCGAGGTCGACAAGCCCCGCAACGGCATCATCCGCCTGCCGAAATACACCGTGCGCGAACGCCGGCCCCCGGTTTTTCGCGAACGCGACATTTACACGCAGGGCGGCTTCGCCGAGCTCGCCAAGCGTCGCTATCTCACGCCGACCTACCGGTTGCTGAACAGCATCTACGTCCCGTTCCTGACCGCGTCGCCCGAGCAGCACGCGTTGATGATGTATGCAGAACAGGAGCGACTCGATAACATGGCCGAGCTGAACGACACCGCGCAGAGCATCGGCCGGGTCGACGCCGATGCGGGCGCGTACATCAAGCGCGAGACCGATCAGACCTACATGCGCACGCGCGACGTCGGCTATCAGCGCAGGTTCGAATAGCGCTGCTTCCGCCTGAAGTAGCGGCAGGTCTCCCCCTCGACCCTGCTCAGGGCCTGAGCTTGTCGAATGGCGTGCCTGCCGGCTTGGTCATCATCCAACAGGGACGCCTGCCGCTACGCAAAAGCGGCGCCAAAACCGCCTTCCGGCTCACGCTTTTGCCGGCTCGCCGAGCAACTCGCGCGCGATCTGTTCCCATTCGGCCGCGAGCGTCACCTCGTCAACCGGCCGGCTGCGGCCCGCGCGCTCATACCAGTAGCCGGCGTTCGCCCGATCACCCTCTTCGCGGTGCAGATACGCGTGCACCAGCGCTCCGTCCTCGCTCCGGTCTTCCTGCGCCAGCGCATGCGCCTGCGCCCAGTCGCCGTGGTGGTCGTGCCAGAGCGCCTGCAAGGCGGCGCTAAGCCCCTCGGGGGGCGCGGCATCGCACGCGACAGAGGCAGCGAATTCTGCAAATGACATTTGCCCCACCATGGGCGGGCCCTTTGTAGTTTCAACCGGCGCAACGCATTTCATGGCCGACACAGAACTGGTGATCCTTCGCGAGCTGCTGGCCCACGAACCCGACTACGTCTCGGGCTCGGCGCTCGCGGCCAAGCTCGGGCTGAGCCGCGTCGCGATCTGGCTGCACATGGAAAAACTGCGCACGCAGGGCTTCCGGTTCGAAGCCGCGCGCTCCCGCGGCTACCGGCTCGTGCGCCGGCCCGACCGGCTCCATCTCACGCTGATCCGCGCCCATCTGCAGGGCCGGCGACGCGAGTTTCCGATCCTGCTGCTCGACGAGGTCGACAGCACCAACGACGAAGCCGCGCGCCAGCTCGCCGCCGGCCGGATCGCGCCGTTCGTCGTCCTCGCGCACCGGCAGACGCATGGCCGTGGCCGGCTGGGTCGCAGCTGGCACAGCGAGGCACCGGGCAATCTTTACGCCAGCTTCGCGTTCCGACCGAAAATTTCTCCCACCCGGATGGGCGCGTTCACGTTGTGGATGGGCGTGAACGTCTGCGAACTCATCGCCACCGTCGCGCAGCTCGCCCCCGGGATCAAGTGGCCCAACGATATCCTGTTCGATGGTCGCAAGGCCGGCGGCATGCTCACCGAGGCGCGGATCGACGCCGACCAGATTCGCGATCTGGTCTTCGGGCTGGGGCTCAACATCAACGGACCCGTGCACGGCTGGCCGGCCGACCTGGCCCGGCGCGCCGTTTCGCTCTCCGAGAAGACCAAGGCGTCTCTCGACGTGAACTATTTCACCGCCGCGTTGATCGGCCGCGTGTTGCTGGCGTACGACCATTTCGTCGATGGCGAGCACACGAAAACGTTCGCCGATCTCTGGCAGCGCTTCGACGTGCTGCGCGGTCATCCCATCGCGCTGCTGCAAAGCGGCCGCCGGATCGCCGGCATCGCCGCGGGCGTGGACGACGAGGGTTCGCTCCTGATCCGCAGCGCAACCGGCCGCTTGCAGCGGTTCCACGCGGGCGATGTCACCCTCGAAAAGTCCGATGCCTCGGCCTGACCGTTCCTCTCGTGGCCCGGGCGTTCCGCCTTGGGACGGCGCGCCGCGCCGCGCTGCTTCGCCCACGCCTGCATCTGACGGGCACGACGCCCATGCCAGTCGGTCCTCTCGCAATTTTATGGAGCCCGGCCACTCGCGTCGCGGTCCCATCCCGGCGCCGCGCCACTTGCGTGTTTCGCATCGCCTGCGCGCGCGGTTGCTCCAGCCTTCCCGGTAATGCCCGACACGCCAGCCATCGAAGTCTCCCACCTGTTCAAGACCTACGCAGGGGTGGCGGCTGTCAGCGACATCACCTTCACCGTCGCGCGCGGCGAGATTCTGGGCTTCCTCGGTCCGAACGGCGCGGGCAAGTCGACCACGATGCGGATCCTCACCGGCTACCTGCCGGCGACGTCCGGCAGCGTCACGATTTGCGGCCTGCCGGTCGCGTCGCAACCCGACGAGGTGAAGCGCCGGATCGGCTACATGCCGGAAAACAATCCGCTGCCGGAGGACATGCGCGTGTCGGAGTATCTCTACTTCCGCGGCCGGCTGAAGGAGATCCCGCGCCGTAAGCTCGGCCCGCGCATCGACGAGGTGCTCGAGGTATGCGATCTCAAGCGCGTCCGGCACAAGATCATCGGGAAACTCTCGAAGGGTTTTCGCCAGCGCGTCGGCATCGCCGAAGCCATCCTCGCCGAGCCGCCGGTGATCATCATGGATGAGCCGACCATTGGGCTCGATCCGCACCAGATCCTGATCGTGCGCGACTTGATCGCCAGCCTGCGCGGCCGGATGACCGTGATCATCTCCTCGCACATCCTGCCGGAAATCGAAGTCACGTGTGACCGTGTGCTCATCATCAACCAAGGCCGCGTCGTCGCGCAGGGCACGCCGGCGGATTTGCGCCGCGAGATCCTCGGCCATTCGAACTACGAGCTCGAGATCGCCGGTGACACCAGCGCCTTGCCGCCACTGCTCGCCGCCATCGAGCCGACGCTGCGCATATCGGCCGAGTCGGCCACCGATGCCGCCGGGTTCCGGCGCGTGACGCTGACCACCGATCGCGAGGACGAGATCGGCGAGCCGCTGCTGCGCGCGCTCACCGCGCAGAACTTCCGGTTGCGCAGCTTCAGCCGCGCGCACTCCACGCTCGAGGACGTCTTCCTCGCCGCGACGCGCCGCAGCTGGGATGTCACGGCCCCGCTGTCGCGTCCGCGCAAAGTGAAATCGGCGGCCATTAACAAGGAGGGAGCCGGATGAACGTGACGACCACCTCCGACGTAGGACGCGGTCTCCCGACCCTGCCACTCAGGCGGTTTTCGCCGCGATCGCGCCCATCGCTTTCCCTACCCCGGTGGGATCAGGAGCTCCCGCCCTACAGAACCTCCGTTGTTCTTCCGCTCGGTCGCGCATGAAACACTTTTTCACGCTGCTCAGTCACGAGATCCGGATGCTGCTCGTCAGCCCGGCGACGTATTTCGTCGCGATGCTGTTCCTGCTCTTCATGGGCTTCATCTTCACAGGCATCCTGGAAACCTACAGCAAGGCCGCGCGCGAGATTTCGCCCGCCAACGTTTTCTTCCAGCTCTTCTGGTTCCCGGTCCTGTTCATGGTCCCGCTGCTGACGATGAAATGCCTCGCCGAGGAACGGCGGCTCGGGACGATCGAAACGCTCCTCACCACGCCGGTCACCACGGCCGAGGTGGTGCTGGGCAAATACGCCGCCGTCTACCTGCTCTACCTGGCGCTCTGGGGCGCGACCACCGGCTTCTTCTACATTCTGTATCGGTTCGTGGGCGACACGCGGTTCATCGACATCGGGCCGATGATCGGCGGTTACATTTTCATCGCGGTCTCCGGGCTGTTCTTCGTGGCGGTCGGCGTTTTTTCCAGTTCGCTCTCCCGGAACCAGGCGGTGTCCGGAGTGATCTGCTTCGTCCTGCTGGTGGCGGTCATCGGCGGAACCAACTATCTCGCCGACAGCGCGTGGCTGACGCGGGACAGCCTGGCGCCGCTCAAGGAGGCCGTCGATTACACGCGCGTGCTCGCGCACCGCGACGACTTCACCCGGGGCGTCGTCGACACCCGCCAGCTGCTGTTTTACCTCAGCGGCACGGTGCTGGCGCTGATCTTCAGCATCCTCGGTGTCGAAGCCAAGCTGCTGCACTCATAAGTTGAGAGATAAGGGTTGAGAGATGAGAGCACTGAACCAGCAAACCACCAAGCGCCGCCTCCACTCCGCCCGCTCTGGCGCGCCGAAGCGAAGCATTCCTTTCAACTCTCAGCTCTCAACTCTCAACTAGCTCGCATGCCCTTCCTCGACAGCTTCCGCGCCGCCCGCTGGCTCCGCACGCTCAATCTCGTGCTGCAGGCGGCGCTGTTCCTCACGCTGTTCGGCGGGCTCAACTACCTCGCCCGCAATCACGCGTGGCGCTACGATCTCACGCACCAGCGCCGGCATTCGCTCTCGCCGGAAACGCTTTCCTACCTGCGCACCCTGCCGCGGCCGGTGCGAATGGTCGTGACGCTGGTCGAGGACACGGAAAACGAGGTCGCTGCGCAGGCCTACCGCGACGTCCGCGGCCTGCTGCGCGAATACGCCTACGCCACCGAAGGCGACACCAACCGACGGATCACCGTCGAATACCTCGATGTCTACCAGCGCCGGCGCGAGGCCGATCAGCTTTCCATCTCCGAGCCAAACCTCATCGTGCTCTTCTGCGGCGACAAGCGCCGCACCATCACGCCGGACGAGCTCTACCAGCTTGAAGCCGGCGAGAAGAAGGCGTTTCGCGGCGAACAGGCGATCACGTCCGCGATCCTCGATGTCTCGAACCCCGCGCGGAAAAAAATCTACTTCCTCGCCGGCCACGGCGAGCTCAGCCCCGACGATGTCGATCCCAACCGCGGGCTCTCGATGCTGCGCGACGCGCTGCGGCAGCGAAATTTCGAGGTCGATTCGCTCAACCTCGGCTATCTCCGCCGCGTGCCGGCCGACGCCGCGCTGCTCGTCGCCGTCGCGCCGCAGGGGCGTTTTCAACCGATCGAGGAGGAGCTGCTCCGGCAATATCTCTCCGCCAACGCCGGCCGGCTGATCCTGCTGCTCGCGCCGACGTTCCCGCATGGGCTCGAGGATCTGCTGCTCGACTGGGGCATTCTGGTCGACGACGACGTGATCTACGACACGAACCCGGACAGCATGACCGAGGAAGGCGAGTTGCTGCTCCAGTTCTTCATGCCCCATCCGGTCACGCAGACCATCATCGACCTGCGCACGGCGTTGCCGCGGATCGGCCCCGCGCGCTCGGTGCGTCCCGATCCGGGACGTTCGCTCGGCGCCGGGCTCACCGTCACCACCCTCGCCGCCACCTCCACGACGGCGTGGGGCGAGGTCAGCTACCGCGAAAACATCGCTCACCGCTACGACGTCGGCATCGACATTCGCCCCATCCCCGGCATGGAGCCGCGTGATCGATTGGGCGTCGCGGTCGCGTCCGAACGGGTCTCGGTGCGCGACAACCTGCCGTTCAGCGTTCGCGGCGGCCGGCTCGTGGTGTTCGGCACCGGCGATCTCATCGGCAACAACCGCATCGCCGATTTTGCCAACCTCAACATTTTCCTGAGCGCCGTGAACTGGTCGGTGGACCGCGACGCGCAGTTCAACATCCCGGCCCGGCCGATCGAGCGCTTCCAGCTCTCGCTCAGCGCGAGCGAACTGTCCCGGCTCCGCTACAGCCTGTTGCTCGTGCTGCCCAGCGTCGCCGGCCTGCTCGGCCTCCTCGTCTACTGGACGCGGCGGACGTGAGCTTCGCGGTTGAGGGTTGAGAGCTGAGTGTTGAGAGCTAGAACAATCCACCACGCAGCGCACTCCGGCCCTCAATTCTCAACCCTCAACTCTCAACTTTTGCTGTGCGCACCAAAGTCACGCTCGTCCTGCTGCTCCTGAACGTCGCGCTGTTCTTCTTCATTTTCCGCTTCGAACGCCGCTGGCGCATCGAGGAAAGCTGGAAGGAGGCCCGCCGCCGCGTGCTCGGCGCCGAAGCCGCGGACATTCGCTCGATCGAAATCACCGGCGCCAACCGCGACCTCGCGCTGGCCCGCCGCGGCGACACGTGGTTCGTGACCAAGCCGCTGGAGTGGCCCGCCAATCCGAGTGCCGTCGACCGGATCATCAAGGAGCTCCAGCTGCTCGATCACGAAACGAGTTTCTTCGTGCGCGATCTGGCCAAGAACGGCCAGTCGCTCGCCGACTACGGCCTGGAGCAGCCGCGGCTGATCGTCACGTTCGCGTCCGGTGAACCGGGCTCCGGCACGCCGACGCGCACCACCACGCTGCGGCTCGGCGATCTGACGAAGGACGGCATTCGGCTCTACGTGCTTTCGCCCGACGGCGAGCGGATCCACGTCGTGAGCCAGAGCCTCGCGCGCACGCTCGCGATGACCTTCGAGGAAGTGCACGCGGAAACGGTGTTCACGATTCCCGTCTTCGAAGCGCGCTCGCTCAACCTACAAACCGCGCCGCCGGCGAGCCTGCGGATCCGGCTGCGCCGCGACGGCAGCCGCTGGACCTTCGAGGCGCCGATCAACGCCCGCGCCAGCAAGACCAAGACCGAGCTCGCGATCAACGACCTCAACGCGCTGCGCGTGAAATCGTTTGTGACCGAGAACCCTCCCGCCACGCTGCCGGCGGACAAGCCGTCGCTCCGGATCACGCTCGAGGGCAACAATCGCCGGGAGACGCTGATCCTCGGCGATGCGCTCGGCACCACCGCCATTCCCCAGGGGCCCACCAAGGTCCCCGACGTGGAATATTACGCCCAGCTCGACGGCCGCGGCGCGTTGTTCACCGTCGCGATCAAGGACGATCTGCGCAAGACGCTCGACCAGGCGCAGGTCGAGTTGCGCGAGTCCCGGCTGCTCGACTTCGATCCGCGCGCCGTCACCGCGCTCACGCTCGCCGCGCCCAACCAGCCGCAGCTCACGCTGCAGCGGCTCGAAACCGGTGCGCAGCCGACCGACAGCAGCGCGTGGCAAATCGTGGTGCGCGCCGGCGCGGCGCAGGGGCCGCAGACGTTGCCGGCCGATGCGGCCTCGGTGAACCGGCTGCTCGAGCAGCTCTCCCTCCTCGCCGCGATCAGTTTCCAGAGCGATGCCCCGCGCGACGCCGAACTCGAGGCGTGGGGTTTCAACCGGCCCGAGCGCGAGATCACGCTGACGGTGCCCGGCACGCCTCCGGTGAGATTGCAGATCGGCCAGCCGACGCGCCGCGACGGCCCCGCCTATGCCAAGCTCGCCGACGACGTCTCGGTCTACGCGGTCGATCCCGAAATTCTCCGCGAAACGCCGGTCGCCGTGCGCGCCTGGCGCGAACGGCTGTTGCGCGACCTGCCCGCCGGCGCACGCATCACCGCGCTCCAGCTCACCGATCTCATCGAGAAACGCATGATCCTCGACACGACCGTCGACAATAACGGCCAGCCTACCGCGATGGTTCCTGCGCCCGACGCCGTGCCGAAGATCCTCGCGAGCCTACGGCGGCTGCGCGCGCAGGAGTTCGTACTCGACCAATTCGCCGATCGCGTCGTGGCCGCAGGTGAGGAACGCCCGTGGCGCTATCAACTCACCGCGACGATCACGTTGACCGGCGGCGCCGGCGAACAGACCAGCACCACGACGCTGTTTCTCACGCCACGGCTCGGCGGCGGCCGCCAGCTCGCGGGTTCGCCCGCGAACGAGTTCAACGCCGTGTTCGAGATCGAACAGCCCTTGCTCGATGCGTTGTGGCAGTTGACCGAAGGACCGCGCGATCCCGGGCCCACGCCGCCGGCGAACGCCACGACTCCGCCGTCCGCGTAGAGGTTGTCATGGATTTTCGAACCGCTGTTTCCGAGGTAGGGCGGGCATTCCGCTGCCCGCCGGGAGTTCGCTCGACATCCGCGGCGCTCACGGAGTGAGCGCCCTACCCAAGCTGCTTCTCGATCAAAGCGCATGAGCGCCCCTCGCCCTCATTCCTCATTCCGCACGGTACACCGAGACCGTCGTCTGGAGCCGCGACGCCCTCGTCGCGGCATTCGCACCCGCCGTTCTGCGGGCCCGTCCCGCCGCGGTTTTCCGCCTAGCCCATGAGCGAGCGGTCCAAGCCCGTGCTGCAAGCACTGCGTTTCTGCGCCGATTGCGTGCTGCTGCTCGCGTGCTGGGTGCTTTGGCTCGCGCTGGGCGCGCTGCTGGCGTTGCAGATCGCCGTGATTGTCTCGAAGGAATTCGACGTGCCCGGCTTCGCGTTGCGATCGCTCGAGGAGAAATTCAACGCCTCCGACGTGCATGCGCATTTCGGCCGCGCGCGCTTCGATGTGCGCGGCGGCATCCTCCTCGAGAATCTACAGCTCACCTTGCCGGAATTCGCCGAGCCCGTGGTCGACCTGCGCGCGGCCTACGTGGAATTGGATCCGTGGTCGCTGCTCGCCGGCCGGTTTCAGCCTCACCGGGTACAGGCCACCGGCGCGCGGCTGTTCGTGCCGGCCATGTTCGCGCCCAGCGGCCGACACGAGGAGATTGTCAGCGAGCTGGACCTGTCGGTGTTGCCGGGAGACCGGGAGGTCCAGATCGAGTCGGCCAGCGGCCGGCTCGCCGGCGTCGCCGTGGCGCTGCGGGGCCGCGTCGCCCTGCCGGCGCGCCCGGACACCGGAAAGATCGCCCCACTCCCGCTGCTGCAGACCCTCGCGCGAAACTACCCCGCACTCAGCCGTCAGCTCGTTCGCGTGCGGGAACAGCTGGCGCCGCTGGATGGGCCGGAACTCGATGTCGTGCTGCAACCAGTCGCCGCGCGCGGCGCGCTGGCGAAGGTGGTGCTCACCGCCACCGCGCTCTCGTATCCGCGTTTCAGTGATCTGCGCGCCGCCAACGTCCGCGCGCTCACGCAGCTGCCGCTGCTCGGCGACACGCCTTACCTCACGCCGCTGCACGTCACCGCGGCGGAAGTTACCGTCGGCGAAGCACGCGCGCGCCACGTCGAAGCGGATGTCACCGGACTGCTCGAGCCCGCGCACTTTTATTACACGCCGCAGACACTGCGGCTGACTGCGGCGGAGCTCGGCGCCCGCGGTTTCCAGCTCGAGCACCTCGCGGCCGGGCTGCAGCCGCAGCCGTTGCCCCTGGTACGGGGCGAGTTGATCGCGCGCAGCCTCGGCCGCCCGATCGCGCTCTCGGGCGAGGCCGATCTCACCGGCCGTACCGCGGACGTGGTTTTCCAAGGCGAGCTTTCCCCGGAGCTGATGAAGCCCCTCGCCGCGCTGCTGCCCCGCGATCCGCGCCCGTTCGTCGGTTTTGGTCAGCCGCTCACCGTCGACGCGCGCGCGCGGTTCGGGCGCGGATGGAAGTTCGAACACGCCGCCGGCCGGCTCGCCGCGCGCGAGATCGATGCCTACCACGTGCCGCTGGATTCCGTGGCGGGGGAGTTCGAATTCGATGGCCGCCGCTTCACCGCCCGGCACGCGCGGGCGCGATTGGGCGAGGATTTTGCCCGCGGCTCGTTCACGCAGGATTTGCGCACGCGCGAATATCGTTTCGTGCTCGACGGGCGGCTGCGGCCCGCGCACATCGGCGGCTGGTTCCGCTCGTGGTGGACGGAATTCTTCGAGCACTTCGAATTTCCGGACGCGCCGCCCGACGCGAGCGTCGACGTGCACGGCTGGTGGCGCGATGGCTGGAAGACGACGGTGTTTCTCTTCGCCGAAAGCAACCACGCGTTGATCCGCGGCGCCGAGCTCGACTACGCGCGCACGTTGATGTTCATCCGCCCGAATTTCATCGACGGACTCGAGCTCTACGGCACGCGCGGCACCGGCGAGATTCGCGGCGAGTTCACGCGCGGTTACGATTTCGAGCGACGTGACTGGACGCACCTCGCCTTCACCTTCGCTTCCGGCATCGATTTGGAAACCGGCGCGGCGCTTCTCGGCCCGAAGCTGGGCCCGCGGCTGGCGCCGTATCGGTTTGCGGAACCACCGCGCTTGAAGGTAAGCGGCCAGTTCGACGGACCCGCCGCGCCTGGCGGCGAACACCAGAATCTCCAGATCGACGCCAGCAGCCTCGGCGAATTCTCGGCCTACGAATTTCCGGGCCAAAACCTCAGCTTTATCGCGACGCTCAAGGACGACGAGCTTGGCATTGAGAACATCAGCGCCGACATCGCGGGCGGCGCGGTCGCCGGCCGGGCCCGGATCTGGGGGCGGGAGCCGGAGCGGCGGATCCGTTTCGAGGGCACCGTGCACCAGGCCAACCTCGGGCTCGCGGTCACGACGGTCTCGCAGCATCTGGCCCGTCGCCGCGGCGACTCCGTTCCGCGCGCCGAGCGCGTCCAGCCCGGCTACAACACGGCGAAACTCGAGCTGGCCGCCTCGGCCGAGGGCCGCGTCGATGATCCGCTCAGTTTCACCGGCAACGGCAGCGCGTCGATCGTCGGCCCCGAACTCGGACAGGTTCGGCTGCTCGGCCTTTTGTCGGACCTGCTGAACTTCACTGCGCTCCGGTTCACGCATGCCCAAGGCAACTTCAAGATCGAGGGGCCCAAGGTCTCTTTCCCGTCCGTCAACGTCACGGGCGCAAATTCAGCCATCCAGGCCCACGGCAGTTACTCGCTGGCCCGCCGCGAGTTGGATTTCAACGCCCGAGTCTATCCCTTCCAGGAAAGCTCCTCCCTCCTCCAGAACGTCGTCGGCGTCATGCTCACACCGCTGTCGGCGGTGCTGGAAGTGAAGTTAACTGGGGGGCTGGACGAGCCGAAATGGGCCTTTGTGATCGGTCCGACCAACCTCTTCCGCGCCCTTTCCGAACCCACGGAATCCGCGGCTCCGCCCCCCGGCAACTCCTCTTCCGCCTCACCGTCGGAAACGTCTGGTCGCTGATCTCCGTGCGGTTGCCGGCGGAAAACACATTGATCCATTCCTGCGCGGCCCCTTAACTAGGGGGAAACCCTCAATGCCCTTTCTGCCCACATTACCCCGCAGAACCTGGCTGGAGCGATCGTCCCTCCTGATTGCGAGCTTGCTGCTCGTGATCGGGGTATCGACGTTGGTGGGCACGTGGGCGGGGGTGGAGGCCTTCGTGCAGCCGTCGCCTCAGGCCGCTTCCATCAAAGCGAACGAAGCGCTGTGTTTCACCCTCCTCGGGCTGGTGCTGCTGGCGATCGAGCTGGGCCGGCCGATGGCCAGCTGGGCGGCCGTGATTCCCGCAGCGATCGCCGCGCTGTCGCTCGCCGAGCACGCGCTGCGAATCAACCTCGGCCTGGATGAACTGTTCGGCACCGACCGGTGGCTGGTCGATACCGCACATCCCGGACGGATGTCGGCGATGTCCGCGTGCAGCATCCTGCTCGTCTCGCTGGCGCTGACGTGGCGCAGCCTGCGGCGCGGCACCCCCGCGCGACTTTTCACGGAGGCGGTGATCAGCTCGCTCGTTGCCTCTGGCGGTTTTTCCACATTGCTCGGTTACGCCGTCAGCCTGCCGGCGGTTTACCGCTGGGGCACCCACACCGCCACTTCGCCGCTCGCCGCCGCCGCTCTCCTGGTGCTGGGCGTCGGCCTGCTCATCCTGGCTTGGCGGGAAACGATGAACGCCGGCGGCGGTCCGCCCGCGTGGTCGCCGATGCCCGCGATCGTCGGCTGCCTCACGTTCACGCTGATCCTTTGGATCGGGTTGCGCGAACGCGAAACCGTCTACCTCGGCGCGAAGACGCAGACGGAGATGGATTCGCTGGCGACGAGTTTCAAATACGAGTTCGACCGGCAGGCCGCCGCCATCGAGCGACTCGCCCGCATGTGGGCGGATGGCGCGCTGACCGCCGAAGCCGTGTGGGAGGTCGACGCGGGCTCCCAATGGCAGGATTCGTCGGGCCGGCTCGGGATCCTGTCGATCGCGGTGCTCAATCCCGAGCTGCGCACGATCTGGGTTTATCCGCGCGAGGAGAACGCCACGGCGATTTCGCTGGATCATGCGATGGATCCGGTGCGGCAGGCGGCGATCGCCGCCGCGCGCATCAATCGCGGCCCGGTCATCTCCGGCACGACGGAACTCGGCGGCCGGGGCCACGGCGTGGTCATCTATGCCCCGATCATCCGGCAGGGTGTGGCGAGCGGGTACGTCGCCGCCGAGTTCCTCTACCGCACCTTTTTCAGCAGCGTCATCGCCGAACGGAAAATCGAGGACGGGCACCTCGTCGAGGTGAAGATCGGCGCGGAGGAGGCGTATCGCACCGTGCTGCAGCCGAAGGAGCAACGCCACGATGCGCTGCTCATCGACAAGACCTACCCGATGTTCGACCGCCGCGTCCGCGTGACGATGACGCCGCGCACTGAGGCGCTCCAAAACGACCGGCGCTATCTCCCCGAGCTGGCGCTCGGCGCGGGCATCGGCATCGCACTGCTGCTGGGCCTGAGCGTGCACCTCGCGCGGGGCGCACGCGCCGGACAACATGCGGCCGAGCTTTCGAACAAGAAGCTCCACGCCGAAAACGAGGAACGCCGCCGCATCGAGGCGCGGCTGAAGGTTTCGGACGAGCGCCTGCGGCTCGCGCTCGACTCGACGCAGATCGGCATTTTCGAGTGGAACGTCGCCGCCGGCCACGTCTACTACAGCTCCGGACTCTGGGCGATGCTGGGCTACGAGCACAGCCGGATGTCGGCGACCGTCGCCGCCTGGCAGTCGCTGATTCACCCCGACGATCTGCCCACCTATCGCCGCCGCGTCGACTCGCAGCTCAACGGCGTGGCGTCGTTCATTGAACCGGAATTCCGCGTCAAATCCCACGGGGGTGAGTGGCGCTGGGTTTACACCCGCTCCAAGACCGTGGCGGCCAGCACCAGCGGCCGCCCGACCCGGATCATCGGCACCGTCCAAGACATCACCGCCCGCCGCGAAGCGGAACAGGCGCTGCGCGAAAGCCAGGCCGAGACCCGCAAGCTCTCGCTCGTCGCCGCCAAGACTGACAACCCGGTACTCATCATCTCGCCCGCCGGCTCGATCGAGTGGGTCAACGAAAGCTTCAGCCGGGTCATGGAGTATTCGCTCGACGAGGTCGTCGGCCGATCCCCCATCGACTTCGTCGCCGCCGCTGAGACCGACGCCCGCACGCTGCAGGAAATCGACGCCGCGATCGCGCAGGGCCGCGCCCACTCCGGCGACGTGGTGACCCACTCCAAGCGCGGCCGCAAATACCACCTGCGCGTCGAGCTCCAGCCGGTGCGCAACGACGCCGGGCAGCTGCAGAACTTCATCGTCATCGAGACCGACATCACCGCGCGGGTCGACACGGAGCTGGCGCTGCGCCGGGCGAAGACCGAAGCCGACGAGGCGTCGCGCGCGAAGAGCGACTTCCTCGCCTCGATGTCGCACGAGATCCGCACCCCGATGAACGGCGTGATCGGCATGACCAGCCTCCTCATGGAGACGGATCTCAGCCCGGAGCAGCGGGACTTCGTCAACACGATCCGCACCTCCGGCGAAGCGCTGCTCACGATCATCAACGACATCCTCGACTTCTCCAAGATTGAGTCGGGCAAGATGGATCTCGAGCACCTGCCGTTCGAGCTGGCGACCTGCCTCGAGGAATCGCTCGACCTGTTCGCGTTACAGGCCTCCGCCAAGCATCTCGAGCTCGCTTACCACATCGCGCCAGACGTGCCGGAATGGATCATCGGCGACATCACCCGGCTCCGGCAGATCGTGGTGAACCTGGTAAACAACGCGGTGAAGTTCACGTCCGCCGGCAGCATCGCGATCGAGGTCCGGCGGCGGCCGCCCACCGTTCCCGCCAACCTGAAACGCTTTCCCCTGGAGTTCGTGGTGCGCGACACCGGTATCGGCATTCCCGCGGAGCGACTCGATCGGCTCTTCAAGGCGTTCAGCCAGGTCGATTCGTCGACGACGCGCAAATACGGCGGCACCGGTCTCGGCCTGGCGATCTGCCAGCGCCTGAGCATCCTGATGGGCGGCGGCATTCGTGTGGAGAGCAAGGTCGGCGAGGGTTCGTCGTTCATCTTTACGATCACGACCGAAGAGGCCGCCGCAGGCGCGCCACTCGTGGCTCCGCCCGACCTGGACCAACTCAAGGGCTGCCCCGTGCTGTGCGTCGAGGATCATCCGGTCGTGCAGCGACGGATCGCGGGCCTGCTGGAACCGTACGGCGCCACGTGTCACTTCGCCGCCAATGCCTTCGCGGGCGCCGCGCTGGCCGCCACGCTGCCTACGCCACCCGCGCTGGTCATCATCGATGGCGACGAGACCGAAGGTAGTTCGCCGCTGGAAGCCCTGCAGTCCATCAAGGCGCCGCGGCTGCTGATGCTCCCGTTTGGCCAGACCGCGCCGCCTCCGCCCGCCGACCGGCAGCCGTTCACCAGCATTTTCAAGCCTTTCAAAACGACCTCGTTCCTGCACGTGGTGAGCGCCCTGCTCAACCCCGCGACGCATACCGTCATCGCGACCGACACCACCGGACCGTTCACGCGGCGACTCGCGGAGGAGTTTCCACTCGATATCCTGCTGGCCGAGGACAACACCGTGAACCAGAAGGTCGCGCTGCGGTTCCTCGAGCGGCTCGGCTATCGCGCCGACGCCGTCAGCAATGGCCAGGAAGCCGTGACCACGCTGGCCGCGCGGCACTATCATCTCGTCCTGATGGACCTGCAGATGCCCGAGATGGACGGGCTGGAGGCCAGCCGGCAGATCCGAAAAAAGGTGCCCGCCTCGCGGCAACCGAAGATCGTCGCGCTCACCGCGAACGCGATGCAGGGCGACCGCGAGCGCTGCCTCGAAGCGGGCATGGACGATTATATTTCGAAGCCGGTGAAGCTCCACGAAATCGAGGCGGCGATCCGGCGGCTCTTCGCTTCGCGCGAGGCCAACACGCCGCAGACCATCGGGTGAGGCGCGAGATTCCTCGCCACGCGCCGCGCCCTCGTCCCATCGGCTTGTTGTAGCCGGGGTCGGTGACCCCGGCTCGGGGCTTCCCGAGCCCGGCTACACCGACGATCACAGTCGCATGAGCGCCCGCAGCCGATCGCGTTCCACCCGCCACGCGGGGTCGCCCACGAGATTGCGCTGCTCGCCCGGATCGTTCTCCAAATCGAACAACAGCCACGGCGTGCCGTCGTCATTCAGCACGAGCTTTCGCGTCCGGGTCCGCACGCCGTGCCAGATCCGGTCGCACTGTTGCGGCAACCGCACGACCGACGGCATCGAAATCGCTTGTGCCTCATGACCGGCCATCGTGCGGCGCACCTCGGCCCCGCGCGCCCACGCCTCCGCCCAGCGCGGCAGATCGAGCAGCGACACGAGTTCGTCGCTCCGTCCGCCAATGGCACCGCCGGCCCGGACGAGCAGCGGCACGCGCACGCTCTCCTCGTACGGCCAGCCTTTGCGGAACAACCCGTGCGCGCCGTGCATGTCGCCGTGCACGCTCGTGAACACCACGATCGGCGCGGGGCGTCCCTGCGTCGCTTCGGCGGCATCCACGGCTGCGACGAGCCGTCCGATGGCCTGGTCTGTCGCCTCAATGTGAGCGTAGTAGCCCGCGAGTTCCCGTCGCGCCTTCGCCTCCAGCTCGCCGTCGCGTGGTACGTTGCGCTCGAGCACGATCTCCTGCGGCGCCGGCGGCGGCACTCCCGCCGCCGGCGCATCATACGGCGGATGCGGCGGCTCGAGACTCACGACGCAGAACCAGGGTGCCACGCTCTGCGTCGCCACCCAGCGCGCCGCTCGTTCGCCGAGCACGTCGCTCTGATAGCCACGAAACTGCCGCGGCTCGCCGATCCTCGTCCCGTGCAGCCACGGATCGTTCAGCAGGAAACCGCTCTCGAAACCTTCCCAATGCGCGAATCCGCCCCGCGCGTCCGCCGGGACGATCGTCCGCGCGTGCGCCTCGCCCACGAGTGGCTCCGCGGGATCGCGCCGGCCCAGATGCCATTTGCCGAAGAACGCGGTCGCATAACCGAGTGGGTCGAGCGTGTGCGCAATCGTTCGTCCGTTCGTCGCTCCGCTCCGCCAGATCGGGAGCGGATCGAAATAGTCGCGGACGCCGTTTTCGGGCGACGGCACGCCCGTCAACATGGCCGCGCGCGCGAACGGGCCGAACGGATGCGGCGCCACCGCCTGCGTCCAGACGACGCTCTTTGCGGCCAGCGCGTCAAGACAGGGCGTGCGCGCGTTGGGATCGCCCGCGAAGCCGCACGCCTGCGCCCGCCACTGCGTGGTCACGATCCACAGGATGCTCGGCTTCGGCGCCATGGTCCGCACGCTATGCGCCGTCGCCGCGGGCGCACGCCTGTTTTCGCCGCCGCCCGCTGGCCTCGGCTATTCTGAGAATTCCGGCGGGATGCTCGTGATCGGCCGGACTTCGATGTCGCGATAAAAAATCTCCGCGCCCTCCGACTGCAGGATGATCGGCCCGCCGGTCACGGGCGCGGGTGCCGGGCCGTCGATCCGCTGCGGCCCGTGCAATCGCATCACCACTTTGCCGTTCACGACGTGCACAGTGTCTTCGCCGAGGCAGATCAGCTCCACCGTGTTCCACTCCCCGAAAGGCTTCTCGTTGTCGGGCTGCTTCACGCAGCGCCCTTCGGCTCCCGGCACCTGGGAAAAGACTTTCCACTCGCCGGCCGGATCGTAGATCCACCGTGGCGGCTCCGTGCCCGGCTGCGGCTTGGCGCGAACCGCAATGCGCGAGCCCACGGCCCACAGATCGCCGACGTCGTGTTCCTGAATCTGCAGTTCGATCGAGCGCGCCCAGGTCCGGCCTTCTGCGCCCGGCGCCGTATGCACGTGGTAAAGCAGCCCACTGTCGCGCCGGGTCTCCGGCTTGTGCCGCGGCGGCCATTTCTTTTCACCCCATCTGAACTGCAGGCGCAGATGATAGTCCTGCAGCGACCGCGCGGTGCGCAGTTCGCCGAACACCTCGCCGGAAATTCTGATCGCCGCGCGTCCGTCCACTTCCGCGATGGTGAACACATGCAGCGGATCGCGATTCGCGCCAATCGGCTCGAGATACTTGCCGTCCGCCGCGCGAGCGAGGCCGGGCACCGTGGAACTCGGCTCGGGGCGCTGCAGCCACGTCGACCAACCGGAGAAATCACGACCGTTCCACAATGGACGCCAGCCCTCGTCCGCCATCGCAACGGAACTCAGCCCCAGCAGAACCGACAGGGTAACCAGAAGGCGCATGCGCGAACGACACCTCGCCGCCCGCCGGGTCGCAACCGTGAACTGGCGTGATGACGTGGTCCCGGCCGACACGCGTCACGACCCGCCGCGCACGGCCGGAATCATACCTCCAGCCGCCGCCGCGGTCCGTCGTGCTACTGCAACTTCAACGGCAGGCTCAGCACCCGCGCATTGATGTCATTCAAGATCGAACTCGTTTGCTGCGCGCTGACGTCATCGCCCGTGGTCAGTCGGCGCGCCGCTAGGAAATTGTTCACGACCGCGCAGTAGTCGCTGTTGACCATGATGCCCAGGATCTCGCCGGTCTTGCTCAATACGAGATCGCCCCGCGACGGGGCGAAGTCGCCAAAGATCCGCCGGAAAAACCGGTTGTCCACCCGCACGTAGCCAGGCTGCGACGCATCGAGCTTGAAGCCCACCTCGCCATAGCCCTGGCCGCCGCCGCTCACGAGCACGGCCTCCGGGAATTTGAACGGCTCCAGCGCGGTCGGATAGATCTTCACCCCGAGCGCCTTCACCTGCTCCGGGTCCAGTGGCACCACGACCACGCGCGGATCCACCGAGAGGAACTGGATCTCCTTTGCGCTGCTCCGGTAGTCCGGCGGACGCGTGAACTCCACGTTGATCTTCTCCCACTGGTAATTGTTTTCGACCCGCGGGAACGGCGTGTCGGCGTAGTGGAGCAGCGCGTACGTCTGCTGGCCGTCGCTCACGAGGATCGTCTGCGCCGAGCTCTGTCGCGTGGCGGGTCCGAACAGCCCGGCGCGCACGGCGGTGAAGTTGGTGGCGACGCGGTTGGTCAGGAAATCATTGAACAGCACGTTGGCGTTGATCGGCCGGTTCTCCCGGATCTCTTTCGTCAACTGCCCGGACGACTCGGCCAGCTGCCCGACGCCCTGCGCGAGCTGCGTGGTCGCTTCCTGCACCTTCAGCCGCTCCTGTCGCTCGGCCACGACCTGACCGCGCAGCGTCTCGGCCGTTTCGGTCAGGATTTGCTTTTCGCGTTCGGCCACCTTGACCGCCGCGGCCAGGCCCTCGATCCGCTCGCGGGCCTCGGTCTGCTGCTTCTCATAATTCGCCAGCTGCTGCTTCTGTCGCTCCGCTTCCGCGCGGCGTTCCTCGAGTTCGCGCTGCAGCCGCGCGAGTTCCTCGCGCGTCATCGTCGCGGCCTGCGTCGCCTCCTGCACCTTGGCGTTGAGTTCCTCGGCCGTGCGTTGCGTCTGACTCAACGCCGTCGACAGCTGGGAGCGATCGGACTCGATCTTCTGCAGCTCCTGCTCACGCGTGCCGAGCGTGCCCTGCAGCGTGCTCAGTTGCTGCGCGAGCTGGTCGCGCGTCGCGCGTTCGTCGGCGAGCGCCGTCTTCATGCTTTCGACGAGATCCTGGTCCTTGGTGACCGCGTTGGCCTCCATCTTCGGGACCGGCGGCTGCTTGACGGGCGAAGGCTCCGCCCGCTCCCATCGCGTCAAGGCGAGGAGATTCAGCAGGAGAAAATCGCAGAGGATGAGCAGCAGCGTCTTGTTCATGTGATCACGGGCGCGGAACCGGGATTGCCACTGCCGAAGACGGGATCCCGCACCGTCGGCGATACCGCCTGGCTGTCGAGGATCAGCTGGCGCTTGTAGGGACGCACGCTGCGGATCTTGACCAGCGCCACGCAGGTGATGCCGAAGAGGTTCGACGAGTAGGCGGCGAGCAGGTTGGGCTCGATTATCCCGAGCACCTGCAGCACCAGCGCCGTCGCCGTGCCGCCGATACCCACATACAGGCCGCCGTCGAAGAGGTTCTCCTCGTTCTCCATCAGCCGCAGCTTGACAAGGGGCGGGTGCGGAGATCGCGCGATCTCGCGGATCTTCAGCAGGCAGAAGAAGTACATCGCCACCTGCAAGGCGGCAAAAAAGCCAATCGAGAGCAGCGTAGAGGCATCCATGGTGGTGATCGTTTTGTTGGCGGATTCGACAGGAGTGGTGGAAGTGGTGACAAGGGCGGGGAGCACGAGCCGGAACCGGAACTCGGAGGGAGGCGCGGCCTGCAGCAGGAAAGGTTCGGTGGTGATGACCAATACACCAGCGATCAGCAGCGCCAGGATCCCGCTCTTCAGGTGCGGAATTACGAGCTGGCGCGGCACGCCGGGCGAGACGAGCCACAGGTCCAGCCCGCGAAACACCAGATAGGCGGCGAGCAGGTACCCGAGATATTTCACCGCGAGCATCAGCCTGGGATGGAGCATTACCAGCGACGCGGCGGTGCCGAGGCCGAGATCAGGTGTGTGGTTCACCGGCACCTGGCGCAGCAGGAGTTGCTGGACGGCGCCCTGCCCGTGCGAGAGCGCGAGCCGCAGGTCGCTCAGCCCCGTTTTGCCAAACTGGATCAGATAAATCGCGACACGATCGGCGGAATTGGAAAACAGCGCGGCCACGTAGATCAGCGGAAATTCATCGGGCGCGACTCGGGCCAGATGCGCGTATTCGCCAACCGTCTTCGCGTCCTGACTGCGACGCAGCAATTCGGAGAGCTGCGACCAATCCAGCCGGCGGCTCAGCGACAGGAGATCGAGGAAAAAACCTTCGAGTTCGCCCAGACTGCGCCGCGCGAGTGCTTCGTCGGCCAGTCCGCGCACCTCGCGCTGCAGCTCAGGGGAGAGATGTTCGCCCTGATAGAGCAGCGCCGCCAACAGGATGACGGCGTCGAGCGGCTGCCCGCCGGGCTGCGACACGGGCACAAAGCGGCCGGTGGATCGCACCTCGCGCAGCCGCAGCAATGCCTGCACCCCAAGCGAGCGCGAGTTGCTCAGGTAGTCGCGCAACGCCGTGCGCGCCTGCTCCGGCAGAAAAAACGTCAGCACGGGCGTGCTACCCGCGTGGCCCTTGCTCTCGCGCAACTTGAAGAGCGGGTCGAGAAACGGATCCCAGCCGCCCCACGCGACCATCTCCGGCTGCTGCGCCTGCAGTTCCTTCAGGCTCTGCTCCAACGCCGGCGCGCCCGGATCCTTCAACGTTCGCGCCGCATCGAGCACCAGCGCCGCCGGGCCGATTTTCTCGGATTGCACGAGCTGGCGACCGAACACCGCCAGGGACGGCGTCTGCGCGCCGGCCTCGCGCAACAACGCAGGGCTGACGGATTTCAGGTTGACCGGCAGCGTCCACGCCACGACCGCCACCACCAGCCCAACGAGGACCAGCAGCGGGGCGCCGAGCGGTCTTTTGTCCGAAACGGTGGTGGCGCTCATCGCGTGAAGTATTGATTTGCGGGCGCCCGGAGGCAAACCCACGCTTCGGGCCTCAACGACCGATGTCCCTGCGAATTGTTCACTACAACGACCCGGTTTTACGCCGTAAGGGGGAGAAGATCACCGCTTTCGACAAGGCCCTCAGCCAGTTAGCGAAGGAGATGCTGGCCACGATGCAGGAGGCCGCCGGCATCGGTCTCGCGGCGCAACAGATTGGCCGGCCGGTGCAGCTGTGCGTCGTGGACCTGCGGCGGGCGGAAATCGATTTCACCTGGGAACTCGACGGAGCGAAACCGCCGTTGGATCTGATCATGCCCATGATCATCACCAATCCGGAGATTACGCCGGATCGCGAGACCGACGTTTATCTCGTCGAGGAGGGCTGCCTCTCGTTTCCCAAGATCCGCGGCGACGTGCCCCGACCCGATGCGATCACCGTCCGCTATCAGGACGAACACGGCACACCTCACACGCTGCACTGCGATGGACTGCTCGCGCGCTGCATCCAGCACGAAGTCGATCACCTGAACGGGGTGTTGTTCATCGACCGGATGGAGAAAAAGACGCGCGCCGCGATCGACGCCGACGTGAAGACGCTCGCCAAGATCACCCGCGCCGCCGCCAAGCTGAATCCGGCATGAGCATCGCGACGCGCACCGGCGATCAGGGCATGACGGGCCTGCTCTACGGGCAGCGCGTACCGAAGGATCACCCGCAAATCGAGGCGGTCGGCGCGTTCGACGAGCTCAACGCCGCGGTGGGCTTGGCCAAGGCGGCCTGCCCTGATACGGATCGTCGCGCGGCGCTCGAAGCCATCCAGCACGATCTGATCGCGTTGATGGGCGAAGTCGCCTGTGCCGAGTCGGATCTCGCGCGCTACGAAGCGTCGAAATTCCCGAAGCTGGGCGAAACGGAACTGGCGCGAATTGACGCAGCCGTCGCGGCGATCGAGGCCAGGAAAATTCGCTTCGACGGTTGGGCCACGCCCGGGGCCAACACGTTCGCGGGCGCGCTCGAACTCGCGCGCACGGTCGCACGCCGGGCTGAGCGCCGGCTCGTTGCGCTCAAGTCGCACGGCCGCACCGTGCGGCCCGTCGTCGGTCAGTACGTCAACCGCGTGGCCGACCTGCTGTGGTTGATGGCTCGCGAGGCCGAAAAGTGAGCGGAGCAGCCGAACTCCGGGGCTCGGTGTAGCCCCGTCGGGTACGACGGGGAGCGCACGGCGACGATAGCGATTTGTAGGGCGGGGTCGCTGACCCCACCGGACGCACTCTTGTGATTCCCGCGGCCGGATCGGGCGATCCCGCCCCACGGCGGCTTACAGCAGATCCGCCGCGAGCTCGGCGAGCTTGGACCGCTCGCCCTTCACCAGCTTCACGTGCGCGGCAATCGGCTGCCCCTTCATCCGGTTGTGGCAATAGACCAAGCCATTGCTGCGCGAATCCACGTAAGGATTGTCGATCTGCGCCGGGTCGCCGATGAGCACGATCTTCGAGCCCTCGGAGATGCGCGTGATGATCGTCTTCGCCTCGTGCGGCGTCAGCTGCTGCGCCTCGTCGAGAATGAAGAACCGGCGGGCGATCGAGCGCCCACGAATGAACGCGAGCGCCTCGATCTCCACCAAGCCCGAGCGGAGCAGCCGCTCGTAGGGCTTGGTCGGTGTCAGTGAACCGTTCGTTCCGGCTGGCGCGTAGGTCGGCTGCCGCGCGTTCATTGCCGCCAGCATGCGGTCCTCGTTCTTGCGGTGCTTTTTCTTGGAAACTTTCTTCGTCGCGAACTGCGGCTCCTTCGGCGGCTTCGAGGGAATCAGCAGCTCCAGCGCGTCGTAATAGGGCTGCAGCCAGGGCTTCATCTTCTCCTCGAGGGTGCCCGGCAGGAATCCGATGTCCTTGCCCAGCGCGATCACGGGCCGCGAAATCGAGACGCCATCGTAGCGCGAGTTTTCGTCCTGCGTCTGGTGCAGCGCGCCGACGATCGAGAGCAGCGTCTTGCCGGTGCCCGCCTTGCCGAAGCAGGTGACGATGTGAATGCTGTCATCGAGCAACGCATCGAGGAAGAACTGCTGCTCGAGGTTGCGCGCCCGCACTGGCACGCCGCCCTGGGCCTTCACGAAGTCGGGGATCTGCAATCGCTGCACGAGGCCTTCGCCGTAGTAGCGCGCCGGCATCGTCTTGCCCTCGCTCGAGCGCAGCAGCACGTATTCGTTCACATACAGCGTCTCCGCCGCCTCGGCCGACAGCTCGAATTCGCCCTCGGAGCAGAATCGCTGCAGCTCGTAGATGCTCAGCGGAATCTCGGTGTAGCTCGCCTCGTCGACCGGCTCCGGCACCTTGTCGTTGAGGTAATCCTCCGACTCCAAGCCGACGGCGCGCGCCTTGAGCTGCACGTTGACGTCCTTGGTCACGAGGATGGTCGGGGGCGGAAACTGCTCCTGCACGAAGAGCGCGGCGGCGATGATCCGATTGTCCTTCTTCGACAGATCCGGCAGGATCGCGCGCAGTCGCTCCATCGCCGGCGAGGTCCGGCCGCCTTCCATCAGATACGGGTTGATGATGATCGAGAGCGTGCCGCCGTTCGGCAGCTCCACGCCTTCGTGCATGGAGCGCGAGTCCGGCAGCAACTCCTGCAAAATTCGATGCACGCGCCGCGCGTTGCGACCGCGCTCCGTCGATTGCTCGGCCTTGATGGCATCGAGCTCCTCCAACACCTCCACCGGGATCGCGAGGTTGTTGTCCTCGAACTTGAAGATCGACTGCGGGTCGTGGAGGAGAACGTTCGTGTCGACCACGAAGGTCTTGATCTTACCCGCTACCTTGATCCGCGAATTTGGGGCCGTTGCCCCGCGCAGGTGTTCCATCGTGTGTGGATATCTTGTGAGTAACTGTGCACGAATCAACCCGACTGTCCATGAGAGACTTCGTCATGGAACTGTTCACTTGTCCTTATCGGCCTCGGCGCGACGCACTTCAGTGCGCAGAAAAAAATTGGGCGGGCCGCCTACCCCTAGACGGCCCGCCATATTGCTTTCTTACTTACCCCAATTCCCGCTAAGCGGGACATAGTTGTAACGACCGGTATGACGTGGCAGCGTCGCCAAGGTTCCAACGAATTTAGTGCTCGTGCGGAATCACTCGGCAACCGGCGGCAGCGGCGCGGGTTTGCGTCGCGGCGTCGTCCACAATCGGAGCAGGTACTCGGCGAGATTTTTCATGCTCGTCTGGCGCACGCCCTCGCGCTGCGCCATTTCCTTGAACGGCGACGCGACCGCGCTGCGCTCCTCGAAATATCGCCACAAGTCGTTCGCTAGTTCGCGCGCCGCCTCGTGTTGATCGCTCGCCGCCCGGGAAGTCTTCTGAACTTTCTCCACCCAGTATTGTCTCTCCTCAGGGTGAGTCTGGATATAGTCGAACACCATCTGCTCGCTGCGGTTGAGGCTCATGTCGCGAAACGTGCGAGCGCCCTCCCGAAAAACAACCGCAAAACCCCGGCCAAGCCGGTCATTGCAATTTAGGCGTCAACACCTAGCCTCGGTCCCGAACCAACCCCTCCTCTCATGTGGCAAACACTTAAAGCGCAGTTACCCGGGATTCTTCTCACGGCGGTCATCGTCACGGCTGCAGCCTTCTGGCTCCATCACAAAACCCTGTCGGACATGACTCAGCGGCAAAATGCCGAACTCGCGCCGCTGCGCGAACAGAACGAAGCGCTCCGCGTCGCCTCCGAGGAGAATCGCCAGCAACTCGAAGCCACCAACAAGCTGCTGCGGGACGCCATTGCCCGGCGCGAGGCCGACATGTTCCGCACCGACGAGGAGATCCAGAAGCTGAACACCGAGCGAATGGACGCGCTGGCCGAAGCGATTGCGAAGAAGGTGCAGCCCTACAATCCGCTGCCGACGAGTCCGGAAGAAGCCGAGCGCATGCAGAACGAGCAGATCGACAAGGTCTCCGCGCGCATGGCCGACCGCATTCAGCCGATCCTCACCGAGATGTCGAAGGACCAGAACCTCACGCGCGAATCGATCTCGCAGTACAGCCAGCGGATTTCCGATCAGGTCGGCAACGTGCTCACCGCCGAGATGGCCCGCAATCAACAGCTGAACAACAATCTCCAGGCGACGCAGGCCGTCGCGCAGGACTCGCTGAAGCTCGCGCACGAAATCACCGCGCTCTATCTCAGCTCGTTCAAGGACCAGGGCCTCATCACCCGGCTGCTGACCCTGCCGGCGAATGTCGTGAAAGACGCCGCCAGCCTCAGCATCGTATCGAGCAGCGACCGCAAGAAAGTGGAGGAGCAGTTGGTCGCGAAGATGAACGACATCGACAAGCGCCTCGCCGACCTCGCCGCCCAGGCGCCACAGAAGTAACGTGATGAAGCCGGCGCGACCGGCGGATCTTTTCAAGCCGCGCGATTTCCGCGCGGCTTTCTTTTTGGGAGCGCGGCCAGTTTACCCCGCCCGGTCGGGGCCTCGGCCGCTTGGGATCAGACGTGTAGCGGCAGGCGCTACCTGTTTCCGCATCGCTCTCGTTGCGGCCGAGGGCGACCGCGCTCCCAACACAGCCCCCACGCACTTCGCGCTCCTACTTCGACAGGTAAAACGGATTCGGAAATTTAAAATTCCGCTCCGCCCCGCCGCCGGTCAAATCGCTTTCCTGATCGCCCAGATTCGCGATGATCACGAAGCCTTCCGCCGCGAGTCGCTGGCGTTCACCGAGCTTGAAAACCGCGCTCGTGTCTTTCCACGCGTCGGGCCGACAGACGAGTCGCGCATAGCCGTCGCAGCCGACGGCGCGCAGGTTCTGTTCCGTCGCCGCTCGATAACGCTCGCCGCGTCCAGTGATGAAGATGACCGCGACGTCGAGTCGGCGCGCGAGCTCATACAGCTGACGCACGGGTTCGATCGCGGGGGCCTTCGCCTCATGCACCCACGCGTCCCACGCCTTGCGGTCGTAACCGAAGTCGAGCCGCAGGATGTGCTCCGCGTTCGCGAGCAGCGTTTCGTCGAGATCCATCACCACCGCGAGCCGCTCCGACTTGGCCGCGCCGTCCGCCGATCGCGCCGCACCCGCCCGCTGCTCGATCCATGCCGCCGCCTGCTGCGCGACCGCCTGCATCTCGCGCAGATACTCGCCCGACTGCACGTAGGTCCGGATCTCCTCCTTCGCGAGTTGGATGTTCCGCGGCTCGGCGCGCAGGGCGACCAGCGCCGCGATCGTGCCCACGACCAAGAGCAGTGCCCGGCGGGTCAGGTTCATTTGAAAAGCAAATGGAGGGTTTCCGCCGACGTTCACGCCAGCGCCAGATCCGCGCGTTTCACGTCCTTCACCGGCCACTTGGTGACGGTGAGACCCTTCGCGCTGCGGCTGCTCACTGGCACACGGTCGAGTTCGAAATCGAACTCCCGCACGCGTGCGCCGCTTCGGCCATCGATGAAGATGCGCAGCTTTTTCGGCATCTCCTTCTCGGTCTTGCTGATCTCGAGATAAACCACGCGCGAGCCCTCGGATTTGACCAGCGAATACAGCTTGTCGCGCGACAGCCCGCCGATCTGGAACCGCTTGGCGAAGGCTTTGCCGCTCTCCTTGTCCTGATAGACCATCGTGTAGAAGTTCGGATCGCCGTCCTTCGGAAACACCGCGCAGTGAATGATGTCGCGGCCCATGAAAACCTTCTCGGCGACTTTCGACACCTTGAGCGAGCCATCGCGCATGAGGCACACGACGCTGTCGAGGATCGTGCAGTCCTGCACGTATTCGTGCTGGCGCCAGTTCAACCCGATGAACCCGTCCTCGCGATTCACATAGAGCCGTTGGTTGGCCGACACGACTTCCGCCGCATTGATCTGTTCGATCTCGTCGTAACTGGTGCGCCGCTTCAGCCCCTTGCCGTATTTTTCCTGCAGCTGCTCGAACCACGCGACGGCATAGGCCGTGAGCGCCTTCAGGTTCGCCTTCGTTTCGCGCAGCTCCGCTTCGATCTTCTTGATCGCCTCGTCCGCCTGGAACCGGTTGTACGCGGAGATCCGCTTGATCCGAATCTCGGTCAGCCGCGTGATGTCGTCATCCGTCACCGGTCGCCGCAGCTGCTTCAGGAAGGGCTGCAATCCTTCGCGAATCTCGTCGAGCACGCTCTGCCAGGTTTTCGATTTCTCGATCCGGCGATAGATCCGCTCCTCGATGAAAATCCGCTCGAGCGAGTCCCAGTGCCACTGCTGCTCAAGCTCCGCCTGCCGGATCTCGAGTTCGCGTTTCAGCAGCGCTTTGGTCTTGTCGACCGAGCGCTTGAGAATCTCGCGCACGCCGAGGAAATGCGGCTTGTCGTCCTCGATCACGCACGCGGCCGGCGAGAGGTTCGTCTGGCAGGCGGTGAACACGTACAGCTGCTGGATCAGTTTTTCCGGATCGCTGCCCTGCGGGAGGTGCACGAGGATTTCCACCGCATCGGCGGTGTTGTCGTCGACGTGACGGATCTTGATCTTGCCCTTCGCGTTCGCCGCCAGAATCGATTCGATCAACGATTCGGTCGTCGAACCGAAGGGTAGCTCGGTGATCGCCAGCAGGTATTTGCTGCGGATCTCGATCTTCGCGCGGATCTTCACCTTCCCGCCGCGCTCGCCGTCGTTGTACTCCGAAAAATCGGCCACGCCGCCCGTGGGAAAGTCCGGATAAATCCGGAATGTTTTTCCCTGCAGGTGATTGATCGCGGCGCGGCAGAGGTCGTTGAAATTGTGCGGCAGGATCTTCGTCGCCAATCCGACGGCGATGCCTTCGGCGCCTTCGAGCAGCACGATCGGGAATTTCGCCGGCAGCGTCACCGGCTCGCGCGCGCGACCATCATAGCTGAGCTGCCAGGGGGTCGTCTTCGGATTGAACAACACGTCCTTGGCGAAGGCCGTCAGCCGCGCCTCGATGTAGCGCGGCGCCGCCGCGTCGTCGCCGGTCAGCAGGTTGCCGAAGTTGCCCTGCGGCTCGACGAGGAAGCCGCGCTGCCCCAAGCCGACGAGCGCCGCGCCGATGGACGCGTCGCCGTGCGGATGAAAGCGCATCGTCGCGCCGACGATGTTCGCGAGCTTGTGGAAACGCCCGTCCTCCATTTCCCACATCGTGTGCAGGATCCGGCGCTGCACCGGCTTCAGCCCGTCGTCGATGTGCGGCACCGCGCGGTCGAGAATGACGTAGCTGGCGTAGTCGAGAAACCAGTTCCGGTAATTCACCGCGAGCGGCGCCTCTTCCTCCTGCGCCTTCTTGCCGCTGCGGCGAAGCGGCGGCACTTCAGCGGACGCGCCGTTACCGTTCGTCTCGCGCTCGGGGGTCACCGCCGCGGGCGTGCTCACCGGCGATTTGGGCGGTGTGGACGCACCGCCGAGCGGCAGTTCAGATTGGTTGTCGTTCTTCGCGTTTTTTCGTTTGGCCATCGCGGACAGGTCGCGCGAGGTTTGGGTCCGCCGCCACGCCCGTCAAGCGGTGACGACCAATTCAGGCGGACTCCACCTCAACCGGTTATTTCGCGCGGAGCAGTTCGCGCGCTCGCGCCAGCTCCGGATCGCGGTCAGCGCGCACATCGGCGAGCGAGCGCTCGGGCACCTCCACATCCGGGCCGACCCCACGGCCTTCCAGCCGCGCCCCGTCCAGCCCGACGTAGTCGATGATCGGGACCTGAATTTTTCCGCCATCCGGCAAACCGTAGGGTCGCGAATAAATGACCGCGCCCGCCGTCTTCTGGCCGATCACGACTGCCCGGTGATAATGCTGCAGCACGTGCGTGAAGATCTCTGCCGCGCTCGCCGTCGCCTGGCTTGTCAGCACAATGACTTTGCCCGCATAGCCCGCCGGCAGCCACGCGAAGCTGTGCACGTCCTTGCTCCGGCCGCTGCGGCGAATCAGCCGGCCAATCGCCACGCGGTCCTTGAAGAATTCCGCCACCGCCATGTCGAGCACCAACGTGTTGCCGCCGCGATTGCTGCGCAGATCGATCATCACGGCCGGCGCAGTCGAATGCGTTTTGAGCTGCCGGCTAAGCCAGCTCAACGAGCTGCGGTCGAATCGATCGAAGCGCAGATAAAAGCCTCCTTCTTCAAGCGGTCGCACCTCACGCCGATCGAAATCGAGCAGTTCGGGTCGGAGCGTAAACGCCCGCACGGCGCCGTGCTCATCCAGAAACTCGAAGCTCACCGGATCCCTCAACCGCGTGATGAACGTGTCGGCATCACGCAACGGCGTGCCGTTACGCTTCAGCACGAGCCAGCCGCGTCGGATTCCCGCGCGATCTGCGGGGCCGCCCGGCACGACGTCCACGACCACGCGTTGATCTTCGAGCAACTGCCAGCGAATCCCGATCGCCGGCCGGTGCTCGGTTTCCAGCTCATGTGCGCGGCGCGGCGAAAGCGCGCCGAGATGTGATTCCTTCAACTCCGCGCACATCTGGTTGACCACCTTGTAGAGCGCTTCTGCATCGGCCGCAGCCGCTGCCTGCGGCCGGTAGCGCTCGCGCATCGCCGGCCAGTCCACCCCGCGGAAAGCCTCGTCGAAATACCGGTCGTTGACCAAATCCCACGCGCGATCGAACACCCGCAGGTTCTGCGCGGTTCGTTCCTCCCGCGTCAGCGGTGGCGGCTCGCGATACTCGGTCGGAACCGTCGCGCAGCCGGCGAGGAAGAGGATCACGAACACTAGCGCCCATGGCAGGGCGCGTTGTCCCCAACGCGCCGCTCGCAACCGCCTTCGGTGTGCTGCAGTGCAGCCGCACGGCTTCGCCGCGCGGCCCCCGCCGGGGACGGCGGGCTCCACCTCGCGCCGGCTCCTCCTCCCGCTCGCCCTCGCGTTCACGCCACCAGATCCTTCTCCACCTTGAGGTTGTCGATGATGAAGTCCTGCCGCTCCGGCGTGTTCTTGCCCATGAAAAAGCCAAGCAGCTCGTTGCTGTCGTTGAGATGCGCCAGCGTCACCGGCTCGAGCCGCATGGCTTCGCCGATAAAATCCTTGAACTCACCCGCCGAGATTTCGCCGAGCCCTTTGAATCGCGTGATCTCGTGGCTCGCGCCGAGCTTCTTCATCGCCGCCTGCTTCTCCTCCTCGGAGTAGCAGTAGATCGTCTCCTTCTTGTTGCGCACGCGGAACAGCGGCGTCTCCAAAATGAAGAGATGTCCGTTCCGAATCAGATCCGGGAAGAATTGCAGGAAGAACGAAATCAGCAGCAGCCGGATGTGCATGCCGTCCACGTCCGCATCGGTCGCGATCACGACCCGGTTGTAGCGCAGCCCGTCCATGCTGTCCTCGACGTTCAACGCTGATTGCAGCAGGTGGAACTCCTCGTTCTCGTAGATCACCTTTTTCGAGAGCCCGAAGGTGTTCAGCGGTTTGCCTTTCAACGCGAACACCGCCTGGGTCTGCACGTCGCGCGTCGCGGTGAGCGAGCCGGCCGCCGAGTCGCCTTCGACGATGAACAGCGTGCTTTCCTCCGCGCGTTCGTTGCGATCGCCCAGGTGCAGCCGGCAGTCGCGCAGCTTGCGGTTGTGCAGCGACGCTTTCTTTGCGCGTTCCCGCGCGAGACTGCGGATGCCCGCGAGCTCCTTCCGCTCGCGCTCGCTCTCCTCGATCTTGTTCCGCAACGCGTCCGCCGTCTCCCGGTTCTTGTGCAGATAACCGTCGAGCGACTGCTGGACAAACTTGCCGATGAAGTCGCGGATCGATGGCCCACCCGGCGCGATATCGGTCGAGCCGAGTTTCGTCTTGGTCTGCGATTCGAACACCGGCTCCATGACGCGCACCGACACCGCCGCATCGATCGACTGCCGCACGTCGGCGGCATCGTAGTCGCGCTTGAAGAAGTTCCGCACGGTCTCGACCAGCGCTTCGCGAAACGCCGCCAAATGCGTGCCGCCCATCGTCGTGTGCTGGCCGTTCACGAACGAGTAATACTCCTCGCCGTAGTGCGCGCCATGGGTGAACGCCACCTCCATGTCCTCGCCTTCGAGATGGATGATCGGATAAAGCGGCTCGCCGCTCAGATTCTTTTGCAGCAGGTCCTTCAGTCCGTTTTCCGAACGGAACGCCTTGCCGTTGAACGTGAGCGTGAGCCCGCGGTTCAGGAAGGCATAGTTCCATAGCATGTCCTCGATGAACTCCGGCCGGAACTTGAAATCCTTTCCGAACAGCGCCTCATCCGGAGTGAACTCGATGAGCGTGCCGTTCCGCTCCGTCGTCTTCGCGATCTTGTGATCCTTGCGCAGCTTGCCCTGCGCAAACTCCACGAGCTTGGTCTGCCCGTCGCGAAACGCCTGTGCACGATACGAAAACGACAGTGCGTTCACCGCCTTCTGACCGACCCCGTTGAGGCCCACCGCTTTCTTGAAGGTCTCGCTGTCGTATTTCGCGCCCGTGTTGATGATCGAGACGCATTCGAGCACCTTGCCGAGCGGAATGCCCCGACCGTAGTCCCGCACCCGCACCATCCGGTCCTGCAGCTCGATTTCGATCTTCCGGCCGTAGCCCATCGTGAATTCGTCGATCGAGTTGTCGATCGACTCCTTCAACAGCACATAGATGCCATCCTCGGCATGAGCGCCGTTGCCGAGCCGGCCGATATACATGCCGGGCCGCAGCCGGATGTGCTCGGTGGACGAAAGGGTCTTGATACTCGCTTCGGTGTAAGCTTGGGCCATGATTGCGTTGGCCAAACACAGAGGGAGCGCCGCGCGTTCTGACAAGCGCATTTGCGGGCGGGAGCGAGGGTTCACGTTGCTTTTGCGGGCGGGCTGCCGGACCGATCGTGATCAGAACCTGCGCAAAAGCGGATCAACATGGAGACGCGGCGCCCTCCCCGCGACGAGCGCGTCACTGCGCCGAGGCTTCGCCTCCGTTCCGCATTACACGCCCGCCCGAACCGAAGCGGCCGGATCGGGTCGATTGCAGTGTTCGTTCCTCTTCTCCAGCCTGCCTCAAATGAAAAAGACCTTGGCCATCATTCTCGTCTCGCTCCTCGCGCTGGTGCTCGTCGCCTACGTCATCGGCCAGTTTTTCCTCGGATCGATCGTGAAGACCGGCATCAACCGCGTCGGCCCGCGGGTCACGCAGACGAAGGTCGAGCTGGCGGACGCCTCGATCTCGCCTCTCTCCGGCGAAGGCACGCTCGAGGGGTTCACGATCGGCAATCCGCAGGGTTGGAGCAGCGGCAATCTCCTTTCGGTCGGCCGCGTCCAGTTCTCGGTCGAGCCCCGCTCGCTGTTGAATGACACGATCGTGATCAACGAGCTCGTCGTCGAGCAGCCGGAGTTCGTCTACGAGACGCGCGTGGTCTCGAGCAACATCGGCGATCTGCTCAAAAACATCGAAGCCGCCGTGGGCCAGCGGCCGGAAACGGCTGACGACCCGAACGCGAAGCCGCGCAAATTCATCGTGAAACATTTCCGCATGGACAACGCCAAGGTGGCGATCGGCGTCGGTCCGGCCGCGTTGCCCTTGCCCGTGCCGGCGATGGAACTCACCGATCTCGGCGTCAAGGAAGGCGGGCTCACCTCCGGGCAGCTGGCGGTGGCCGTTTTCCGCGAGATCCTGCCGCAGATCATCGCCGCCACCACAGACGCCGCAGGCAAGATCGGCGGCACGATGGGCGCCGCCGCGACCGAGTCGCTCAAGAAGGCCGGCGAAAATCTGCAGAAATTCCTCGGCGGAGAGAAGAAGTAGCTTCCGTCGCGCGAACGGTCGCAGGGGGCAAAGACCGTTCGCCTCGCAGTAGCTGGGCTCGTCGAGCCCGGCCTTGCTAATCGCTCACCCTTCACCCCAAGTGTGTCGGTTCGCGTAGGAAGCCACTGCGCCGTTCCCTCCCTTCCCGGCCGATTGACCCGCATGCGGGGTCACGCTCGGCTCGCGCGCGTGAAAATCACCTACTATTTCGAGGTCCTCTCATCGTGGTGCCACTGGGTGGAACCGACTTGGGCCGAGCTCAAACGCCGCTACACCGGCCGGGCGGAATTCGAATGGAAGATCGCGTTGATGGATCCCAGCGGGTTCCCTGTTTCGCGCCAACAATGCGAGTGGTTTTATCGGCGCAGCGGCGGCACCGTCATGCGCTCGACCTACATGCTGAACCCCGGCTGGCTCGAACCGGAACGCCAAGGCCGCTACGAGGCGCCCAACTGGGTCGCCGAGGCCGGCCGGGATTTCGGATTCGCGGGCGACGAGCTGCGGCTGGCGCTGGCGAATGCGGCCATGCGCGACGGGCGCAAGATCGGCGACCTCGCCGAAGCGGTGGCCGTCGCGGCAGCCGCCACCCATGTGGATCCTCAAAAGCTCCGCGCCCGGGCCGAGTCGCCCGAAGTGCAGGCCCGCGTCGCCGCGAGCACCCAGGAATTTCACGCCCACCAAATCAATCAGCGGCCCGCTTTCGTGCTGACGGACAAGATCGGGGACAAAGCCGTGTTCTCTGGTCTCGTGCAGCTCGAACCGCTGGTCGCTACGATCGACGCCATGCTCAGCGACACGGCAGCCTACGCCGCCCACGCCGCGCATTTCGGGCCTGTGCCGGTCCGGTGACATCGTTGGTAAAGTGCGCGGGACGCCGTTGCGGTCGCCGAACTCTCGAGCTGAACCCGCGTCGGCACCTTCTCGCACAACCTCGACAGCCGTCCTGCGTCATGGCTATCGTTCACCATGACTCTTTTACCCCGTCTCCTCACCCTATTTGGAGCTCTGATCGTGCCATTCATCGCTCTCGCTGCCGCCGCTCCCGATCCCGTTTCGCCCGAGATTCATCCTGACGGGCGAGCGACACTTCGTTTTCTCGCGCCCAACGCCCAAGCGGTCGCGCTGCAGGGCCTGAACCTCAAGGAGCCGCAGCCGATGACCAAGGGCGCCGACGGCGTCTGGAGCATCACGGTGGGTCCACTCGCCCCCGAGATCTATTCCTACACCTTTTCGGTCGACGGCGCGACGGTCACCGACCCGCGAAATCGTCAGATCAAAAAATGGATCCGCAGCGAAAGCACGCTGGAGATTCCGGGCCATCCGCCGATTCTCGCCGCCGCGCAGCCCGTCCCGCACGGCGTCGTGCACCGCCACGTGGTCTCGTCCCAGACGCGCCAGCGCGAGAACGCCTTCCTCGTTTACACGCCGCCCGGCTTCGATCCGCGCGCGAACACGACGTATCCGGTCGTCTACCTGCTGCACGGTTTCGGCGACGACGAAACGGCCTGGGCCGAGGTGGGCCACGCCAATTTCATCGCGGACAATCTCATCGCGCAGAAAAAGGCCATTCCGGCGATCATCGTCATGACCAACGGACATCCGGTGCCGATTCCGGTCGGCGTTCGTTTCCCGGAATACTCCGCCCAAAACCTCGCCGCGATGCAGCAGGAGCTGCTCACGGAAGTCATGCCGTTTGTGGAGCAAAACTATCCCACGCGCCGTGACGCGGCGAACCGCGCGATCGTCGGGCTCTCGATGGGAGGTGGTCAGTCGTTGAACGTCGGCCTGACGCACCTTGACACCTTCGGCTGGGTCGGCGGCTTCAGCTCCGCGGCGCCTACCGAAAAACTCGACGAGACATTCGCCGCGCTGCTTGCCGGGGCCAAACAGGGCCAGCCGCAGCTGCTGTGGATCGGGATCGGCAAAAGCGATTTCCTGCTGGAGCAGAACAAGACCTTCGTCGGCTGGCTCGAGGCCAGGCAGATCCCGCACACCTGGCAACTCACCGATGGTGGCCACGAATGGCCGGTCTGGCGCCGCTACCTCGGCGAGTTCCTGCCGCTGCTGTTCCGCTGACCGGCTGCCGCAGAATGTAACCCAATAGGTTACATGGTGCGGAACACGCGCGGGCTCGCGCTTCGGGGCCAAGCAGATTTTTGGAACCGCCTCACTACCGTCGCCGTCTTCCTCGTTGCTCATGATTTCGCTTCGCTCGCTGTTGCTGTTCGTCGTCGCGTTGTCGCTCGGGGTCCTCGCGCGGGCGGATGACGAGGTGCGACACTCGAAATCCCTCTCCGCCGCCGAGTTCGCCTCCGCGGGTCTCGACCAGCTCTCTTCCGACCAGCTGGCCGTGCTGGACGCTCTCGTACGTCGCGACCTCACGCAGGCGCAGCTCGTTTCGAAAACACCCCGCGCCGCTCGTTTCTCCGAGCGGCTCTCGGCAGACGAACGCCGCAACGCCGGACTCGAACAGCTCAGCGACGAGGAACTCGCGCGCGTCGATGCCACCGTTGCCGCCCGGATTGCTCCGCCGGCAGGCGTTTTCTCCGCGAGCGGCATCGGCCCTACTCCGCCGATTCAGAGTTGGAAGATTCGCCGCGATCCGGAAATCCATGGTTCCGCGACGTTGATGGTTGCAGCGGGGAGTCACGGCTATCGCGCCTACGGCGGCGCGCTCGATATTTACTATGTCGATCCGACGAACAAGTTCACCATCGGCGTCGGCCTCTCGGAGGTGCGAAGCAAGGGCGGGCTCTATCGCGGGTATTGGAACGACTGCTATCTCTACGACGAACCCTTTCGCGGCTTGAACGGCCACCGGTGGTAAGCCCGCGCCGCACGCCGCCCGAAGCGCGAGCCACCTCGAGCCAGTTCGCCTGCCACGCGCCGCGTCAATCGTGCGCGCCGCGATACTTTTTCTCACCGGCGCGCACCGCGACCGGCAGCCGATTCTCCTTCGGGGGCAGCGGGCACGTGGCAAAGGGCGTGAAGGCACACGGTGGATTCACTGCTTGGTTGAAATCCAGCACCAGTTTGCCGTTGCGCGGCGGATCCGCGTAGACGAACCGCGCCGCCTCATACGTCTCCTCGCCACTCGTCGCATCCGCGATCACGAAGAACAGCGGCTCGTCCGCGCTCTCCACTAGCGGCAGCAGCTCGAGCTTTTGGCCGTCGTGCTCGAACACCGCCTTGCCCGGAATCAGCGCGGGGGACTCTTGTCCAAGAATGTTGCGAATCGCGATCCGCCGCGCCGGCTCGAACGGCACCCACGTCGCTTCCACGCGCCAGCTCGGATCAATCGGGAAATAGTCGATGCCCGCGAAATGCTTCCGCCGCGGCGATTCGCTGTCCCGCACGCGCAGCGCCTTGCGCCCGCCGCGCTCGATTAGGAACAGCGTCACGCTGCCGCACGTGACCACCGTGGGACCGTAGGCGCCGGTTTCATCGAGCGGAACGCTCAGCAACTGCCGGCCATTCACGCGCGCATCGGCCGCCGGATTCAACGTGATCGTCGCGCGACCGCTTTCGTCGAGCATGACCGTGCCGAGATGCGCCGGCCCGCTCGTCAGCACGATCTGGTTGTCCGCAGCCGTTCCCACCGTGTTCGCCCCCGGCGCGAGAAAATGCAGTCCGACCAAACTCAGCCAGCCGTCCGGGCGGGTCAGCCGTTCGACGCGCTCGGCTCGCGCGCGCTCGAGGCTCGCCACGTAAGCGGGATCCGGCGCCGCCGCCGCGGCGGTCGCGCTCCGGACACTCAAGACCAACAGCCCGCAGAGGAGCACGCGTGGAATCATGCCCCGACCTTTGCCGCACGTTCCACCGGCCTCAAGCCGATCCCGCGGAACCGCGGCGGTTGCCGCGCTACCATGCTGGACGCGCGCCAGCCAGCAGCGCGTATTCTCCTCAATCTGCGTTCACGTCATGGCGCCTCAACATCAACCGTCGCCCACCCCGGAGGAAATCGCGGCGCGCGCGACCGAACTCTGGCGCCTCGCCGGCAGCCCACCTGGCGAGGAGGCGAACTATCACGCGGCGGCTGAAGCAGAGCTGCACAAACAGCGCGAACTCACCGAACGCACGGCCAATGATCCCGGCTCCCGCGGCCCTTCGCGGCCGCAGCGCTGAACGAGCACGCCGACGATCCATCGAACGCTCCGAGCGATCGCTCAACAAACAGGCGGCCCGTCACTCCGGCTGACTCGGTTCACACCGGCGGTTTGCCACGGAAGGCGGCGACCAGCGCGGAGATGACCAGCAGCACGAGGAAAATGTAGAAGAGTACTTTCGCGATGTCCGCTGAAGCGCCCGCGATACCGCCGAAGCCGAAGACCGCGGCGATGATGGCGATGATCAGGAAAATAAGAGCCCATCTAAGCATAAGAATGGCGGGTTCGAGTTAAAGTTCGCGCGCCGGCGGCGCAGCGCGGGTTTCAACTGTCTTCGAGCTTCACGTTCTGTTGCCGCAAAAAGGGAATCAGTTCGTCGACCCCGAAGTCGGCGAGGATCTTGCCATTCCAGTCGAGGGTCGGGGCCCGGGTCTGGCCGGATTTCTTGCGCATCTCCTCCATCGCGCGGGGATCGTCCGACACGTTTTGCTCGCGATATCCGATTCCGTGTTCGCTCAGGAAGTCGATAGCTTCGTGACACCACGGGCAGCCGGTCTTGACGTAGAGGATCGGTAGTTCGGCAGGCATGGGATTGCGCCGATGGTCCCGGCCTCTGCGTGAATGTTCCTTCCCGGCACGCGTGCCGCGCCGCAATCGGAGTCTTCCCCATGGCGGCCGGCGCGCGGGCACGGTCGCGTCAACGCGTTACCACGCGTGGCTCCTGCGTCGTACTCCCGGGCTCGTTTGCCCGCCGCAGCCGCCCACGCCCGACCAATCCCGTGTTACACCTGTAACACGATATTGGTCGCGGATTGGGTTCGCATGAGCCGGCGCGGGGCGCACATTCGACCGCAATGAGTTCCCCGCTCCCCACCCCACTCACGGTGGCGATCATCGGCTGCGGCCGGCCGCAAATCTCCCCGCTGGGCTTCGGCATGGCGCACCGGCACATGGCCGGCTACCTCGCTTCCGGTCGCTGCACGCTGGCCGCGGTCGTTGATATCTGCCGGGAGAACGCCGATGCGTTTGTCGCGCAACATCAACCTGGCGCCGCAATCTTCGCCGAAGCGCGCGACATGATGCAGGCGATTCGGCCCGATCTGGTCAGTGTTTGCCTCTGGCCGCATCTGCACGCGGAGATCGTGGCCGCGATCGCGCCGTTTCGGCCGCGCGCCATCCTGTGCGAGAAGCCGATGGACGTGCACTGGGACGCCGCGCGGCGGATGCACGAGGTTTGTCGCGAGCATGACGTGATGCTCGCCATCAATCACCAACGGCGCTTCAACCTGCCGATTGCGAAAGCCAAGGCGCTGCTCGACGGCGGCGAAATCGGTCGGCTGCTCCGACTCGAGGGTGCCTGGCACAATCTCGCCGACGCCGGCACACACGTGCTCGACCTGATGTTCTTCTTCAACGACGACACGCCCGCCGACTGGGTGCTCGGGCAGATCGACGTTCGTGGTGCGACGAAGTTTTTCGGGGCGATCAATCTGGCGCACGGGTTCACCGAGTTCCGGTTCAAGAACGGCGTGCGCGCGACCTACCACTTCGGCCGAGATCACGCGGAGCTCGGCTGCCTGCTGCGGATCATCGGGGAGTACGGCGAAATCGAGATCCTCTTCGACGCGCCGTGGCTGCGGATCCGGCGCGCCGCCCAGCGCGAGTGGGAAACGATCGATACGGGCGAGAGCATCCACGACGACAAAGCAATCTACCGGGGCATTGCCGAGCTGATCTCCTGCCTCGAGACCGGCGCCGTGCCACAGCTCGACAGCTCGCGTGCGCTGCGTGCCACGGAGATCATTTTCGCCACGCACGAATCCGCCCGCCGCCGGGCGCGAGTCGATCTGCCGCTGCCGCCCGGCCCCGACGCATTGCTGTCGATGATCGCATCCGGCGAGATGACGCCCGAATTCGCGGCCCAATAGAACCCGCACCCGCCCTCGCCATGTTCGCTTCGCTCAATCCCGGTCACGTCGGCATCCGCAACCTGTCGTTCGAGGAAAGCCTCGTCCTCGCTGAACGGCACGGTTTCGGCGGGCTCGACGTGCAACTCGTGCCGCTGCACGAAGCGGTGACCCGCCACGGCGCGGACGCGGTGCGCGCCCAGTTTTTCCAACACGGGCTGCAGATCGGAGCATGGAATCTCCCCTTCATGCCCTATCGCGGGAGCGAATCCGAGTGGCGCGCCGAGCAGGCGAAGCTCCCGCCACTGCTCGCCAGCGCCGGCGCGCTCGGCGCCCGGCGGGCCGGGATGTGGATCATGCCGGGCAGCGACGACTCTGCGTACGAGGAGAATTTCGCGTTCCACGTCACCCGCTTCCAGCCGATCGCCGCGATGCTCGCCGACCACGGGATCCGGCTCGGGCTCGAATTCATCGGGCCGCTGACCACACAGAAGAAATTCAAGCATCCGTTCGTCCGTTCGCTCCGCGAGATCCTCGATCTCGCCCGGGCGATCGGACCGAACTGTGGCGTGTTGATCGACGCGTGGCACTGGCATTGTGCCGGCGGCACCCGCGAGGACTTGCGCGTGCTCACCCGCGAGTTGCTCGTGCATGTGCACGTCGACGATGCTCCCGCCGGCGTGCCGCGCGATGAGCTCATCGACGATCGCCGGAAGCTGCCGTGCACGACGGGCGTGATCGACATCGACGGGTTCATGCAGGCCCTGACCCACGCAGGCTACGACGGGCCGGTCACGGCAGAACCGTTCGATGCCGACGTCAACGCGCTGCCGGCCGACCAAGCCGCCGCGCTCACCGCGAAGACGACGCGCGAAGCCGTGGCGCGGGCGATGCGACGCTAGCCCGGATATTTCATGAAATTCATGAAATACCCGCCCCACGGGCCGACTCTGTCGGGGCTAGCCGCGACAAGATCGCTCCGCCGCAGGCGGACGGAAATTTCGGGCTCAGAGTCAGTCCTGTTCATGCAATTTCTGGGCTAGCGCTGCGGTTCGCGCGCCGGCAGCGCCGATTTCAACCACTCGTCGGCGAAAGCCAGATAGAACGCCCAATCCTGCGCGGTCATTCCGTGCGGCCCCGGGCGGATGTGGTAACGCAGCGCGCCGCCTGACGGCTCATTGACCCGCGGCACGTCTTCGCCGCTTGGTCCCGTTTGGCCGAACAGCCGAAACACCGGCTCGGCCGCCTTCACCGCGAGAAACTCCCCGCGCGGATCCGCCCAATCATCGTCCTCGGCACTCGCGACGTAGAGCGGCCGCGGCGCCACCAGCGCCAGCAGTTCGTGCTGATCGACCGGGAGTGCCTCCTCGTGATCATCGTAGCGGCGGAAATTGCGCGCGAACCAGTGCGGGAAGACGGTATTGATGCGCGCGACGGTTTCGCCGTGGATGCGCTTGCTCAGCGCGGCGCCGCCGCAACCGGATTCGTTCGAGATCACCAGCGCGAAGCGGTCATCCTGCGCGCCGGCCCAGAGCGCCGCCTTGCCGAGCCGCGAATGCCCGTGCACCGCGACGCGGCTCGCGTCCACCAGCGGATCGGTTTCGAGATAATCGAGCGCCCGACTCAGACCCCACGCCCACACGCCGATCGCACCCCACGCATCCGGAGCTCGTTGGTCGCCGGCCGCCGCGTCGAGCCAGCTCGCCACACTGGCATTCAATCCGTCGGGGCGATCGGGACACAAATCGCCGCAATACACCGTTGCGACCGCATACCCGCGGGCGAGGATCTGCTCGACGGGCCACTTCTGCGCGTCCGATCCGCGCGCCGCCTCCGTCGCGCGGTGGTTCGCTCCGTTCGGCGCCTCCGCCGGAATCCACCGCGCCGACAGCGCGATCGCAGGGTCGGTGTGCACCGTGTGATTCCCATAAAAATTCAGTCCGAGAAATACCGGCGCGCGCTCCGCCCGGGCGATCACCGCGTTGGGCACATACAGGAGCAGCTGCATCGAGGGCGCGTTGGGATCGCGTCCGAATCGCACGGTCACTTCTTTCCGGGTGGCCGCGCCACCCAGCGCCGCGTGCTCCATCGTCGTGACTTTGAACACCATTCCCTCCGGCCGCCCGAGCGGCGTCCGGCCGTAGACTTCGCGCGCGAACAGCTGCAGCAGTTCCGGCCGCCGTCGGTGCTGCCAGGTCGCGCGGTCGTGCACGCGCGTCCCGTCGGCACCCACCAGCGGATCCGGTAACGTGTAGGCCGGCGGTGGCGTGTCATCGAGCCGCGCCGGACGCGAGGTCGCTTGCATGGAGGTAAGCGTGAACAACAGGCTCAGCGCAGCCAGAACGTTTCGCATGTGGAGAACAAATCCGTCCTCGGCCGCTGACTCAAGCCAGGCCTGCCCCGACGCGCGCGCAGCCGGCGAGCGAGATCAACGATTCGTCGTAAGGGAAACACGGAGACGGCGGAACCGCCTGGGACGGTCTCTGGTCGCACTCGGCCGCGCCCGGGGTGTGTTCAAATCCGCCGCGCCCCGCCGAAAACATGCAAGTGTGTATCCCACGCCGACAACGACACGGTCGCGAGCCTCCGCCGGGGAACTTCCGTGCACGAAAACTGACAGTGCGCGCGTCGGCCCAGCTCGCCCCACTTGATCTCTACGCTTTCGCCAAAAACATGAAATTCCGTTCGAACAATTGCGTGAGAGTTCACCTGCCCGATCTCAAGAAAGCCGAAGCGTTTTTCACCGGCGTGCTGGGGTTCCGCCTGACCGACAAGAGCGCGACTCAACTCGAGTATGATACCGGACGTTTTCTGCTCTGCGTGAACAAATCCGAGCAGCCGCTGCCGCCGATTCCCTCGTTCACCGTGATCAGTGTGAAGGACGCCAAGGAGCATTTGCTGGCCCATGGCTGCGAGATCGTCGAGGACCACGGCACTTCCCTCTACTTCCGCGATCCGTTCGGCATGGTTTACGATGTGATCGAGGATTAGCCGGAGTGTCGGTTGCACTACATGGATGCGCTGCGGCTTGCCCCCGCCAGCGGACGGCCGAAGAGTGGCCGTGATGATTTCGCATCTCTCCGTCGGGATCCGCGGCCTCGGGCTGGCCGCCGCAGTTCTCTTTGCCTGCGTGCCAGCCCGCGGGGAGTTCGAGGATCCGTTCGAGGGTCCCCTCGTGATCGATGCCACCGCCGCCCACGGCTGGGCTTTTCGCACCGGCGACGGCAACGCGGTGATGGACCTGACGGCGAGCGACGGTGCGGCGCGTATTGCAGTCGACGCGACTCATGATCGCCGTGGCATCTGGTGGGCGTTCATTCGCCGGGAGATAACGCCGCAGATCGATCTGGCGGGGCTCGCGCAGCCGGGCACGGAGCTGCGCGTGGAAGCGCGGGTGCGCACCAGCCATGCGCCACGTCGCATCAACCTGCATCTAAACACGCAGCGCACGACCGACTTTCACGGCAATCTGCTCGAATTCGATCTGCCGACCGCGGGTGAATGGCACACGGTCAGCATGACCACGGAAGATTTCGACGGGCGGCCGGGCGATCAGCTCTACGTTCAACTTGCGTTGATGGATTGGGGTCTCGGGCGCTATCGCGTCGACGTCGATTACGTTCGCGTCGATCTCGTTGATCCCGCCCATGCGGGGCCGGATCTCGGCGGCGGACTGCCGTATCATCCACCCGTGCCGGCGCCGAGTGTGTTCCGCCACGTGGTGCACGCCGCGCAAAGCGCGACGATTGATCGGCGTGAACCCGACGCGAACCTGCGGGACTGGGCGGCGATCGAGCCCGACGGTACGGCTACGCCGATTCTCACCGTGAACGGAACCCAGTCTGCGATCCTCCGCTGGGATTTGCAGGCGTTCGCCGGCCGAAAGATCGCTGGCTCCGGCGGATTGCTCGAACTCACGACGCATTCGGTGCAGCGGCGCGCCGAACGCACGAAAGACTTCGGCATGATCCGGGTCGTGGAAATCCTCGACGGCGATTCGCGCTGGCAGCGGGACGACGTCACGTACCAGTCGCTGCTGCAGGGCCGGTCGCCCGAGGAGGTGTTCAACCCTCAGATGATCATCGACGTTGAGGTCGCGGATCAGCGCGGTGAGCGCACGCTGATCACGTTGTCACCGGCGGTGCTGCAGCGGCTGATCGATGGCCGCACGCGCGGAATCGTGCTCCTGCCGCTGGGTTCGATCAATGCGGCGTTCGATCCCGGTGCCCCCGGTCAGCGGGAGAACGCGCCGACGCTGCGGTTCAACGTGCGGGATTGAGCGGTTCGCACCGGCGTCTCTAGTGCGCGAGCAGCAATTCCAGCATCGCACGGTCGAGCTGGTGGCCGTGAAAACTCTCGTACTTCACGTCGGCGCGGCCGCTGTCGACGATTCCGAAGCCGCCGCGCAGATTCCACATCGCCCAACCCCAACCGGCTTCTTTCCAAAGCGACAGCAGATCAGTCATCCACCGCAGCGCCACGGCGTGCGGGGTCTTGATGAAGCAGCCCCATTCGCCTACGTGCACCGGGACACCCTGCGCGACAAGCGGCTGCCATTTGTCGATCAATTCGCGGCGCAGCCGTTCGCGATCCCAGCGCTCGCCATTCGCCGCGACCATCGGCCAGGTGGGCGTCTCAAATGACTCGAACTCGTTTTTCGGCACCCAGGTTGCCGTGTAATGGCTGACCATTTTCGGGAGATAGCCTCGCGTGCTTTGCACCAGTCCCAACTCGACCAGCCCCGGCACGGGCGTCTGACCGATGTCGGCTCCATCCGCGAAGATCAGCCGGTCCGGAGAAACCTCGCGAATGGCCCCGACCAGCGCGCGCGCCACTTCGACATAGCGGTCGTGGTCCGCCATGAATGGCGGCTCGTTGAATAAATCGAAGCTGAGCCGCGAACTCGGGATATCACGGTAACGCTGGGCGAACGTACGCCAGTGATGCACGGCGGCCTCCAGCGCCCGCGCCATCGCATCGTGCGGACTGTCGAAGAGCTGAAACGGCTCTCGCTCCCGGCCGTTCACGCAGTAGCCCGGGATCCGGTGGAAGTTCAGGTTGACGTGGATGCCGTATCGCGCCGCCCACTCGATCGCCTGATCGACCGGTGCCAGCGCATCCTCCTCGATTTTCATCCAGTCATTGGCACTGGACCACGACCAGTACGACATCGGCAGCCGGGCGAAATCAAAACCCCACTCGGCCATCCACGCGAAGTCTGACTCCACAAACGCCTGCCCGCGCCGACCGCTGGCGAGTTCCGTGAGGTTGAAGCCGCGCCAACGCGGGATCCGCGGCTGGCTCCGCCGCGCCGCCTCCGCCGCGCTCACGCGAGAGGACAAAAGGACGCCCGCCGCCGCGGCGGCGGAGGATTTCAGAAATTCACGCCGGTTCATGCCACGATTTCAGAGGCATACGTCTAGGACGCGAGAAAGTTGCATGCCGGCTGACGCGTGCCCCTGCGCGGGAGCAAACCGCTCGCGCGTCACCGCGCCGCTTCGTGCGCAGCGGACGTTAAGTTGCCCATCATCGTGCCGAATATAGGGCGAACACCTGACCCTGGTCGCCTTCGCGGATCCTCGCCGCGTGGCGTTCAGGCGGAACCCGGGCTCTTCCTCCACCTCATGACGATCCGACGCCTCAGCTTGGAGCGCAAAATCCTTGTGCTCGTGCTCCTGCCTTTGGTGGGAGCACTCATCCCCGCCGGCATCATTTTGCAGCGCACCCAGCGCGAGTTGACGGAAATCCGCGCTCTCGGGCAGCTGGCCGGACTCGTCTGGCAGCTCGGCGAGCTCGAGCGGCGCGTGGATCAGGAAGGCACCAACTGGTACTTTTTCAAGCCGACCTGGAACGCCACCGAGGAGGAACGCCGCTCCGAGCGCGTGAAGCAGGACCAGTGGCGCAAGGAGACCGATCAGGCGATCGAGGATTATCACCGGCTGCGCGCCGCCGTCGCAGGGGGTTCGTTGTCCGGGCCGCTGCAGTCCGCGTTGCGCACCATCGAGCAGCACATCTCGGAGCTGCCGAAGCTGCGCCGGGTGGTCGACACCCAGGTTGATGAAACCGCCAGCCTGGGCATCATGGACGGCTATCGGTCGTTCCGGCGCGACATCAATCTCGTGCTGCCGCTGCTCGTCGATGCGACGACCAGTGACGTGATCGTGCGCAAACTCGCGGTGCTGCCCAAGCTGATGCTGGTCCGAAAGACGACGATGGACGCGGGCGGCATGATCTTCTTCTACCACCAGCAGCGGGCGCAGAAGACCGGACGGACCTTCGTGCCGAGTGAGGCTCTCACCCTCACCCACAATCTCGAAATGGCGGAAGCGTATTGGGCAGACGTGATCGCGCTCAGCCAAGGCGAAGTGCGCACGCACCTGGACCAGATTCACTCCTCCCCTGAGTGGAAAACCGTCGCCGAGCTGATGACCGGACATGCGCAAGCAATGCTGAATGGGACCGAGCCGCCGATCGCAGGCGAGGAAGGCTGGGCGCCCAGCTGGGGGTTTCTTTTCGGCGGGCTCGCGACCGAGATCGCACAGCTGCGGGATGATTTCACCCAGACCTGCAACGCCGCCGAACGCGCCGCACACGCCCGCCGGCTGTGGACGAGCGTGACGCTTGCGGCCGCCGTGCTGCTGGTGCTGTGGCTCACCCGCCGGCTCTGCCAGAGCATCAGCCGGCCGATCTCCGCAACCGCCGAGAACCTGCTCGCCGGCGCCAGGTCGGCCAGCGACGAATCCGCCGCCGTGCGCAAATCCTGCGCCGTCGTTGCCGATGGTTCGGCGCACCAGGCCGCCGCCTTGGAGGAGACCAGCGCTACCCTGGAGGAAATTTCCAGCATGACGCGCAGCAACAGCGAAAACGCGCAACGCGCCCAGCGCTCGGCCAACGAGACCCGCGCCGCTGCCGAGCAAGGCGTGGGCCAGATGCATCAGCTGACCGACGCGATGGCCGCGCTGCGAACGTCGAGCGACGACGTGACGCGCATCATCAAGACGATCGACGAGATCGCCTTTCAAACAAACATCCTCGCCCTCAATGCCGCGATCGAGGCGGCCCGGGCCGGCGAAGCCGGCGCGGGCTTCGCCGTCGTTGCCGACGAGGTGCGCACACTCGCCCAGCGCAGCGCCCACGCCGCTCGCGAAACGACCGACAAGATCACCGCGGCCAGCGCGCGCACCAACGCCGGTGGAGAAATCACCCTGCAGGTCGCGCAATCGCTCGAGAGCATCCTTTCTCGCGCACGCGATTTGGAGAACGTGGTCAACGCGATTGCGGAAGCCTCGCGCGAGCAGAATTCCGGCATCGGTCAGATCACCGACGCGATTCAAAAAATCGACCAGGTGACCCAAAGCAACGCCGCTGCCGCCGAGGAGACCGCGGCTGCCGCCCATGAGCTTGAGACGCGCGCCGAGGCTTTCACCGAATCGGTGCAGCACCTCCGGACGATCGTATTCGGTTCGAGCTCTCTCCTCGACGACGTTTCGGGCCCGGTTCCCCGCAGCGCTTTGGACGCCGATGCGCCGGTGCCGGAAGTTTCGGAGTCCGCCGGGCCCGCGCCGGCTGCTCGCGCCACCACGCCGATTCGTTCTTTGGGGACGCCCGCCGGTGGCACGCCGACGCTCGCCGGCGGGCGGTTGAGCAAAACGGAATGACGCATTCCCAGCGGCCGCGGGAACCATACCCGCCCGCGACGCTCGCTCGTCCGCAGCGGCGGCGCTGTCGCGTCCATGGCCGGGAGTGTCAGCAGGATGCGGCACCTCCGAGGTCCCCGAGGGAGCGGGGTTTGCGCGCACGGGCATGAGGGTTGTGTCATAGGGAATTCCCGTTGGTGCCGTAATCCTTTGTCCTGCGCCTGAACCACAGCGGGCCCGATTGTGAGCCCGCGCGCCGTCGGGTATTTTACGGCACGCTCTCCCACCCCAATCCATCCGCGGAGGGCAGCACCAGTCATTCAGCAGAACCTATGCATTCTCGATTCAAATACACCCTCGCAGCCGCCTGCTTGGCCGTGGCGCTCATCCCGCTGGCCCAGGCCCAACTGCTGCTCTCCGGCAACGTGACCGGCGAGTTCACCGACGCGCCCGGACCTAACGACACCATCTACAATGCGCCCGACGGCAGCTCGAACTACTTCCGTTCAGGCATTCCAGAGACCGCCGCCGACCTCCAGACGGCGATCGAGTTCTGGAAGGTCAACTTCACGGATGTCGGCCCCGGGCTGGTGGCGAGCGACCTGTTCAAGGTCACCAACGGTCGGACCTTGCTCCATTCGACGGCCACCGCCGCTCATTTCGATCTGAACCTTGAGCTGACCGCGCCGGAATCGCAGGACCACATGCTGACGTCGATCGCCTTCACCATCGAGAACACGCCGAACCAGCCGAACGACATAAACGTCAACGACTGGTACACGATCACGGCGACGGGCATTTCCCCGTTCCAGGTCGGCGACTACTTGGTGCAGTTCGAATTCGTCGCGCCGGAGAGCTTCCAGATTTTGGAGAACTCCTCGCTGCGAGTGGGCGATCTCTACGTCCGGTTCACCCCCGTGCCGGAGCCGTCGACGTACGCCGCGTTCGGCGCCGCGCTCTTGCTCGGTGTGGTCGGCTTCCGCCGTTTCCGGAATCGCGCAATCACGATCTAAATACAACGAGTTCGGATTTCCGGCGTGCTTAAGTCACGTCGACCGAACCGGCCAAATTCGCCGCGGCGCGGAGAGGTTCTCCCGCCGCGGCTTCTTTTTGCGCGCGACGGAGTCGGAGTACGCTGCGCCACGCGTTTCTTTTCGTCCGAAAAAAAGGAGCGCCCCCCCCGCAGGGTGGCGCTCCGCACGTGCTGTGGACTGCGGCGCAGATGCCGGTTATTCCGCCAGCGACTGATTGAGGGTCTGCGCGCGATCGAGGTGGCCTTGGAGCACCGCGACGTTCTTGCTCGCAAACTCGCGCACCTCCGAGTCCTCCGCCTTGTCGGCCTGCTCGCGGAACATCTTCACGTCCTTCTGATGATCCTTGACCATCATGTCCACGAACTCCCGGTCGAACTCCGCTCCCGATTTCTGCGACAGGTTGCGATAGTGACGATCCGATTTCACCTCGTCGGGCACGTTCAGGCTGCCGGTGCTCGCCACCGTGCCGCTGCGGGTGCTGGCGGCACCGCTGCTCGTTGAGTCCGTCGTGCGCGTATGGGCCGTGTCGCCGGAAACGCCAGTCGTCGTCGAGGCGCGGCCGCTCATCGCGCTTCTGGTGGTGTCGGTCGAAGCGGAACCCGAGAGCGCCACGGAGTGCTCGAGCGCGACGCCTTTGCTCTGCGCGAGTTGCGCCAACTCCTGACTCATCTGCTGATGATCGGAGATAATCTGCTGCGCGTAAGTCTTGATCTGCGGATTCGACGCCCGCTCGATCGCGAGCTGCGCCATCGCCATTTCCGTCGGGGTGCCCTCGGCCACCTCGCTGATGAACTTCTTCTCCGACCGCTTCAGCTCGGCGCGAGTACCGGCGGTGGCGGAGCCGTGGGTCGAACGCTCGCTCGCGCCGTAGCTGCTGCTCGGCGCCGTGCTCGGATTATCGCTACGGGAAGTCGTCGTGGCCGCCCCGGTGTCAGGTTGCCCCGGTTGTGCGTTGGTCGATGCTCCTTCCGTGTTCGGGCCCGGCGCGGAGGTACCTTGAGCATAGCCGGCCGCCAGCGTGAGCGAAGCGGCGATCAGTGCGACGGCGGAAGCGCGCGCACCACGATGGAGTCGAGAAGTGAAATCCATGGAGTTCTTCATAGCGCCGCACCGTAAGCCCCGGCCGCAGCGCGTGCTATGGGGCGATCCGCCCAACCCCCGGTAAGGCCCGGCGCGGCAGGTGAACGTCCGGTGCGCTGGACCAAGTTTCCCATGGATCCTTCTGGCGCTCGCGCTGATATCTCGTCCACTCTCGGCGACAACCCGCACCGACGGCTCGGTCCGGTGACTGCCCCACGCCCCTCCATGCTGCCGTTCGCCTTCTCGATCTTCACCGGCGCGTTTCTGTTGTTCGCGGTGCAACCGTTGGTCGGCAAGTATATCCTTCCGTGGTTCGGCGGCGGACCGGGAGTGTGGAACACCTGCCTCCTGTTCTTCCAGACCGCATTGCTCGGCGGGTATGCCTACGCGCACCTGACCTCCACACGGTTGACGCCGCGCCGGCAGGCAATCCTACACCTGATGCTGCTGGCGGCCGCGTTGTTGCTGCTGCCCATCGTGCCCGGCGCGCAGTGGAAGCCTCAGGGCGACGCCAACCCCACCTGGCGTATCCTGCTCTTGCTGACCGCGACAGTCGGCTTGCCTTACTTCGTGCTCTCGGCGACGGGGCCCTTGATGCAGCAGTGGTTCAGCTTGGTGCAGGCGGGCCGCTCGCCGTATCGACTCTACGCGCTTTCCAACGTCGGTTCGCTGCTCGCGCTGTTGTCGTACCCGTTCTATTTCGAACGCGAGTTCACCCGGCAGGCGCAAGGGCAGCTGTGGTCCGTGGGCCTTGGCGTCTACGCCCTGGCCTGTGTCTGGTGCGCCTGGCAGCTGTGGCGGCGCGCGCCCGCGGGCGCACCGGCCCGTGTGGCAGCCGGCGATTCACCACCCGTGTCGCCGCTGGACCGCTTGTTGTGGTTCATGCTCGCAGCCATCGCGTCCATGCTGCTGCTGGCGACCACGAACAAGCTTTGCCAGGACCTCGCCGTCATTCCGTTCCTATGGATTCTGCCGCTCAGCCTTTATCTGCTGAGCTTCATTCTGTGCTTCGATCACCCGCGTTGGTACTCCCGCACTGGTTTCACCGCGCTGTTCGTACTGGGCGCGTTCGTGGACGTGCACCTGCTTTTCGCCGGCCACAACGCCCGGCTCGTCCAACAGGTGCTCGGCTACTCCACCACGCTCTTCGCCGCGTGCATGCTGTGTCACGGCGAGTTGTTCCGGCTGCGCCCACCGCCGGCCCGGCTCACGTCGTTCTACCTGCTCATCGCGGCGGGCGGCGCCACGGGCGGCTTCGTCGTCGCCGTGCTCGCGCCGCTCACCTTCGACCGTTACCTGGAACTGCAGATCGGGCTGTGGCTGCTAAGTTATCTGTTGGCCGTACTCGCTTATCGGCATCGCAGCCGGGCGTTCGCGGTTGGCACCGCCCTCGGAGCCGTCTTGTCGGTCGTCGTCGTGCCGGCACTCAAGGCGGCGGCGAGCCGCGATGTCGACCCGTGGACGGGATTCGTCGAACAAGTCACCAGCTTCGGCCGCTCCTACTGGGCCTACGCCCTGCTCGGGGCGGTCGTCTTCCTGATTGGATTCGTCAGCCGCCGCGGTTTCGTGCGCGAGTGGCAGGCCTCGATCGCCCATTTCGTCATGATTTTTTCCATCGGGCTGGGCGGGCTGATGATCGTTCAGATTCGCCGCGACAGCGGCGACGCCATCGTGACGACGCGTGACTTCTACGGCGTGCTGAAGGTGTTTGATCACAACCCCGGCGATGCCGACCTGCACTACCGCACGCTGGTCCACGGCGTCACCTCACATGGGCTCCAGCTCATGCAGCCGCCGCAGGCGGACTGGACCACCACCTACTACACCGAGCGCAGCGGCATCGGGCTCGCGGTCGCTCACATGAACCGCGATCAGCGGCATCTTCCCCGCCGGATCGGGCTGGTCGGACTGGGCACCGGCACGGTGGCGATGTACGGCCAATCCGGCGACGAGGTACGGATCTATGAGATCGATCCCCAGGTCGAGCGGCTCGCGCGGTCGCACTTCAGCTACCTGGCCCGCACTCCCGCCGCGGTCACCGTGGTGCTGGGTGACGCCCGGCTCTCGATGGAACGCGAGCTCGAGCGCGGCGAAGAACAGCAGTTCGATATTCTTGCCCTCGACGCCTTCAGCAGTGACGCCATCCCCGCCCACCTGCTCACGACCGAAGCGTTCGGCATCTATCTGCGTCACCTCAAGCGCAACGGTGTCATCGCCGTGCACACCTCGAATCGATATCTCGATCTGGAGCCGGTGGTCGTGAACGCGGCGAAGCACTTCAAACTCGGCTGGGCGGTGATCTCCGACAACCCACCCGACAAGCAGTGGTGGGTGTTTCGCTCCACATGGATTCTGCTGACCCGCGACGAATCGCTGCTCACCAGTGACGCCGTGACGGAGCACACCGACACCTATGTGCCGAGCACGCGCCAAGCGAAGCTCTGGACCGACGATCACGCGAGCCTCTACGAAGTTCTAAAGTAGCTCCGCCGCGTTCGGCCACATCCTCGGGAACCAAAGCCGCCGATCCGCTACTCTGGCGAGCGCGCGGACGGCCGTGCGACCCCCGGTGAAGCTCCTCGATATCCTGCAAGGCAAGTGGCTGGGGCACCCCCTTCACCCCGCCATCGTCCACGTCCCGATCGGGACGTGGCTCCTGGCTTGTGGGCTCGATGTGGCGTACTGGGCAGGATGGACCGGTGCGGGTCCGGCCCGACTCGCCTTCTATGCCGTCGTCGCGGGATTGTTGACTGCGCTGATCGCTGTCCCACCGGGAATCGCCGACTGGGTCAAAATCAAAAAAGAGAAGCCGGCTTGGAAGCTCGGCCTCTACCACATGTCACTCAACCTGCTCGCGGCGCTGGTTTGGGCGGTGAACTGCGGACTGCGGCTGGGAACGGATGACGACTTGGTCACGCTTCCGGTGCTGCTCACCTCCGTGATTGGCACGGTTATCATCCTGATCAGCGGCTACCTCGGTTCGTTGATGGTCTTCGACCACGGCATCAGCGTCGCCGGCCAGTCGAAGAAGAAGTGGCGCAAGATCGCCGCGCAATCCGGCTCACGCCTGCCGGAGCAAACGTGATCGCACCATGCCCGCGTTGAAGGACCTCCTCGAAGGCAAGCCGCTGCGCTCCCCGCTGCACCCCTCGCTGGTACATCTGCCGGTGGCGTTGTTTCCCCTCAGTGTGCTGCTCGACATCGCCAGCTGGATCTTCGCCGACCCGACGCTCTACCTCGTGCGCGGCGCATTTCTCACACTCACGATCGGTCTGGTCACCGCCGTGTTTGCCGCCGTGTTCGGCATCGTCGATTACACCGAGATCCGCTCCGACCATCCCGCCAAGAAAACCGCGACGCTCCACATGGTGCTGAACCTTGTCGCCGTCGGGCTGTTCGCGCTGGGCGCCGGTCTCCGCTACGGCAATCTCGATGCCTCGCACACGGCCGCTTTTCCGCTGATCACCTCGCTGGTGGGTCTCGCGATCCTTGGCTATTCAGGTTATCTCGGCGGACACCTCGTCTACAGTGACGGCGTCGCCGTGGGCCGCCACCGGCGTGACACCCGACTCCCGGAAAACACGGTCACGGTCTCTGCCGCGGGCGCCGCTTCCGTCGTGGTGCCCGGAGCCGCCGAGCTCCGTCCCGGCGAGACGCTGCGCGCCGAGGTGGACGGCACCGTGATGACGATCGCGCGCACGGCGAGCCAGACCTGCGCCTTCCAGGAATTTTGCACGCATCGATTTGGTCCGCTCTCGGAGGGCCGGATCGAAGGCAACGAGATGGTGTGCCCGTGGCACCGCTCGCGCTTCGACATGCGAAGCGGCAAAGTGACCCAAGGGCCCGCGAACGTGGACCTGCGCACCTTCGCTATCGAAACACGCGGCGGGCGGGTCGCCGTCGAACGCCCGACGAAGTCAGCTTGATCGGTCGGCGCGTGGTGGCGCGAGAGCCCCCGCGCGCCGCGCGGCAGAAACCGGGTCGCGTCAGGTGATCTTCGGCAGGGCCGCGTCGATCTCCGGCGATTCGGGATGGTTGCGCTTGTCCTTGCGGCGTCCCTGCCGCGTCTTCAGCTGCCGATCGAGCTTCTCGACCAGGACGTCGATCACGTCGTACGCATCCTTGCCCTCGGCCGACGCGACGAGATCAGGTCCGCCAATCTCGATCTGCGCGGTCGCGGTGTAATGGTGCTCGGTGCCCATCGTCTGATCCTGATGCACCCGCACGTTGATCCGCACGATGTAGTCGTTGTGACGCAGCAGCACGGAAAACTTTTCGCGCATGATCTCCTGCATCGCGTCGGTCAGGGTAAAATGGATCCCCTGCAGAATGATCTTGGGGCCGGTAACAGCTTCAGGTGCGGGTTTCATGATGGTATCGGACCATGCTGCCACGTCCACGTTCTCCGCGCAAACGGCGGGTTTTCCGGCAGCCAGCATCCGAGAAATCCTCCAATGCCGGTTCACAGTGTCCAGACGCCCCACCGCATGCGTGCTCCGCGCAGGCGAAACACCACGTCGCGCATGCGCTCCAGCCATTGCACGCCATCCGATCCGGCTGGCGGGTCGCCCGCTGCCTGCCTGGCGGGTCGCTTCGCCGCGCGATAGTCTCCCGAAAACAAATCCGCGAGTTCCGCCAGAACCTGCAGCGCCGGTTTCGCTTCTCCGGCGGCGCGGCGCAGCCCGAGATGGAGGTTATTGTCATCGCCGATCACTTCCTTGCGCGACGCAGGGTCATTGATTCGATACCACGCATCACCGGCAGTCGCTCGGTGGCCAACGCGAGGAAAGCGTCCGCGCCAGAGCATTCGCCTGCGCGGCCTCGTTGTGTTCGTCTTGAACCGCGCCCGATAGACCGCGGAGACCTCCGCCCGGCCACCCACCGAACTGCAGCGAACTGTAGCCGGTATCGGACGCGGATGGCGAAGTGAACCAAGCGAGGTCGAGCATGACGGCGCAGCAACGCAGCCGCGCCGAAGCAAACGCAGCCCATCTGGGCGAACTTGCGCGCCGACGAAGCTTCGGAGGATTTTCTCAGGATTTTGACCCAAAGACGTTGCAACGAGTTGCGTATCTCATCGCCGATCACCCGAGGAGCGCGTCGCCGCGCAAGTGCGCCTCCCGCTTCCACCTGTGCAGCCGAGCACCAGCGATCGCGGATGCGGCGCACGATCATTTCACAATCTGGCGCGGCAGCCTCGGCTGGCTTGGAGACGAACTCCGGCGTTGTCGGGCAGTTTTCTATGTGCGGCATAGGAGGAATGCCGATGCTCCCCATCCGCTGGTTTCTCGCGTTACTCGCAGTTTTCCTCGCGGTCGCCGGTCTCGACCTCTGGTTCTCGCAAACCGGCGCGCGTCCCAGCTCTGCGACCGGCGAAGAGCGGCTCGACGGGGCGGCGTTCCTCGCGGCCGCGAACGCTGGCGAGCTCCGCGAGGGCCACATCGTTTACCGCGCGAACAGCACCGGACTCGCTGACCTCCACGCGCAGCGGAAGGGCGCCGCCGGAGCCGGAGCCACGCACGTACGCGCCACGGCGCGACTGACCGATGCGGAAGTCACGGCTTTGCGTACGCAGCATTTTGCAGAGGACGATCCGGTCAGCTACGCCGCCGCGCGCGCGGTCAGCGCCCGGGAGCGGACCGCGAGCATTGTCCATGCGATCGTGCATCCGCTCGGGCTGATCACCTTGATCGTCGGAATTCTCTTCGTGGTGCAGCGCTACGCCGGCCGGTTCACCGCGTTTTCCGCGCAGCGGCTGCGGCCCGTCACCTCCGGCGTGAGTTTCTCGTCGGTGGCCGGCTGCGACGAAGCGAAGGACGAGGTCTACGAGGTTGTTGAGTTCCTCCGCGATCCCGCGCGTTTCCGGCAGACCGGCGGTCGGATGCCCAAAGGTGTGCTGCTCGTGGGTCCTCCCGGCACGGGCAAAACCATGCTCGCCAAGGCCGTCGCCGGCGAGGCGCGCGCGAATTTCTACAGTCTCAGCGGTTCCGACTTCGTCGAGCTCTACGTGGGCGTGGGCGCGTCGCGCGTTCGCTCGCTGTTCAAGAAGGCGCGGGAGACGGCGCCCAGCATTATCTTCATCGACGAGATCGATGCCATCGGCCGCCAGCGCTCCGCGGCGGAATCCGGCGGCGCGCAGCAGGAGCACGACCAGACGCTCAACGCGCTGCTCGTCGCGATGGACGGTTTTGATTCCGACGACGCGGTGGTCGTATTCGGCGCCACCAACCGACCGGATACCATGGATCGCGCGCTGCTGCGGCCGGGGCGCTTCGATCGTCAAGTTTCCGTGGGCCTGCCCGACTTGCGCGGGCGACTCGCGATCCTGCAGGTTCATGCCGGGAGCGTAAAGCTGGACCCCAGTGTGGATCTGCAGGAAATCGCGAAGGCCACGCCCGGCTTCTCCGGGGCTGACCTCGCGAATCTGCTTAACGAAGGCGCCATTCACGCCGCGCGGCACCGCCGCGCGACGATCCTTCATTCCGATCTCGATGAAGCGCGCGACAAGATCAACTGGGGCCGCGAAACCCGGCGGGTGATGACCGTGCAGGACAAGGCCGTGATCGCGTACCACGAAGCCGGGCACGCGCTGATGCAGGTGTTGTCCGGCGAGGACGTGGTGCGCGTGCAGAAGGTGACGATCATCCCGCGCGGCCGGTCGCTGGGCAGCACGCACTTCACGCCGGAACGCGACCTGTTCAACTACTCACAGCCGCAACTCATCGCCAAGCTGCGCTGCCTGATGGCGGGCCGGGTGGCGGAGGAAATCGCGTTGGGCAGCATCACCAGTGGCGCGTCCGGCGACATTCAGGAGGCGACCAAGACGGCGCGACAGATGGTGCTCGAATGGGGCATGTCGCCGCTGGGCTTCATGGCGCTGTCGCGTCCCGACGGCGACGAACCGCTGGCGAGCCCGCAGACTTTCCACGAGGCCGAGCGTCACGTACGCGCGTTGCTCGACGAGAACTACGCCGCGACCACGCGCGCGCTGACCACGCACCGCGCCGCGCTCGATGCCATCGCCGACGAACTGATCCGCTGCGAAACGATCCTCGGCAACGATGTCCGGCGTATCGCCGCGCAACACCCGCCGTCCGCGCTCGCGGGGTAAGTTCACCGCGCCTGCATCGACTTTGCGACCGCTCGACTACGGCGTCGCCGCCGCGGCGGTGCGCGGCCCGAGGTTCTTCGCGAGGAACGCTTCGACGCGGGAGTAGAGTTCCACCTGGTTCTTCAGGTGACCCATCCCATGGCCTTCGCCGCTGATCAGCAGCACCTCGTGCGGCACGTGATGTTTTTCAAGTTCGTCGATCAGGCGCTTTGACTCGCCGACGCTCGCCACAGGATCGTCTTTGCCATGCGAGACGAACACCGGAACCTTGATGTTCTCGACGTGGCGCGCCGGTGAGATCGCGTCGAATTTCTCCTGCTGTTTTTTCGGATCGCCCAGCCGGCGCTTCATGTAGGCATAGCGGCCGCTGGTGTATTGATCGTATTTCGCATCCTTCAACACCTGCTCCCAATCGAACACGCCTGCGATCGTGACGGCGCAGCGGTAGAGCGCGGGCTCGTGCACGACGCCGCACAACGCGAGGTACGCGCCAAACGATCCGCCCATGATCGCGATCCGCTCGGGATCGATCAGCCCCGTCGCCAGCACCGCCTTTGTCGCATCGGTGACGTCGTGGTGCATTTTGAGGAAGTCGTATTTGTCCTCCTCCGGGAAACGCCAGTCGTAGCCCGGGGAACCGCGATAATTGGGCTGCAGGACCGCGTAGCCGCGGCTGGCGAGATACTGGACTTCAGAGTTGAAGCCCCACGCGTCGCGCACCCACGGCCCGCCATGCGGCAGCACGATCAGCGGCACGCGGTTCGTCTTGGACGCGCCAGCCGGCAGCGTCACATACGCGTCGAGCTTGACGCCATCGCGCGCCTTGAACGCCATCACGTTCATCGGCTGCATCCGCGCCGGATCGATCCACGGCGCAGAGTTCTTGATCAATCCCACCGTGCGCTGCTCGAGGTTGACCCAGTGATAGATCGCCGGCTGACGGTCGGATAACGTTTCCACCAGCAGCCGGCCGGAATTGTCCACGTCGCGAATCCGCACCACCACGCCCGGGAAGCGAGCTTCGAGCATTTTCTGAATCGCCCGATAGCCCTCGTCGAACCACATCGTCGTCGGGCCGCCGCGATCATACATCGCGCCGACGATCCGGCGCGAACGGCGATCGCGGAACACCCAGCCGTCGAAATCGTAGGCTTTGTCCTGCACCAGTGTCTCGCCGAGAGTGCCGGTGCCCGCGTCCATGAAGCGCAGCGCCCGCGGTTTGCCTTCCTCACGCGGGGCAAGCACGACGATTTCCCCCGGCTTTTCTCCGCTGCCAACGATTTCGATCTGATCCAGATCGACCGGGCACTTCTCCCAGCTGTCGCCGTTCAACCGATGCATCGTTTGATAGCCGTCGGCAAAGGTGAACGCGAACGCCAATTCGCCATCGCGATCGGCCATGTAACCGGAGCCCATGCCGCCCTTCGGCACCCCGTAGTGCTTCATCACATGGCGGTCGTTGTTGTCCCGCGTCTGCACGACATCCGACCATTCGGTGCGTGCCGAGCGCAGATTGACGAGCGTCCCCGTGCGCAGGTCGGTGTTGATCTCACCCACCCCGAGATCGCGACCGTCCTCGAGATCCGAGCTCATCCAAACCAGCGGGCGCAACCGATTCCGCTCCGGAATCGAGACCAGCCGCGCACCGCAATACTGCAGCAGCGGATAGCTGTCCTTCAGCTGGCCCACGTTGCCAGCGAGCATGCCCATGCCGTAAAGCTTTTCGCTCGCGATCAGGTAGATCAGCCGCGTGTCGTTCAGCCAGTTGAAGTAATAGATGTCCTTGTCGCCAAAACCATGGACCACCTCGATGGTCTTGGTTTCGAGTTCGGTCACCAGCAGGTCGTGCCGGTCCCGGCCGACGGTGACGAGCGCGGCGATGTGCGTGCCGGAGGGATTGAGCGCGGGCGCCTGCAGCAAGCGGGGCCGGAAGAAATCCATGATCGGGATCTCCTCGGTCGCGGGCACGGGCGTCACGCGCTCCAAATCGATTTTTTCGCGCGCGCCGAAAGCAACCGCGGCGCTGGCGAGCATCCAGACACAACTCCGGCGTAATGTCGTCAGGGGCATGGCAAATGAATCTGGCTGCGTCCCACTCGGCGGGGGTGAACCGGGAACGCGCGCCAAGGCTCGTCCGCGCGACGGCGAAAAACGAGCCGAAATTTCATCCGCGCACTCAGCGATCGCGCGGCGAAAGATTTTCCACGACGGCGCCCGTCGACTGCCGCACCCGCTCGATCGCCTCGAGACACGCCGCTTCGGTGGGATAAGCCTCTCCCTGCGCCAGCTTCTCGTTCTCGGTCGTCTTCAGATGCCAATACCACAGCCGATTCAGCGATGACCGCCAGTATTCAAACTTCACGGCCACCGTGAGCAGAACCTGATCGCAACTCTGTTCGGCCTCGGTCATAGGTAACCGCTTAGGCAAGCCATCCCCGGCAAAACCGAAACCGTATTTATTACGTAAATTTACGCGCCGTCGGAACACGCGTTATATCAAGGCGACGTTGGCACCAGCGCGGCGGGAACCTTGCCTTCCTGTTCGGGCGAACTCTCGGGCGCGACAATCGGAATCCGGGGCTGCCAGCGTTCCCATTCTTTATCAGGCTCCCGGCTCAACGGAAACACCGTGCCGTCCTCCGCTTCCGGCGCCAGTTCTCCGTCGGGTGTGGCGAAGGCCGCGCCGCCGCTGAACAAGGCCTCGAGCGAGGTGCTCTTCAGCTCCGCGCCAAAGAGTCCCATCTTGAAACTCGGTCCGCCCGCGACCCAAAACCGCGAGTTCTTGCGCACGAGCGCGACATAAGGCGTCTGCACGCGAATCCGGATGAGCACCGAGGCTGCGTCGTCCGCCAACCGGCTGGTCTCAACCATACCTACTTTCATCTCGCGGTAGTAAACCGGTGCACCGGGGGCGAGGGAATGCAGCCGGTCGCTCTGCAACAGGAAAGCGCGACCGGCCGCGACGTTCTCCTCGGGCGGCGGACGCGTCAGCCCGACGAAATGCGTCGCGGCCGGACCTTGCCCCGGTTGCAGGCTGATCCGCGCGCCGGTGAACAACGTGTCCAGTCCGCGCACCCCCGAAAACCCGATCTCCGGCCGCGCCACCCAAAACACGGTGCCCGTGCGCGCGACGCCCGCCGCGTCGCGACGCAGCCGTGCGGTGACGGTCACGCGGTCCAAGTCCGGCGCCAACTCCACCGCAGTGACGCTGCCGATTTCGACGCCCCGGAATTCGACTTTCGTTTTCCCGGGTTCGAGCCCCGCTCCGGTGGCAAATTCGATCGTGATCTCCGGCCCGCGGGCCCGAAGCTCGCGGAACACCATCCAGCCGCCGACCGCCAGCGCGATCAGCGGCACCACCCAGACCAAGGGCAGCGCGGGACGACGCGAAATGTTTGGGGCCGGCAGTACGCTCATGATCGCATCCGTTCCAAGCGGGCTCGCGGCTCCCAGAAAACCGCGGGCGCGAACGCCCGCGTCGCCAGCATCGTCAGCACCACCGCCGCGGCGAAGGCGACGATGCCAGGTTCCGCCTCCGCATGCGCAAACAGACCGAACCGCACCACGCCGGTCAAAAATGCCGCGAGAAACACGTCGAGCATCGACCAGCGTCCAATGAAATCCAGCGCGCCATAGAGTCGCGTGAGCCGCCGGGCTCGCGCGCGTCCGACCGGCCGCCGCGCGGCGACGAGCAGCCAGCCCAGCCCGACGAGTTTCAGCACCGGAATGACGATACTCGCGAGGAAGACGATGGCCGCGAGCGGCCAGAGGCCGTCGTCCCATAGTGCTTTCGCGCCGGAGAAGATCGTGTCCGTGCGTTCTTCTCCGGCGTTGCTCGTGCTAAGCACCGGAAGCACGTTCGCCGGCACGAGCAAGATCGCCGCGGCGATCGCCAGGGCCGTCGCGCGCGCGACGCTATGCCTTGCTGCGGGCGGATGGTCTGCGGTCATGCCGGCGCTCCTTCGGCCGCGTCCGATTCCGGGTGGCCGGTCGGATCCAGTTCAAAGCTCCGCCACGCGAGCAGGAAGCTGAGCGACATTGCGACGTAGCACCAGAAGCCGGCACCGAGCCTGACGTTCACGACGGTGCCGAGCTTGGTGAACGCCACGAGCACCGCGAGTACCTGCACTTCCGGCATCGCCCATTTCTCCAAGGCCTGCAGCGCGCGCCGCAATCCGGCGGGCTCGCCGCCGCTTCGTCGCGGGCCGCGCTTCGCCAGCAACGCGACGAGCAGCGCCAGCACGCCGATCGGCGCCACGACGCCACAGATCAGCACCCACACACCGAGCCAGTGCATCCCCTGCGCCCAGATTTCCTCGACGCCGGTGAACAACCGCGTGACGCGTTCGGCGCCGAATTTGTCCACCGTCACAAACGGCAGCAGCAGCGCCGCCGGCGCGAGCAGCAGTCCGGTGAGCGCATGCGCCAGCGCGGCGCTGCCGCCTGACGAGCGCGTGGCCAGCACGGACCCGCAGCGCACGCACTGCGCCCGTTCGCGCACCCGCAACCGCACCGTGCCATGCTCCTGTCCGCACAACGGACACACGAGCCGCCCCGGACCCAACGCCAGCCGTTCCGGCGCCACCCGGATTTGCGTCGATGCGAACGCCCGGGGCTTGCTGAGTCTCCAGAAAATCGGCGGTTCGAAGCGCATGGGAAGGGATACGGCGGGAGCGGTGGCGTCAGCACGGGGGCGCCACAGCGACCGTTTTGGTTTCATCCTGTTCCGCGGCCGCGCTTTCAAAGCCTGCAACGGCATGGCCCAGAGCCGGACGCCGGTTCAGGTTACGCCAACTCCCCCGCATCGTCGGAACCCGCGCTGCGTCAAGCCGACCACTCTGCCATGAACCTACCCCGCCTCGCCTCATTGTGCTGCGCGCTCCTGGTCGCCGGCGTGCTTCGCGCCGCGCCGCCTCCCGTCCACGTCTGGGAAAAACAGGAACTCACGTTCACCGCTGAGAAAACCTACGCGAATCCGTATCTCGAAGTGATCGTCTGGGTCGACTTGAAGGGGCCGGGGTTCGACAAACGGGTCTACGGTTTCTGGGACGGTGGTCAGACGTATCATTTGCGCCTGCTCGCCACCGCGTCGGGCGATTGGACGTGGACCAGCGGCTCGAACACCAACGATCCCGGGCTGTCCGGCAAAACCGGCTCGTTCACCGCCCTCGCCTGGACGGAGGCCGAGCTCAACGAAAACCCACTGCGCCGCGGCATGATTCGCGCCACCCCGAACGGCCACGCGCTCGAACATGCCGACGGCACGCCGTTCCTCGCGATCGGCGACACGTGGTATGCGGCCGGTGCGAATCGGTTTAAATGGTATGACGACGACACGCCGCGTCCGATCGGCCCCACCGCCGGTTTCAAGGACTACGTGCGCTACCGGAAAGCCCAAGGCTTCAACTGGGTGAACATCATCGCCGCGTTTCCCAATTGGAAAACCGATGACAAGCCGTGGCGCTTCGTCATGCCCGACGGCACCACGATCCGCTCCGCGTGGGTGGAGTTCGGCACCGCCGCGCCCAGCAACGACGGTCGCGGCTCGGCCAAGAACATGGACAACGAGGGCGGCCGGCCGTTCTTTTTTCCCGGCAAGGTGCCGGGTTACGAGGACTACTTCCCCGACATGGACCGGATCAACCCGGAGTATTTCAAGTATGTGGATCGCAAGATCGACTACCTGAACGCGAACGGGTTCGTGCCGTTCATCGAAGTCTCGCGCCGTGACTCAGGGTTGTGCTGGAACAAGTATTACGACTGGCCCGACACCTACGTGCGCTACATCCAGTATGTCTGGTCGCGTTATCAGGCGAACATCACCGTGCTCAGCCCGGTGCATCTCGACATCATCGAGGAGACGGTCAGTCCCGACGACTACTCGAACGCAATCCGGATCGTGAAGGAGCGGTTCGGTCCGCCGCCCTACGGCACGCTGCTCTCGGCCAACGCGAATCCGTCAACGCTCGAGAACTGGGGTGAGAATTCCTGGGTCACGCTGCACCAGACTGGAAACATGCGGGAGCATAACAATTATTGGTATCTCACCGAAATCTTTCAGCTGAAGAAGCCGATCCCCGGGATGAACGGCGAACCCTACTACGCCGGCTACAAGGACAATCGCGGCGCCGGTGCGGTGAACTACAAGCTGGGCGCCGAGGGCGGCACCGAGCGGGACAATCAGCTCTGCCGGTCGGGGCTCTACGGTTGCTTCCTTTCCGGCGGTTTCTCCGGGCACGTCTACGGCGCCGAGGGCATCTGGGGCGCCGACATCGAGCCCACCGCGCCGACGAAGATGTGGGACGCCTTCCAGTGGCGCTCGGGCGCCGAAGTGCAGCACCTCCGCACCTTCGCCTTCTCGATCGGCCGGCGCTACCAGGAGCTTGAGCCGCTGGCGGATCTCGTTTCGCCGAACAAGACCCACCAGATTCTCAGCTACGACGGCTGGGCCTACTGCGCCCGCACACCCGACAAGGAAATCTTTCTGGTCTACTTCGAGCAAGGTTGCCCCCAGTCGCAGATCCGCGGAGCGCGGCTGAACAGCACCTACCGCGCGCAGTGGTTCGATCCGCGTGAAGGCACCTGGCATGACGCGGGCGACGGGCACGTGCAGGCCAGCAAGATCGGGGTCATCGAACTGCCAGACTTTCCCAGCGACACCGACTGGGGCTTGAAGCTCGTTTACGAGGGTCCCACGAAGCCGCGCTCGTAGCAGGTCCGGCCGCCCGCGCGCCGCGTCGAGCCAGGGCGCGTTCTGGTGGCCAGAGAACGCTCCGCGCCGCGAGCACCTCGTCCCGCGGGGGCTGCTCCCTCCCTCGTCCTGCCTTCAGACGAGCGGCAAACCATCGCGTTTCCGATGCTTCACACCCTGCGGTTTTTGCCGATGCTGGAGCTGGCCAAATGCTGCGGAGAAATTCCCAAATCGCGCGCAGGCATTTTTGGTGAGATTGGGCTAGTCTCCGGCCGGGTCACCACTCAATCTCCCCATCCCCGACCCCTGCGTTCTTCACCCCCGTTTTTCGGCCATGAAAGATTACGCCGCTTCCGACCTGCGCAGTTTCGCTGTTGTCGGACACGCCTCCTCCGGGAAGACCATGCTCTGCGAAGCCATGCTGGCTTGTTCCGGCCGGATCGGCCGGATGGGCAGTATCGCGGCCGGCACGACGGTCTCCGACTATCATCCCAGCGAGAAGCAGCACCAGATTTCCGTGCACGCCTCGCTGCTGAACACGGAGTGGCAGAACCGAAAGTTCAACCTCATCGACTGCCCCGGCTATGCGGACTTCATTAGTGAAGCCTTGAGCGCCTTGCGCGTCGGCGATTTCGCCCTGCTCGTGATCAACGCCGCCCACGGCATCGGCGTCGGCACCGACGCGATGTGGGCCAACGCCACGCTGCACGGGCTGCCGCGGATGATTGTGATCAACGGGCTCGACAAGCCGAACGTGAATTTCGACCAGGTCCTGGCGGACTGCCGTGCGCACTTCGGCAAGAACGTCTTCCCGCTCTCGATCCCGCTCGATGCCGGCCCCGGTTTCAGCCGCGTGCTCGACGTGCCCCGCAGCGAGGTCACCACCTACAAGCCGGGCACCAACGGCGCCTACACGGAAATTGCCACCGATGGCGAGCTCGCCGAGCGCGTACACCAGCTGCACAAGGAATTGATCGAGTATGTCGCCGAGTCCGACGACGCGCTGATGGAAAAGTTTTTCGAACAAGGCGTGCTCGCGGAGGAGGAGATGCGCGCCGGTCTGCACAAGGCCATCCAGAACCAGGTCTTCGTGCCCGTGTTCGCCGTCTCCGCCGAAACCAACGTCGGCGTGGCGCGGCTCATGGACTTCATCGCCAAATACGGTTCGTCGCCGCTCGATCGTTCGCAGGTCGATGCGCTCGACGCGAAAGGCGCGCACGTCACTGTCCCCCTCTCGCACGCCGAGCCCGTCGTCTACATCTTCAAGACGATGAACGAGCCCGGCGTGGGTGAGCTCTCGTTGTTCCGCGTTTACTCCGGCACCGTCACAAGCGGTGCCGAACTGTTTAATTCGAGTCGCAATGTCACCGAGCGGCTGGGGCAGATCTACGTGCTCAACGGCCACGAGCGCACGCCCACGCAGAAACTGGGGGCCGGCGACATCGGTGCAGTCGTGAAGCTGCGCGATACGCATACCGACGACACGCTGTGCAGTCCGCGTTTCCAAGTGATCCTGCCCAAGGTGCAATTCCCGAAGCCGAACATTCACGGCGCGCTCCGGCTCAGGGCGAAGGGCGATGAGGACAAGCTTGCCGTGGGCCTTTCCACGCTGCACTCGGAAGATCCGACGTTCCACTACCGCGTCGACGACGAGCTGCACCAGACGATCCTCTCCGGTCAGGGCGAGATTCATCTGCAGGTCATCTGTGAGCGGCTGCTGCGCCGGTTCGGCGTGAACGTCGAGCTGATCGAGCCGGGCATCCCGTATCGCGAGACGATCCGCGGGCGGGGCGAATCCCGCTACCGGCACAAGAAGCAAACCGGCGGCGCAGGTCAGTTCGCCGAGGTGTGGCTCCGGATCGAACCGGGCCCGCGCGACAGCGGCGTCGATTTCAAGCAGTCGCTCGTGGGCACGAACGTCGATCGCGTATTCGTTCCCTCAGTCGAAAAAGGCGTGAAGACTGCCTGCATCGAAGGCGTCCGTGCGGGCTTCCGCGTCACCGACGTGAAGATCGATTTCTTCGACGGCAAGATGCACCCGGTCGACTCGAAGGATATTGCCTTCCAAGTCGCTGGGTACCACGCGTTCAAGGAAGCCTTCCAAGCGTCGCAGCCGTGCATGCTTGAGCCGATCTACAAGGTGTCGATTATGGTGCCTGAAGAATACATGGGTGCCATCATGGGCGATCTCTCGTCCCGCCGGGGCCAAATCCAGGGTGTCGACAGCGACGGTCAGTTCCAAATCGTGCGCGCCGAAGTGCCGCAGAAGGAGCTGCATCACTACAGCACTGTGGTGCGCTCGCTCACCAGCGGCCGCGGCCGGCACGACGAGGCCTTCAGCCACTACGCCGAACTCCCGGCTGAGCAGGAGGCCAAGCTACTGGCCGAGGCCAAGGCCAAACGCGATGCCGCCCATGGCGTAGTGACCAAGTAGCCCGCGCCACCGGGCGCGATCGGCCCGGACCCTTTTCCCCGTTCTTTCCAACCTCCTTCGCCTCCCAGCCCGCTGGTTGTTTCCCCGTGTTCCCACGCGGCGAAGGATCCCTTCCGTCCGAATCCTCAAACCCCATCTCACGATGCTGCAGACTTGGACCATTGAAATCACCGAACCCCACAGCGGCGAACTTGGCGAAGCGATCCTTCACGAGGACCACCTGTTCGCCATGGAGGAGTACACGTACGAAGCCGGTCACAAAATGGAAGTAGCGGTGCACGACACGCACGACGACCACTGGCACATCTTCACGGATTTCGACTCGGGACATCGGTTCAAGATTCCGCCGACCAAGTATCGACGGCTGGGGTGACATAACACCAGGCCGGGCAGACTGACTCCACTGCCCGGCCGAGTGCATGGGTCACGCTGTCATCAGCTTCGTCCTCTCGCGCAGAGGCCGAAGCTGATCACAAGCGCATTGCTGCCCGCGGGTGGAGCCCGCGCCCCGGGCGGGTTGGATCGGCATCGCACATCAACGCCGCGGTCGCTGATGTGACGCGATGTGCCCATGCGCCCTCGCAACTTTCGGTAGGGCCTCGCGTCTACCCGTCACCACCGCCAGCCCGGCGGCGGGTCTGCACGCGTTGAGCCCCCCCCACCCATGCGCCACTTCTGCTCCCTTCTGCTCGCTTTCACCTTGACCGCGAGCCTCGCGTTGGCCGCCGACCGCACGCCCCTGGCGATCGGTTCTGATTTGCCGGACTTCAAGCTGCGCGGCGTCGATGACCGCGACTACACGCCCCGGGACTTCGCCGATGCGAAGGTGCTCGTGGTCATCTTCACCTCCAACCATTGCCCCACCGCCCAGCTTTACGAACACCGGATCAAGCAAATCGTCGACGACTACCGGCCGCGCAACGTCGCGTTCGTGGCGATCAATCCGAACCACGCCGACGCCGTTCGGCTCGACGAGATGGCTTGGACCGATCTCGACGACACTCACGAAGCGATGAAAATCCGTGCGCGGGATCACGCGTTCAATTTCCCGTATCTGGACGACGGCGAGACCCAGGCGGTCGCCGAGAAATTTGGCGCGGTGGCGACGCCGCACGTGTTCATTTTCGATCAGGCGCGCAAGCTGCGCTTCCAAGGCCGGGTCGACGATTCGGAACGCGAAGGGCTGGTGAAGCAGCGCACCACGCGCGACGCGATCGACGCGCTGCTCGCCGACCGCGAGCCCTCGGTGAAGACGACCAAAGTCTTCGGCTGCTCGATCAAATGGAAGGAGAAGGCCGAGGACAATCGGCGCTGGCGCGAGAAGGTGGCCAAGGAGCCCGTCGAACTCACGCGCGCGGACGCCGCCGCGCTGCGCGAGCTCCGCGCCAACAAGGGCACGGGCAAGGTTCGGATGATCAACGTCTGGGCGACGTGGTGCGGCCCGTGCGTGTCCGAGTTCCCCGAACTCGTGGAGCACAACCTGCGATTTCGCAGTCGCGAGTTCGAGTTGGTCACGCTCGCCGCCGAGTTTCCCGATATCGAGCCGAAGGTGCTGAAGTTTCTCCAGAAGCAGCAAGCCTCGACGCGCAATCTGATCTTCGGCACCACGGACAAATACGCGCTGATGGAAGCGCTCGACCCAGAATGGAACGGCGCGCTGCCGCACACGCTCCTCATCGATCCCGAAGGCAAGGTCATCTACCGCGAGACGGGCGCGATCGATTTTCTCGCGCTGCGGCGCACGCTGCTGAAAGCGCTCGACGCGATCTCGCCCTGGCCAGCCACCGGCGGCCAGTGAGTTGTAGGGCGGGGGCGCCCGACCCCGCCGCGGTTTCGCTCGTAGCGCCGCCTACCAGACCGCGTCGCCCACCGAACCGGCTGGGTCAGGAAACCTCGCCCTACATCACGGCGGCTGCGCCGAACTTTCCTTTCGCGAGAACGTCAGGCATGGGTCATCGTTTCGCACCCCATGAGCCTCTTCCGCCATCTCGTTTGCACGGTCGCTGCCGGCGTCTTTGCCTGGACTGCGCCGCTCCACGCCGCGACGCAGATCATCCCGCTCGGCGCTGCGCATGCCTGGGAAGGAGCCGAATTCCGGATCGCTGGGGCGCCTGTCGCCGAAAACAACTTCGACCCTGACCAGATCCGACTCGACGCCATCTTCACCGGGCCTTCCGGCGAGACACGTTCTGTCGCAGCCTTCTGGTATCAGGACTACACTCGCAAGCTGCAGAACGAGGCCGAGGTCCTGACGCCACAGGGCACGCCTGAATGGCGGCTGCGCTACACGCCGACGGAAGCCGGCGAGCATCGCGTCACGCTCCACGTGGAAACCGCCGGCGCCGCGTCGCAGCTGGCGGAATTCCGCTTCAATGTCGTACCGGCTGCGACGAACTCGCCGCATGGGTGGGTCCGGATCGCTGCCGACCAACGCACTTTCGCCACGACCGATGGCCGATCGGTGCGGTTGGTCGGCGAGAACGTCTGCTGGCCGGGAGCGCGCGGGCTCACCAACTACGAGGATTGGTTCGATGCCATGCAGCGGTCGGGCCAGAACTTCGCCCGACTCTGGATGGCTCCCTGGTGGGCGGGCCTCGAGCACAACAAGGGCACACTGAATCACTACCCGCTCGATGCAGCCTGGCAGCTCGACCAGATCTTCGCCCTCGCCGAAACCCGCGGACTCTACCTGCTGCTCTGTTTCGATCATCACGGGATGTATATGGCGAACGACCCGGCGTGGGGCGGTTCAAACAATTTTTGGATCCTGGCCAATCCCTACGCGCACGAAAACGGCGGACCGTGTGTCAGCCCGAACGCATTTTTCACCGATCCGCAGGCACGGGCGCTCTATCAGAAGCGGCTGCGTTATCTGATCGCCCGCTACGGCGGCAGCCCGCGCCTGCTCGCCTGGCAGTTTTTCAATGAGATCGACAATGCCTACATCCCCCGCAGCGACCTCGTGCACGCTGACGTGGTCGCGTGGCATCGCGACATGGCCCGCTGGCTCCGCGCGCACGATCCATACCAGCACTTGATCACCACGAGCCTGACCGGGGGCAGTGATCGCCCGGAGATGTGGCAGCTGCCGGAGATGGAGTTTTCCATGTATCACTCCTACTGGGATCCGGCGCCCGCCCGCAAAGCCGCCGTGCTCGCGGAGGATTTTCACCACCGCTACGGAAAACCGGTCATGATCGGCGAATTTGGCGTGAGCGGTGCCAACTGGGCGCGACCGATGGACCCGCACCTACGCGGATTTCGCCAAGGCCTCTGGGGCGGCGCGCTCGGCGGCTCCGTCGGCACCGCCATGACGTGGTGGTGGGAAGACGTGCACGCCGACCGCGTCTACTCGCTCTACGCAGCGCTTCACCAGATTCTCGCGCATGCCGGCTGGGACCAAGGTCGCTGGCGGCCGCTCGCCATCGCGACTGCGGGCGTGCCACCGTTCGCACTCGGTGAACCGACCCCTGACCGCGCGACATTCAATGCGCCGCTCGCGCTGAACACGTTTCGGCGGACTCTTCTTTCAGGCGAGGCGGCCATTGCTGATCCGCTCGCCGCCGAGCGCAGCTCCGAGTTTCTTTCGACTTTCCTCCGCGGCCAGCGCCAGCCTGCCGAGCAGCGTCCGCTCCGCGTTCTCGCCTGGTTCGGCGAGAACGCCCGGTTGGTCCTGCGCGTCGACTCCGTGGCAAGCGAAGCCGAGCTCGTGGTCAGCATCGATGGCGAAGAGAAACTCCGTGAAAAACTCGGCGACCCATCGCCGCTGCCGCCCGGCCAGAGTCGCAAAATCGATCGCGAGTTCACACTCCCGGTGCCCGCCGGCCGGCATCAAGTCGAGATCGCAAACGCCGGCAGCGACTGGCTCAACCTCGAGTCGGCTCGGCTCGAAGGCGTGCGGCCGAGCGGGTTCTCCGGCGGCTGGAAACACGGCATCGAAGCGGTGGGCCTGCGGCAGGACGCGACGGCAGTCGTTTATCTCAACTCGCCGTGGGTCACCTTCCCCGCCGGCCAGCACCGCTATCAAGCTCCGTTGCTGCAGGGTGAGACGCTGACGCTCCACGACTGGCCGGCCGGGCGCTTCCGCGCCGAATGGTTCAGTCCCGAGACCGCCGCAAGCAAGGGTGTCACGGAAGCGACGACGGCAGACGGGCGGCTCGCCGTCCCGATTCCTGATTTCGACGACGATCTGGCGGTGGTCATCACGCCGCTGCGCTGAGAAGCGCTAACTCGCGCGGCAACCTAATAAACCCGTCCCCAGCCCGTTGTGGTAGATGAATGAAGCCTTTGCTCCTGTGCGCCTGCTGCACGCTCTGCTCCGCCTTCGCGGCGCCCAGCCCGGCGCCGTTTTCTGAAACGAGGATCGATGCTCCCGCCTTATCACTGCTCGACAGCGCACGGGAGCGATTGCCCGCGGTGCTTCCAGATGTCCGCCCGGTCCCGCGCTGGAATTCGACGACGAACCGCGCGCCGCGGCTCACGTCGCAGATGCCAGTGATTCCTCCGCCCCGCGGGCCGGACTACAAGCTGCGCATCGCCCACCCTGATGAGTCCGTCGACTACAAGATACTGATCAAGCGTCCCGCCTTGGAACGCGCGAGGTAGCGCGGCACGCGTGCTGCGGTTTGTGCTGCCCCGGTACGCAGCTTCGGTGTAGGAGTTGCGTGTCAGCCACCATGTCGCCCACCCTCACGATCCGCGAAGCCAGCGAGTCCGATTTGCCAGCGGTGCTCGCGCTCTACGGCCATCCCGAAATCGACGGCCCCGCGCTGCGGCCGGTTGGGGAGGCGCGCGAAATCTACCGGCGTTTTCAGAGTTACCCCAACTACCACCTCTTCGTCGCGTCGATCGGGCAGGACATTGTGGGCACGTTCACGCTGCTGATCATCGACAACCTGGCCCACGCGGGCGCGCGCTCGGGACTCGTCGAAGACGTGGTCGTGTCCAGTGCGCATCAGTATCAAGGGATCGGAAAGCAGATGATGCGGTTCGCGCTCGAACGATGTCGCGAGGCAGGCTGCTACAAGCTGGCGCTCTCCAGCAATCTGAAGCGCACCGCTGCGCACCAGTTCTACGAATCACTCGGATTCGAGAAACACGGCCACAGCTTCGTCGTGCCCGTGGACGCCGGCGCAGTGGCATCGCGGAGTTCCGCGGAGCGGCGCGACGGCTAACGTGCTTTCAAAAGGTCGGCGCAGAGCGGCCGCCGGCCGGGCTACAGTGGCCGCGTCGTTGCCTAACCGCTTTAGGAGCGTCCGCTCCAGCCGTCGCCGTTTCGCGCCGACGCGCTGGCTAACTCTTCCTGAGGTCGATGCGACGGTGATTGCCGGGATGCGAACTCGGCCGATGGATGGGAGGACGGTTGCGCCTCCGCCGCGGAGGTGTGCACACCTTCGCCCAGCAGCAACGACAACTCCGTCCGCAGCCGGCGCATCTGCTCGTCCAACGCCTCTGCGGCCGATGCCGTTTGCTCCGCCGTCGCGGCGTTGTCCTGCGTCAGCCGATCGATCCGGGACGTGGACGCGACGGCCTGGCCCAGCCCCGTCGCCTGCTCGTCCGACCCGGCGGCAATCTGCGCGATCAACTCATCCGTGCGCCGCGTATTCCCGATCAGTTCGTGCAACGAGCAGGCCACGCGATTCGCGATCTCGCCACCCCGCGCGCTCTTGGCCGTCGCATCTTCGATCAGCTGCGCCGTTTCGCGGGCCGCCTGCGCCGAACGTTGCGCGAGGCTGCGGACTTCTTCAGCCACCACGGCGAATCCCGCGCCGGCCTCGCCCGCGCGCGCCGCTTCGACGGCCGCGTTGAGCGCGAGGATGTTCGTTTGAAAGGCAATCTGGTCGATCGATTTGACGATCTTCGCGATGTTCCCGCTGGCCGTTCCGATTTCCTGCATCGCAGCCTGCATTTCGGCCGCCTCACCGGCACTGGTGTCCGCGGACTTCCGACTCGCACTGGAAATTTCGCGCGCCGTGGCCGCATGCTTGGCGTTCTGCTTCACCGCCGCATTCACTTCGGTGAGCACGGCCGCGCTCTCTTCCGCGGCGGCCGCCTGTTCGCTTGAAGATTTCGCCGCGCTTTGACTTGAGGTGGCCACCTGCTCCGCCGCGGCGGCGATTTCCAGCGTGCCATCCCACATGCGTTGCGCGACCCCGCGAACGTGCCGGGTCACAGCGAGACTCGTCAGCCAGCCGAACGCGCCGCCGAGCGCGACGCCGACGATGGTGCCAACCGACATCAGCAGATTCAGCACCCGGCCGCGCCGCTCGAGTCGCTGGATTTCGCGCTGGGTGATTTCATCGCTTTGCCCGATCACCGTCGCCGTCAGCGCCTCCAGTTCCTCCGCGAACCGGCGGTCGGCGCCGCTCACCGCCGCGTCCACTTTCCGCGCGGAGGCCGGCTCGCTCCGATCGAAAGCCTGCAACGCCGTGCGGTAGCTGGCGCCGAGTTCCGCATGCGCACGGCGCGCAGATTCGAACCGGCCGCGATCCAGCTGGAGCTCACTCGCGCGGGCCGAGAGTTCCGCCAGCGCGTTTTGAGTAGCCTGCTCGCTGCGCTGAAATCCGCTGAAATGTTTTTCGAACGCCGCCGTGTCATGCCCGCGCAGCAGCACGTCTTTCCATTCCTGCACCTGCACCTTGAAGGCCACCTGTGCGTTGCTCCCGAGGTCGGCCAGACTCCGCGCCGACTGCCCGGCCGCCAGCAACGCCTCGGCGGACCGAGTCGCGTCGCGGTGCGCGAAGAGCCCGATGGCTCCACCCACCAGCGGGATGGCCGCGACGATGCCGAAGCTGAAAACGAGTTTGGTCCGTAGGTTCATCGATCGTCGTGCACAACAAACATGGGGGGGTGGTCTCGTCGTGATCGGCGCACCCCTGCATGCCTTGAGGCGTTAGAAGTCACCGAACTGCGGTATTCGGCTGGGTGATCTCCCCTAGGCGTTGAAGTAATGCCGGAATTCCACGCATTTGCGTGTGTTCCTCCTCTGCACCGGCGCTCATCAATCGGCCGTGAGATTGATCCGCGTCAAATAGCGAGCGCGGTCGAACCGCAGAGTCTCCTACCCCTCTCCCCCCGCCAAGAACGATTCAACACGTTTGAACCCGCGACAAGAGCTGTCTCACTGCCAGCATGAAACCCGTCACTGGTGTCTCGTTATCCGCTCGGCATGGCCGGGGTTAACCCATAACGGATTTCGCGGATGCACCTTTTCCTCGTCCGACACGCCCACGCGCTGGAGGCACACGAAAATGGCGCGCGGCCATTGAGTCCGCGCGGTCGCGAGCAGGTGCGCGCATTGGCGGCATTTCTGAAGCGCACCCACGCGCTGCAGACGGCGGCGGATGTATGGCACAGCGGACTGGCGCGAGCCGAGGAAACCGCCGAGTTGCTGGTCAAGGAGCTCGGAATGCAAGCCACGGTGGTGGAGATCGACGGCCTGCGAGGAGACGATGATCCGGGCCTCGTCGCGGCGCATCTGCGCCATCGCCGCGCGCCGCTGCTGCTGGTGGGTCACGAACCCCATCTCGGGCTGCTGGCATCCCTGCTCGTCGCCGGCGAGGCGCGACCTTCGCGGTTCGTGCTGAAGAAATCCGGCATGATCGCACTGGAGCGGAACGAAGGCGTATGGCGGGTGCGGTGGCAGCTTTCGCCCGAACTGCTCGGTTAGCCCGGATATTTCACGAAAATCGTGAATATCCGCCCCCCGGGCCGGCTCTGTCGGGGCTAGCCGCGACAAGGTCGCTCCGCCCAGGCGGACGGAAATTTCGGACTGAGCATCCCTCCTGTTCATGAAATTTCCGGGTACGAAAATTAAGCCGACGCGGGCGCGGGCGGCTCTTGAGAAAAAGAAAAAAAAGGCGGCCGCGTTGTCGCGGCCGCCTCGTGATTCAGGCTGGAAACCCGATCAGAACTCGTAGCGGGCGGTCAAGAGAACCGACCAGCGCGACGCCGCCGGTTCGCCGCGGCCCAGCGAGGGATTGAACTTGTTGTTCGCCAAATCGGTGCTGACGCGGCTGTAGACGTACTGCTTGGCCACACCGTCGTAAACAACCGTGGCTACGTTCTCCCGCTTGACGAAGAATTGATTGCTGCCGCGAATCAGGCCCCACTTGTCGTTCAGCAGGTTGCCGAGGTTCAGGATGTCGAGCCCGAGCACCAGCCGGTGCTTCCAGCCCGGCAGCTTGACCTGCTGCTTGATGCTGAAATCGAAGGTATTCACCCAGGGATAGCGCTGCGCGTCCGCCGCCACCGCTCGGCCTTCGGTCAGACCGAAGCGGTCGACGATCTTGTAGAAGTTTTCCTGGTCGGCGGGGGTGGCGAAGCGCACTGCGCTCGTGTCGCCGCGCGTCGGCACGTACAGCAGGTCGTTGCCGCTGACGGCATCGCCGTTGGCGTCGCCGCTGTAGGTGAAGCTGAAGGGATAGCCGCTGCGGCCCTCGTAGATCGTCGACACGGTCGTCGGGTAGCCGTGCACGAACTCGAACTCTTTCGAGATGTTGAACAGGATGCGGTGCTTTACCTCCAGTTCGCTGGTGTGCTTTTCCGGCGCGTTGGCGTTGAAGACCGAGCGATTGTTCCAGTTCGAAGCTGCCACCGAGGACGTGCCGAACAGCACCTCCTCCGCGTCGGTATTGACGTAGGAGGCCTTCCAATACCAGCCGTCGCGGGTCTGCGGCCGCTCGAGCGAGAAGGTGATCGCGCGGGTCGCGCCCTCATCCGTGTTGCCCAGCCGGATGATCTTGTTGGTAAACGCGGTGCTCTTGAGCTGGGTGTTGCGCGAGGTGGCGGCATAGGACGCCCAGTAGAGCTCGCGGCCATCCGGACCCGTGCCGGTGGGCTGCAGGTTGATGTTGCTGTAGAACACGTCGTTCTTGACCTTGGTGGCCTCGATCTCGGCCGATGCCTTCAGGTTCCAGAAGCCGAGTTCCCGTTCGATGGCCAAGTTGGCCTTCCAGCGCGACGGAAGCTTGAAGCCGGGATCAAGGAAAGCGACCTGCTGGGCCGGCGAGGTGCCCGACGTCGGCTGGTTGTCCGGATTGGCCGAGATCGGCGGCAGCGTATTCGACTGGTAGCTCACGTAGTTGAAACCGGTGTTGGAATAGCTGTTCGACAGCCAGACGCGGGGCATCCGGCCGTAGAAGAGACCGACGCCACCGCGGATGATGGTGCGCTTGGAATCGAAGCGCGGCTGCCAGTTGAATCCGACGCGCGGCTGCACGATCGAGTCACCGTCATAGGTGTAGTTGTTCCGCACCCCGAACGTGCTCTGGAAACTCTGGTTCAACGGCACGTCCTCCGGCAGCAGTGGCACGTCGATGCGCGCGCCGACGTCCACGGACAGCGTGTCGGTCACCCGCCAATTGTCGTTGATGAACAATCCGGCGTTGCCTTCATCGAAGCGGGCGGCCGCCTCCACGTCCGGATCGATGAAATTGTATTGATACTGGCCGCTCGCGCCGCCCGCCGCCGCGTTGGTCAGGAAGTCGTTGAGCGAATTGTAGCGGTAGTAGCCGAGCGAGTACTGCACATAGGCGTTGAAGACCTTGTTGTTGTCGTACTGCAGGCCGGCCTGAAGCGTGTGCGCGTCACTAAGCTCGTAGGTCGCGAACAACTCCGTGGTGTCGGATTCGACGTCGAGCACGTTGAAATGCCGGCTGTATTCCGTGCCGAAGGCTACGTAGGCGGTGTTGGACGAACCCGCCACCGGGATGTTGCGGATCTCGACATACGGCTGCCGCGTGTTGCTCACCGGCTCGGAGTGGTACTCGCTGCGCGAGGCGGAGAATTCCGTGTTGAGCCGGTCGGACCAGCGGCTGATCAACTGGCCAATGTACGAGGTGTTCTCGGTCTTCTGTTTGTACCAGTCGGAATCGAACGAGAAATTGTTCTGCGAGGCGCCCGAACCGAACAGCGGGAAGCTCGGCCGGCTAGACTCCACCGTGTTGTAGCGGAAGGTCGCGCGGTGGTTGGCGTTGATCTGCCAGTCGATCTTGGCCAGCAGGTTTTCGTCGGTGAGCTTGTTGGCCGCCGGCGGTTCGGCGCTGCCGGGCTCGAATCCGAGCTCCTGGGCTTTCGCGACGATCTGCGCGACGGTGCCGGAATCGAGCCGCGTCGTCGGCGTCGGTGCCACGCGGTCTTCATCAACCTTCTCGTAGGCCAGATAGAAGAACAGCCGGTTCTTGATGATCGGGCCGCCCAGCGTCGCGCCCCAGGTCTGCTCCTCGAAGCGGGCGAGATTATAGGTGCGGCCGTCGAGTTCGTCACCCACCAGCTGCAGGTCGTTGTTCGCGATCGGCAGCGGCACGGAATTGCCGCGGAACGAGTACGTCAGGGCGCCGTGGAACTCGTTGGTGCCGCTCTTGGTGATGGCGTTGATGCGCGCGCCGACGAAACCCGCGTTACGCGCATTGTACGGCGACGTGCTGATGGCCAGCGCTTCCAGGGAATCCATCGGGACGACGTTGCGTTCCGCCGCCGTATTGTTCGCATTGAGACCGAAGGGATCGGACGCGTTGACGCCGTCCACCTGGATCAGGTTGTACCGGTTGCTCATGCCGTTGACCGAGATCGCGCGGTCATAGGGGTCGCGGTTGTACGTGATCCGCGGATCGAGCCGCGCCAGCGAGTTGATCGAGCGGTCGCCGGAGGGCAGATCGTCGAGTTCGCGGCTCGTCGCGTAGGTGCCCGAACCCGTCTGCGTCGGGTCGAATAGCTGCTCGATCGCGCTGGCCGTCACCGTGTATTTCTCCAGCTTGATCGCTTCTTCCGGCTTCAGGCGGATCGCCAGGTTCGCACCGCGATCGATATCGAGGTAGATGTCGGTCGTCTCATTCGCCGCGAAGGCCTCGGCCGTCACAGTCACGCTGTACGGACCGCCGGGACGCAACCCGCGTATGGCAAAATTGCCATCGGCACGAGTGGTGGCGTTCGTGATCACGCCCGTCGGCTGGTGCACGATGACGACGGAAGCACCGGGGACCGCGTTCCCACTCTCATTCACCACCGTTCCAGAGAGCGACGAAGTCGTGATGACTTGCGCGAATGCGGCTGGGTGGCTCAGCAACCCAATAAGCGCCCCAGCGAAGGCGACTAACTTTAGCAGTTTTTGCATGGTAGTAGTTTGTAGCTATTTCAAACGCGTCCTGAAGTCCGTTTTTCGGAAACAGCAGTGCCGCCGGCTTCGCTTCCGCAGGCGCTGCGGAGTCGCACCGTCGACAGGTGGTGTGTTCCAGAGTGTGTTGTGTTGGCGTTCAGTCGGCTCGGAACGCGGAAACCGCGTACCGACACAACGCGAGTAGCAGTTCGCCACGCCGCCCAGTCAAGCCCGGAGGTCGGCGTCATCGGAACGTCACAGGACTATTACGTCCCGGAGTGACCTTGGTCAGTTTTCGTCATGATTGCCGCCGTACCCGTTCAACGTGATCGGCCACGCCCGCGCACGCGCGGGCAGTTGCGGAATCATCGCGCTGCGTCCAGAATCCCGCGATGAAACGCACTGCCACCGCCGTTTGGAACGGCTCGCTCAAGACAGGCCACGGCGCACTCACCACTCCGGGTGGCGCCTTGAAATCCACGCCCTACTCCTTCAGTTCGCGCTTCGAATCGGGCACGGGAACGAATCCCGAGGAGCTCATTGCCGCGGCCCATGCCGGTTGCTTCGCGATGGCTCTCTCCGTTGAACTCGGGAAAGCCGGCCTCGCGCCGGAACGGCTGGAGGCGCGCGCCGAGGTGAATCTCGAAAACGTTCCGCCCAATGGCTGGACGGTCACCACATCGCACCTCGTGCTGAAAGCCCAGGTACCGGGCGTGGACGCGAAAAAGTTTTCCGAGATTGCCGAGCAGGCAAAAGCCAATTGCCCGATCTCCCGGCTGCTCACCGCCAAGATCACCCTGGACGCGTCGCTGGCGTGATGCGCACCGCCTCGTGACCACGCGGGTTGCGGCGTGGGCGCACGACCCTGCCGCGGCGCTGGAGTGAGAGACTCGCGTGGCGACGCATCGATCGCGGCGCCGGCCGCCTTCAACATCGTCCGGCTCCGGCCGCGCTGTGCAATGCGGCCAGACACGCTGGCGGATCGGCGACGCGTAGCCGCAGCTCGCGTGGCCCAATCACCAGCGTAATGACGCCACGGCGGAGTTGCGGCACTCCCCGCAATCCGTTCAGCGAATACGCGCGATCGAAAATGACCCGATGCACCACGAGTTGGCCGGCGCCCACGCTGTAGCCGGCGACGCTGCTCAACATCCACGCGAGCGCTGCCACCGGCATCGCCTGCGCGAGGACGATCACCCCCACCACCTGCGCCACCGGGGGCGCCTCTCCGAGGCTCGCACTCCACACCTGCACCAGTCCGAAAAACATTACCGGCGGCAACCAAGCAGCGCCCCAGAAACAGCACGGTCGCAGGCGGGCGTCGAAAGTCTGCATCCTCACACGGTCAGCCGCCGGCCCACGCCGTTCCCCACGCCTCACCGGTTAGCACGCCACCCGGCGCCGCCCTCCGCGACCCCAGAAAAGAGGAACCCGCTGCGACCGCAGCGGGTTCTCGCGTGACCGAGCGTGCTACTCGGACCGGTCCGGCGTGAACGCTGGACCGGACCGAGGAGTCGACCAATAGTCGAGCGCTCCACCAACAAAAAGGAGATAGGCGCCGCGATCGTAATTCCACACCTCAAACCGGCCATCGCGGGAATGGGTGATGATCAGCGGTGCGCCCTCGAGCGGGCCGAGGATCGCGCGGGCTTGTTCGCGGGAAATGGACCTGGCCAGCGCCGACCACCCCTGCGCTCCCGGCTCTGCCGCGCAGGTCGCGGTCGCAGCCACGAGCCCGACGGCCAGCACGAGCGAGCGGAGATGCGTCTGGAGCGTGCTCACGAGCTGGTCATCGGTGCGCCGAGCGCACCTCTGAAGCAGCTCCGGGTGAGTTTACATTTCCTTCACGGTGCGAGGGATCGCTTGCTACGCCCCTCGTGAATAACGCCGGCGCGTGGCGGCACGAACGGCCGCGGCGACGTCGGCATCGCCGCAGCCGGACGTGTGATGTTCCTGCTCTTATTCAGCTGCGTTCCGGGTGTTGCTCCGGTCAGTGAGGCTACTCAGTTCGTTCTCACTCAACGCGAGGGTGAGCCGCTCTTTGCTCGAATCATAGTTCAGCTGCGAAAGCGGGACGCGGACGAGATTGTCGCCCATGCCCATGAACCCGCCCAACGAAACGATCGCTGCCGGCTCCGACGCCATGCCGCTGATCGAGTTGAAGGCCGAGCTCACATCGCTGCCGAGCGTGGAACCCATCGAGCCGGACGTACGACTCGTGCTCGAGGTGCTACCGGTCCCCGATGTCCGATCCGTGCCGGCGATCCGGCTCGTCGAGCCCGTGCCGCTCGCTCCGGTCGCGCCCGTCGCGCTGCCCGTTGAACTGCTGCCGTAGGTGCCGTCGGAGCTTCTGCCGCTCGTGGCGCCTGTCGTGGACCGGCTGCTACTCGTCGTGTCGTCCGAGCTGCCGGTATTCGCGAACGCCATCGCCAAATGCGATGCCGCCGCGGAACCGAGCACCAGATCCTTCACTTCTCCGACCTTCTTGCCACCGTTGTCGTAGACGTCCTTGCCGATGAGGTCAGTCGCGGTGAGCTGCTGCTTGATCGAGTTCTGGTCGACCTTGGCGATACCGTGCATCCCGGACGAGCTGGTGGTGCTCGGGGACGACATGCTGGAGACCCTACTCGAGTCCGAAGTGCTGTGCGTCGAGCTGCTCTGATCCCGGCTGGATGAGCCGCTCGTAGAAGCGCCCGAGCGGGTAGTGTCAGACGAGGAACCGGACGTACCGGAGGTGCTAGAGGTGGACGAGCCGGTCGAGCCCGATTGAGCCGCGAGTCCGAGCGGCAGGGCCGCGGCGAAGGCAATGATAGCGAGTTTCCGAATTTGGGAATTCATGATCCGAGGGGTTGAGGTTTACAGAGGGGACGGCTGGAAACGTCGGGGTTGCGGCACAAGATGCTGCACCGCCGTGGAACATAATCGCGACCCGCAGCGCGGGCCATGGGGGTGGCGACCCCTCGCGGCCTCAGGCTCGTCGCTGAGGGTGTGGTGCGGTTAACACTGGGAGACGGGCAGTCACGCCGCACGGCGCGCCGGCTTGCCGCTCTGCCCGCCTGGCCGCGGATGTGGCACGCAGCGGCAGTTCGCGACATCGGAGCGGCCGGAGAAGCCGCTTAGGTTGCGGGGCTCGTTCCAGCGGCCGCCGGTGCTGCCGGCCGCTCGGGGTTCAGGAACGCGAACGCGGAAATCGTGTGCGCAGCCTCGCCGGAAAACGATGCGTGCGCGGCCGGTGCAGCCCGTGCCCCAGTTCGAGCGGTCGCGCCCGAAACAACCAGCTCGACACCGGCGGGTGCGCGATGCCGCCGAGCGCCGCGCGGGTCGCACGCTCGAAGTCGCGCATCCAAAGATTCAACATCGCCACCGCCAAGTCGCGCTCTTCACGACGCCGCTCCGCGTTGGAGCGACACGCCTGCAGCGTCATCTCGAGCCGGGCGAGCAGTCGCAGCTCTGCCAGCGCCTGCCGCAACCGCTCCGGAGTGAATTCCGTTTCGGCCGGTGCCGTCGAGGACTGTAGGATTTGGGCTGCCCGATACGACATCGCCGCCTGGGCGATGAACTCGTGCATCTGATCGGCGACGACTCCGTCCACTCGCAGCAGCTTCCGCGTCCGTGGATCGGGATAGTCACTCCGCACGGCCCAACGGAACTCGAGATATTCCTCGCGCGCATTCACCCAGGTCTCGTCGTAGTCGGCTTGCGTCTGATCCAGATCACCGAGCGCTTGCTGGCATTCGGCGAAAATATCCTCGGCCGCGGTGTGGAGAGTCACGCCCGCCCGCAACTCCTCCTCGTCGTAGCCTTGCGTTCGCAACCGCGCCGCCAATGACGCGTCGTCCACCACGCGATTCACCAACTCCGCCGCGGCCGCAAGCGCGGCCGCGGTCCCTTGATCTTGGACCGTCAAAGGGCGCGGCGGAGACTGCCTGCTGGCTCCGCGTTCGGGCAAACCAGCCGAGAAATCGGACGGGAAACTCATCAGGAGGGTGGCTCCTCTCGACGAACGCCGCTCACCGCGGTCGAGAGAAACTACAATTTCGCGTAAATTTACGTAGCGGTCGCGCACGCGTCGTCCGTTGGCATTAAACCAGCCATTTAGCCCCGCGGCGTGAGTCTGCAACGCCACCGCCCTGCAGCAATCCCAAGAGCTGGACGCCACGCGTCATACGCGCCGCTCTTTCGCCACGGAGTTACCGCGGCCGCGGCGTCTCAAGCTTCGCAAGCATGTCCGGCACCGCGTTCGACAAGGGAGATTCACGGAGAAAAGCCGCCGCGAGCTCCTTGGCGCCGCGCGAGCGCAGGCCGGCATACACCTGGAGTTCAAATTGCACCCGCAGGGCCTCCGCGAGCTCCACCAACCCGAGTGCCCGCAGCAGAAAAATCAGCGCTTCGACGGTGGAGAAACGCGCGCCGGTTTGCTGCGCGCGCAACCAGTAGCGGCTCTGCCCCTCCATCGGCAGACTCACCATCCGGCCCCAGTTCGCGACCTCGCGCGCCATGAAAGTGGCTTCTCGCCAGGCGCCGTCCAACAGCACCACCTGCACCCGGTCGAGTGGCGGAATGACCTCCGGCAGCGGCGCGCCGTGTGGGTGCAACACCCAGAGTTCGCGCTCAGCCCGCGCCACCTCCTCCCGCGCCACGGGTTTGTCGTAGAGCCACAGGTGCTGCCTCGCGCCGGCCAACGTGCGCGCGATCAGCTGCCCCGTGCTGCTTGGCCGCCAGAGTTCGCGCTGGTGGATCAACACGTCGATCGCCAGCGGCCCTTTCAGCACCCGATGGGCCTCGCACACGCACCAGCGCGGCGGTAGACGACAGCAGTCACACCGCCGCGTCGCGCTCAAGTCAGCTCGCCGGGCCATGCCCGGATCTCGCCGAGAGCGCGTCCACCCGTCAAATCCAACCGTGCCGCGCCCACTGCCAACATCGCGCGGGGCTTCCGCTCCGGCTGCCTTGTCAACCACCTCGGCGAGGTGGTCTCGTTAGGTCACCAACCTCCCCCGCATCACGGGCAAGATGCCCCTGCCACGCAAAGCCGCGTCAAAGCGCGCGCAGCCTTCGCCAACCCCTGCACACCGAGCCGACTCGACTCGACCGCCGTCGTTTTCCACGCTCCAGTCTGTCGCATTATGAAGACTCCGAACGCACGTCCCAAAAAAGTCGCCTTGCTCACGGCCGGCGGCCTTGCGCCCTGCCTCAGCTCCGCCGTGGGCGGGCTGATCGAGCGCTACACCGAGATCGCACCCGACATCGAGATCATCGCCTACAAGGGCGGCTACAAGGGCCTGCTGCTCGGCGACAGCTACAAGGTCGGCCCGGCCGAGCGCGCCGCCGCCGGCGTGCTGCACCGCCACGGCGGCAGCCCGATCGGCAACAGCCGCGTGAAGCTGACCAACGTCAAGGATTGCGTGAAGCGCGGGCTCGTGAAGGAAGGCCAGGATCCGCAGAAGGTCGCGGCCGACCAGCTCGTCAAGGACGGTGTCGACATTCTCCACACCATCGGCGGCGACGACACCAACACCGCCGCAGCTGATCTCGCCGCGTTCCTCGCAAAGAATGACTACGGCCTCACGGTGATCGGCCTGCCGAAGACGATCGACAATGACGTCTTCCCAATTCGCCAGTCGCTCGGCGCGTGGACCGCCGCCGAACAGGGCGCGCGCTATTTCCGCAACGTCGTCGCCGAGGACGGAGCCAATCCGCGGATGCTGATCATCCACGAAGTGATGGGCCGCAACTGCGGCTGGCTCACCGCCGCGACCGCCGCCGAATACCAGAAGCTGCTCGCGCGCGAAGAATTCGCGCCGGGGCTCGGACTATCGCGCGAAGCGCTCTCGGTGCACGGCATCTTCATTCCGGAAATGGCGTTCGATATCGCCGCCGAGGCCGCGCGCCTGAAGGCCGTCATGGACCGGCTGGATAACGTGAACATCTTCGTCAGCGAAGGCGCCGGCGTGGAAACGATCGTCGCCGAGATGCAGTCTCGCGGCCAGGAAGTGCCGCGCGACGCGTTCGGCCACGTGAAGCTTGATGCGGTGAACCCCGGCAAATGGTTCGGCGATCAGTTCGCGAAGATGCTGGGCGCCGAAAAAGTGCTCGTGCAGAAGAGCGGCTATTTCGCGCGTGCCGCTGCCGCCAACCAGGCGGACCTCATGCTGATCAAGAGCTGCGTCGACCTGGCCGTCGAATGCGCGCTCCGGCGCGAGAGCGGCGTCATCGGTCACGACGAGGATCAGAACAATGTGCTGCGCGCGATCGAGTTTACCCGGATCAAGGGCGGCAAGCCGTTCAAGCCGACGACGCCGTGGTTCGCCGATCTGCTCAAGAGCATCGGCCAGCCGCTCGGTGCAACGCTTTCAGTGAAGCACTGAACCACCCCGCGCGGATTCGCGCTCATCTTCAGCCCTGCGCCCGCGCGTAGGGCTTTTTTGTGCGGTCACAGGTTTCGCGCGCCGAAAGCGCGAGCCGCCGGAGTTTTTTCGGCGCCAATCGCTATACTGGACACCGCACTGATCTACGCACTCGCCCGCTTCGTCGAGTAGGCCCGCACCAAGCCGCCTCCACCCTCCGTTGGGGCGAAGGCGGACCGGTCCCATCGGTCCTATTCGTCCAATCAGTCCTGTTCCCACCCCCACCCGATTTCGCGCCACCTAATTTCTGCTATTTTCGCGACAAAATATGCGAAAGCTAGGCGCTTGGGATTTCGGGAGGCACTGGCATAACGAGGAGGCACTGGATCAGCCGTCCGGTGGCGATTCAGCCCAATCGATCACGTCATGTGCTCTCCTCATTCTACCTGTTCCCATCCCGCTGAGCGTTCCGTCCCCCGCGCGCCGCGGCCCGCACCTCGCTGGCTCGACCGCAGCGAGCGAAAACGGATTCCCGCGCTGGCGGAGTTTTTCACTGAAAACGTTTCCACCTGCTACATCTCGCACACCGAGCTCTGGAGTGGCCGCGCGCGCGACTTCGGCCACTGGGCCCCGGGACTGCGCAAGGTCATCGCCAAGGAGCTTCGCGAAACCTTCCGCGATCGACATAAACGGATCGCGGTCATCGAGCGGAACGGTGAGCTGGCGGGGATGGCCGTCGTCGTGGACCTCGGACGCTATGCGCTGCTCGAAGACATCGTGATCCGCCGCACCACCCGCGGTCGCGGCGTCGGCCGCACGCTGGTGCGCTGGATTTTCGCCAAACTGCGCGCAGCGGGCAAAGCGTCCGTCTTTCTCGAAAGCGGTGGCCGAAACACCGCCGCCCACCGATTCTTCCGGCACCAAGGCTTCCGACGGATTTCGATTTCGATGTGCCGGCGGCTCGCCGCCTGACGTAGGTTTTTTCCCGCGTCTTCGAAAAAAGTCGGCCGCGATGGGCCGGCCGGTGGCTGGGATCGCCCACCGAGCGGCCCACGCTGGCCGCAAACTCCGGCCGCAACGGGTGGGCAATTTGTCGACTCGTTACGGTCTTCGCGTGAACTCTTGATTCGACCTGTCGCAACTGACCGACCCTTAATCGCTCTGTGTCCTTCCTCAGTCCTGGCATCGCCCGCACGGCCGCCCTCCTCCTTGCCATCGTCGGTGGAGCGCTGCTGCCGCAGCTGCACGAGTTCGGCCGCGCGATTCCCTGGCTCGTCGCCGCGATGCTGTTCCTGGTGTTTTTGCAGACGCGCCTGTCGCGTGAGGCGCTCCACCGATCTCATGGCTGGCTGCTCCTCGCGAATCTCGTGATGGGCTTCGTCGGGTGGGGTGTGGGATGGGTCGTCGGCGGACGCGACGTCGCGCTCGCCGCATTCTTCGCCGGCATCACGCCCACCGCCACCGCTGCGCCGGTAGTGATGAGTTTCCTCCGGGGTCGCGTGGACTACGTGGTCGCGGGATTCATGCTGTCGAACCTGGTGATCACCGCGTTGCTGCCGCTGCTGCTGCCCGTGGTGCTGGGCCGCGTCACGCCGGAAGCGTTCGGCCACGTACTCGCGTCCGTCGCATGGCTGATGTTCGTGCCTTTGCTGGTCGCCGGGCTGGTGCGCCGGGTGCATCCCGCAGCCAAGGCGTGGCCCGCCAAGCTGCGCAACGTGTCGTTCGGCATGTGGGTGACGGCGTTGCTGCTGATCACCAGCAACGCGTCGCATTTCCTGCGCCAGCAAACTGACCTGCCCGCCGCGGTGCTGCCGAAAATCATCGTGGTCTCGCTGTTGGTCTGCGCGGTCAATTTTGCTCTCGGCCGGCTGATCGGCGGACGGGAATTCCCGCGCGAAGCCAGCCAGACGCTCGGCCAGAAAAACACCTCCTACACGATCTATCTCGCGCTCACCTACGCCAGTCCGCTCGTCGCGCTGGGGCCGACCTTCTACGTGCTCTGGCACAATCTCTGGAACTCCTGGCAACTCCATCGCGTCCGAGCGGAGCCTTCCGACCCCTCGCGGTCGCCCTGAGCGGCGGGTCCGCCACTCGTCAGCGGCCGAGCATCCGCTGCGTCCGGCTAGGCGCATGCCCCGGCACCCACATGTCGCGCCAGGACAGCCCCAGTTTTCCCTGCATTTCCATCGGATAACTCCAATCGCCAAAATCCGCAGCCGACGCATTGTTGGTGCCGATCGTGAACTTCGCTCCCGCCGCCTTCGCCAGCCGAAGAAATTTCTCCGACGGCAGCCGGTAACGCGCGTTGATCTCGATCGCCACGCCGTGCTTCACCGCGGCCTCGATGACCTGCTGCATCCGCGATTCCGTCCACAGCTCGTCGTAATTCGCCGCGATCGCCTCGGGCAGGAAGGTCGGGTTGACGTAGATGTCGATCGGCTCCGTGCTGATGATGCTCACCGCCGCAGCAACGAGCTCGTCCATGAATGCTTCCGGGTCGGGACCGATGTCCGCCTCTTCCGGGATCCAGAGTCGCAGCCGCTTCCCCGCACGGTTCGTCCACGTCATCGCGTCGGTGAACACGTAGTCGAACCGCGCGCACGTCTGCAGTGAGAACATCGTCGTCCATTCGCGCCCCTCGGCCTGCAGCGCGAGAAACACCGGGACGCCTTTCATCTGCTCGATGAACGCTTGCGCCGCGGCGTCGTCCTGAATCGGGAACCCGCGTCCGCCATTCGTCGCGAGGCCGAGGCCCATGCCCGTGGTGCGCGAGACGTCCATCGCTTTCTCCAGCGTGAGGCCCCCCTTCACATGCGTGTGCAGGTCCAGCAGCGGGAAGTTGTCTTTGCCGAGTGCCAGCCGCTGCACCTCCGCCGCATCCGCGACCGGCCGCACCACGCTGCGGTCCACGCCCGGCGGCAATCGTCGCACGCGGATATTGCGGAAGTAAACCCGGCTCTGCTCGTCGTGGCACTGCAGCGCGAATGTGCCCGGCGCCAGCCGGTTCACCTGCCGTCCGCCGGGCTCGCCGAGATTGGCCGGCTCGATGTAGTCGGCCGTGAGCACGTCGTTCACGTGAATCTGCACGCGCGGCCGGCGCACCGTGATCGTCATGGTGAACCACTCGCCGTCGCGAACGAGCGCCTTGTAGAGGTTGCGCACGCCGTAAAGGCTGCCGGTCTTCTTGTTCTCGCGATAAAGATTCTGCGCTCCGGGCGCCCCCACCTCGAACGGTGGCTGCGTGTTGTTCACCTGGGCCTCGAATCCCGCCTGCGTCGGCCAGCCGGAGTCGGCCCAGCGCGCGAGAAAATACACGCCGGAATTCGCGTGCGGCATCGCCTTCACCTCGATCGAGAATTCAAAGTTCTCGAACTGAGCTGCGCCGTCGCCCCCCAAGTAGAAGAGATGCGCCCGCGGCCCGTCCGCCACGATGGCGCCGTCTTCCACCCGGAACGAGCCCGGATGCTCCGCCGCCCTCCAGCCAGCCAGCGAGCGGCCGTCGAAGAGCGACTCCCAGCCGGAGTCGGCGGCGAGGGCGGGCAAGGTCAATGCGAGCGCCGCAGCCGCGGCACAGTAGACACGATTCAGGAGGGTGCTCATCGGGGGAAGCGGGCGCCGTTCGGCGGCGGGGTGTTGCGAGCCTGACGCGGTCAGGCCGGGGAAGTTCCGCCACGCGGCGGCTGCGAACTGGCCAACCGGCCGTTCTTTCCTTGAATGTGTGTCATGAGCCGCTCGTGGATTGTCCGCTGCCCTCTCGTCGCACCCGTCGCCGCCCTTCTTTTGGCCGGCTGCACGGCACCGTCAGCGCCAGACCAGCTTTCAGCGCTGCCGCCCGGAAAATTTGTCCGATTGCCGGCACTGCAGACGAGGCTTGATCCCGCCCAGCTCAATCACGCGCTGCTCGCCGCCGCACTCTTTCACGAGACGAATCGCGTTCGCCGTGAACACGGACTGCGGCCGTTTCGGTGGCTCGCGCCGCTTGATGAGGCCGCCGACCTGCAGGCCAACTCCATCGCGCTCGACCAAACCGTGAGCCACATCAACCTCTTCCCCGCGTTGCTTACGATGAGCGAGCGACTCGATCGCGTCGGCTTGCCGCGCGGCCGCGCCGGCGAGAATGTTGCCGCACTTCCGTTGCTCGACGTCGACTCCGCGCACGGCATTCGGATCACACGCCGGGACGACCAGTCTGTCGCGATCGACGACGCCACCGGCCGGATCGGACAGCCTCACACGTATGCCAGCTTCGCCGCGACCGCCTTGCAGGCCTGGATGGACTCGCCCGAACATCGGGCGAACATTCTCGAACGCGAGTTCGCGTCGCTGGGATGCAGCGGCCGGGTGATGAAACGGATTTCCTCGATCGAGATGATTGCCTGCGTGCAGGTCTTCTACACCTCGCCGTCGGGCCGGGGCCGTTAGCGCTCAGTCCCAGATCGGGCGCCAGTTCTTCGGATACTTCGTCAGCGCGTGCAGCGATTCCATCTCCGCCGGACTGAGCCGGTAGCCCGCGGCGCCGAGCGCATCCTGCAGTTGGCGCCCGTCGTTCGCGCCGATGATCGGCGCCGTCACCACGGGATTGGTCAGCATCCACGCGAATGCGGTCTGCGCGATCGTCTTGCCGTGCGCTCGACCGATCCGCTCGAGTTCATCGATTAGCGCGAAGCCGCGTTCGTGTGCGTAGAGCTCGCGGACCTCCCCGGCACGAATGCTCTCCACGTTGACGCCACGGCGGTATTTGCCGCTAAGGAACCCGCACGCGAGCGGGGAATACGGGATCACGCCGAGTCCGTGGTGCCGGCAGAGCGGCATCGCCTCGATCTCGAAACCGGCCCGCTCCATCAGCGAATACTGCGGCTGATAACTCACGAACCGCGCGTAGCCATGCCGGTCGCTCTGCCATAGCGCCTCCATCAACCGCCACGCGGGATAGTTCGACGCGCCGATGTAGCGGACCTTGCCGGAGCGCACGAGATCGTCGAGCGCCGACAGCGTTTCGTCGATCGGCGTCTCGAGGTCGACCCAGTGACACTGATAAAGATCGATATGCTCGGTCTGCAATCGCCGCAGGGAATCCTCGCAGCACGCGATCACACGCCGGCGCGATAGCCCTTCGCCGTTGGGACCTTGGCTCATCCGGCCCCGCACCTTCGTCGCGACCACCAGCTCCCCGCGGTTTCCGCGGGCCTTGAGCCAGCGACCGATGATCTCCTCCGACTCGCCGCCGGCCGCCAGTCCGCGCGGCCCCCAGGTCGTGTAGATGTCGGCCGTGTCGATGAAGTTTCCTCCGGCGTTCACGAAAGCGTCCATGACCTGAACGGCGCTCGCTTCGTCCGTCGTCCACCCAAACTGCATCGTGCCGAGGCAGAATTCCGAGACCTTCAATCCCGTGCGGCCAAGCTGGCGGTATTCCATGCGAACACTGACGCGCGACGCCGCACGAAGGTTCGCGAAACGACGGGCGAATCCACCGGCGCCTCCTCCAAAAAAGACGCTGCGCACCGGCGAACCGGTGCGCAGCGCTAACACCCCCGAGCTCAGTTGCTCAAGACTGCCTCGGGAAATTGGGACGATCGGGGCGAGGAGCAGGTCCTCGGTCGATCGGTGCCGCCGTGGGGGAGCGGATCGGGATGGCGGGGGTCCTGATCCGGGCCACGGCGGATCCAATGCAACCGATCTCAGCTCGTAAACAACCGTTCGCAGCAATTTAGCGCTAGCATTAGACCACGGTCCATCGCGCCCTCAGGCCGGCCGAGATAGCCGCTCAAACGCGCGTCAACTTAGCCCGTTTCCTGAACTGCCCAGGCGAGAACGAGGTCATGCGCTTGAAAACCACGGACATGTATTCGTCGTGCTCAAACCCGGTCATGCTGGCGATGGTTTTCAACGGCAGGTCGGTTTCCAGGAGCAGTTCCTTCACGCGCGTGAGTTGGACGCGCCGGATCTCCGCCTGCGGCGAGCGACCGATGAATTGCCGGAATTTCTTCTCGATCTGGCTGCGCGACGCCGCGGCATGCGTCACCACATCCTGCACGGTGATGCCGCGACAGGAGCGCTCACGAATGAAACTCAACGCGGCCGCCACGTGCTTGTCCGCCACCGCCAGCACGTCGGTGGACAACCGGGTCACGACCCCGAGCGGCTCGATGCGCGTGTCGATCGTCCCGAGGTCATCGCCCCGCAGCATCCGGTCCAGCAATTCCGCTGCGTGGTACCCGGCGTGAGAAGAGTTTGGCGCCACGCTGGACAGCGGCGGATACGAAAGCTCGCAGCGCATCGTGTCGTTGTTTACGCCCACGAGCGCGATCTCCTCGGGCACGAGCAGTCCGGCGTTTTGCGTGGCGCTGAGGACCTGAAACGCGCGCACGTCCACGCAGGCCATGATGCCACACGGCTTCGGCAGCTGCTTGAGCCAGCCGATCAGTTCGCGGGTTTGCGCCGCGTTCCATTCAGGCGTGATCACACCCGGGTAGTTCACGTCGAGCACCGCGCAGGAATGCCCGTTGAGCTTCAGCGCCTCGACGAAACCCTCGCGGCGTTCACACGACCAGCCCTCCTGCGCGAACCCGCAAAACGCGAAATGCCTGAATCCGCGCTCGAGCAAATGCTCGGCGCCGCGATGCCCGATCGCCACGTTGTCCGGACGGATTTTCGGCACGCCCGGAAACGGCGGTACGTCGTTCAGGTCCACGAGCGGGATACCGAGTTCGCGACAGGTTTCGACCATCATCGGCGACGTGTGCCGGCTGATCACGCCGTTCCACCGCTCGCCGCGCAGGAAGCCCGCATCGCGGGCGGTCCGGGCTTCGTCGTCAAGAAACGTGGACCACTGCCGGTGCGTCCGCTCGAACTGCACGATGCCCTGCAGCGTGCGCGCGGCTTCCTCGAATCGCATTAAAAAGACCAGCAGGATCTTCGGCCTCATCCGCCCGGACTCTAGGCGGGCCCGGTTCGAATATGCAACGCGGACCACACCGCGATCGGCAGCGCCAGGCCGGGCGCGGTGAGCCCGGCCCGGGACCGGCGATCTCGGCTCCCGCCGGACTGCCGATCTAGCCCGCTGCGAACGTTTGGAACGTCTCCCCGCTGAGATCCGGCCGATGCCGCACCTCGAGCACGTCGTAAAGCTTCGCCAGCTGCCGTTCGACTTGCTCAAGCCGCGGCTCGTCGGAGACGAGCAACAGCATGCGGCTGGTCGCCCCGTCGCCGACGGGCACACAGAGGATCGCGTCGAGGTTGAATCCGCGCCGCGCGAACAGCCCGGTGACGTGCGACATCGTGCCGGGATGATTCCTCACCCGCAGCTCGAGCACCACCTCGCTGGCGTTTGGAGAAGTGTCACGTATCACGTGACCCTTTGCTGCGTCGGCAGCGGCTTCGGGTGCGGCATCACGCTCGGCAGGTTCGTGCGATGGCCGCGGGAGGAGGGTGGATGAGTCAAGCATGGGAGAGGGCGGGTTCGGCGATCATTTGGCGGTTGGCGGCGCCGGGCGGCACCATGGGATACACGTTGGCGGTCGGTTCGATCGGCACATCGATCACGCACGGTCCATCCGCCGCGAGGGCTTCGCGCAGGGCCTCGAGCGGATTGTCCGCGGGATCGAGTCGCACGCCACGGATGCCGAACGCTCGCGCCATCGCGGCAAAGTCCGGCGTGGCGTGAAACCGCGAGGCGGAATAGTGCTGCTGGTAAAGCAGCTGTTGCTGCTGGCGCACCAAGCCGAGGCCCCCGTTGTTAAAAATCACGACCGCCACGGGCAGGTCGAGCTCGGCGAGCGTGGCGAGCTCCTGAATGTTCATCAGGATCGAGCCATCCCCGCTCACGCAGAGCACCCGGCGGCCGGGCGCCGCGAGCGCCGCGCCGATCGCAGCCGGCAGCCCGAAGCCCATCGTGCCGAGCCCGCCGGACGTCAGCAACGTGCGCGGCTGGCGGAATGGATACGCCTGCGCCACCCACATCTGGTGCTGGCCCACGTCGGTCGCCACGATGGTGTCGTCCGGCAGCACTTCGGCCAGGGAGCGGCACAGGTTGATCGGATGCAGCGGATCATCGTCGCGGGTGGGATGCACGAGCGGGTGCGCGGCGCGGAGTTCGGCCGCGCGGGCGCACCAGGCCGATCGTGCCTGCTGCGGCACGTGGGCGAGCAGCCGGCGCAGGATGTCCGCGGCATCGCCCACCAGGCTGAGCATCGGCTGCTTGATCTTCCCGTGCTCGGCCGGATCGATGTCGATGTGAGCGATGGCGGCGCGCGGACAAAACTCCGCAACCTTCCCGGTGGCGCGATCATCGAACCGCGCACCGATCGCGACCAGCAGATCCGCCTCTTCCAGCAGGAAGTTCGTGCCCTTGGCGGCGTGCATGCCGAGCATGCCCATGAACAACGGATCGTCGGGCGGCATTGCCCCGAGCGCCATCAAGGTGGACACCACCGGCGCGGACAACCGGTGCGCGAGCGCGCGGGCCAGTCCCGCCGCGTCCGCCGCGATCACGCCGCCGCCGAGATAGAGGACGGGTTGACGGGCGTGCTTGAGCTGCTGGGCGAGCTGTAGGATCTGCGCCTCATCGCACGACGGCGCTGTCCTGCGCCCACCCGGCGCCGGCCAGATGCCGACCTCGAGCCGCGCGTTGAGCACGTCCTTCGGCACGTCGATCGCCACCGGCCCGGGCCGGCCGGACTCCGCCAACGTGAAAGCGAGCGGCACGGTTTCGAGCAGCTCCTCCACCGAATGCACGAGGAAGTTGTGCTTGGTGATCGGCAGCGTGAGCCCGTAGGTGTCCACCTCCTGAAACGCATCCGTGCCGATCAACGCCTGCGGCACCTGCCCGGTAATCGCGACCAGCGGGATCGAGTCGAGCTGCGCGTCCGCGATCGCGGTCAGCAGGTTCGTTGCTCCCGGGCCCGAGGTTGCCAGGCACACGGCCGCGCGCCCCGTGACGCGCGCCATCCCTTGCGCGATGAAACCGGCGCCTTGTTCGTGGCGGGCAAGCACGTGGCGGATCGTGCCGTCGCCGTCGGTGGAATGCAGCGCATCGTAGAACGGCAGGATCGCGCCGCCGGGCATGCCAGCGATCGTGGCGATGCCCTGCCGCTCGAGCAACGTGCGTAGAATTTGGGCTCCTGTGAGATACATGGTGGATACGGGTTGTGGTTGAACGCCCGCCCGGTGCCGCGCGAAGGAGCCAAAAAAAGCCCCTCCGGTTCGGCACCGGAGGGGCAAAGTCGTTTGGTTACGATCAGGACCCTCGCGTGCCGAAAGGCGCGACGACGACGACCGCAACGAGGGCGGCGGAGATCGAGAGGGCGCGTTTGCCGGAGAGAATCATGAAAGTGCCGGGAGAAAGAATACGGCCGGGGTCGATGTCAAGCGTGAGCTGCGCCGGCCGTGTCATGCCGATCGCGATCAGCGCTGCGGTGCGTAGGCGCCGGGGAAGCCCGCCGCTTTCCAGCCCAGCAGCTTCTGGATGTTTTCCGGCAGCGGCGTCGTGACATTCGCCGCCGGGAAACTGGCGAGCAGTTCGAAGCGACCGAGCTCCACGCCCCGGAACAGCCAGCCCCGATAATCCGCATAGGCGCGACCGTGAGTCTCGAACTTCGCGTCGATCTTCCGGATGTCCTCCAACGTCTTCACTTCCATCGAACCCTTTTCGGTCGGAGCCGGATTCCACGCGATCAACGGCTGCGGCACCGCGCCCGCACGACGCACATACACGTTGCCGTCGAGCTGGCTCAGCGGCGAGTCCTTCAGGTGCGCGACCTTTTCCGATTGGCCCACCATCAACAGAGGACCTTTGAACGTCTCGTCCGCCACGAGCAGGTTGTTGACGAAGATGTGGCCGTGGCGCTGATCGACATCCGGCCCGGTACTCGGGTGCCAGCCGAAGTGATCGCCCGCCGCACTCCGCTCGGTCCGCACGAAGGACGCGAAGCTGTTGTAGAACGTGTTTTGATAGACGTGCACATCGGAACTGTTCAGCACCCACACGCCTCGAGGGCAGTCGACGAACACGTTGCCGGCGCAGATCGCGCGCTTCGAAATCTCAAAGAAGAAGCCATCGCTCGTATTCTGCACCCAATTGTTGAGGAAACGGGCATCCACGTTGCCGACGTCCCACCACACGCCGCTGGCATCGGGATTGTCGATGATCAGATTGTCCCGCACCACCGCGCGATACGACTGATTGAAAATCTTCACGGCGGACGCGTAGTAGCCGGAGATCTTCTCCACGTTCGTGCGGCGGATGATGTTTTTCTCGAGGAGAATATCGGCGGAATCGATGACGTAGATGCCCTCGGTGCCGTTGTCGGAAATCAGGCAGTGGCGCACGACGAAGTTGTCGCCGCGGAAATAGCCGGCCACGCGCGAGCAAAACGAAATGGTGACGTGCTCGAGCGTCGTGCCGACGACCTCCTTGCCGAAGTCCGCGGGATCCATCAGCCGGTCGGGCTCGGTGCCTTCGACCTCGAGCGCGCGATACGCGTATTGCGTGAACGTGAGTCCGCGGATCGCCGGACCCTTGTGGTCGTTCTTCTTGCCGTGCACGTCGGCAATCGTTCGCACGAGCGCGCTGTCGTGCGCGGTGATCTCCACGAGATGGTTCGTCGGATCGGTGCCGATGAAGATCAATCCGTTCTCGTAATCGATGCAGTAGGACTTCTCGTCGACCTGGTTCTCGTAGCCGACCGCGTGTAGCAGTTCGCCATCGAGAAAAACCATGTCGTTGTTGAACAGGTAAAGCGGCGTCTCCCGCGCCTGACGATCGCGCCGCCACCAATCGGCGGGCTTCGCCGGGAAGAGCTTGGTCCACGAGGTGCGCCAGAGGCCGTTCGGCTGCGCAACCCAGTCCGCCGCCACGAGTGTGCCCTTGAGCACTGGCTGCTCGTCGGCGTAGGGCTGCAGGGTGATGCCCTGGTTCAGCTTCAGCCCGCCCGTGCGATACGTGCCGCCGCGCAGGATGATCGCGTCTCCGGTGACGACTTTGGCGATCGCCGCTTCCAGCGTGGTCGGCTGGTCCAGCGACTGTCCGGAGTTCGCCGGCTGCCCGTCCGGCGCGACGTAGTAGATCGTCTTTGCCTGAGGCAATTCGTAACGCTGCTGAATCGGGCCGTAAGGCCCGCCTGACGGCTGGGCGGAAAGCGGGAGAGCGCCGAGCAATGCGCAAAACGCGGCCAGCGGCCAGGAGCGGAAGAATAAACGTAAGTTCATGTCGATCGAAGGGGTGAGTGCCGAACCTCGGGCGCACGCCCGACGTTTCAGAATCGGAAACGTTCCGAAGCTACGGGCGGGCGTGACATCAGCAAACGCCAACACGGGCAACGTTGCGCTTACTATTGACGCTCGCGTGAGCGCGCGGCGATCAGCGCTTCTTCGCCCGGCTCCTGGCCGGCTTCTTGGTTTTGCCTTCGGTGGACCACAGCGCGTCGGTCGTTTGCCCGAGCCGTTCCGCAAGGCTGATGAGCATGGTCTTCGCCACCTTGGGATGATGCTCGATCAGCTGGTCCAGATCGGTATCGAAGTAGATGACGCTCGTCGGCTCCAGCGCGATCAGTTGCGCGGTCCGCGGCCGGCGTAGAATGCTGCCGATCTCACCGAAAACCGCGCCGCGCGTGGCAAACTCGGCAATCTGCCGACCTCGCTTGAACACCCCCACCCGTCCGCTCAGCAGCACATACCAGCCGCCGTGAGGCGAACCCTCTTCCTCGATCACCTGATGCGGCGCGTACGTCGCCGTTTGGGAATGGCCGTTGGCTGGCTGCGGGGTGAGGTTCATGCGGGAAACGAGCTCGCTTCCAACGGGCGGCATGATGCCGCGACGCCGGTCTGTCGCGAGCAAATCTTTCATTTGCACGAGCGAGACAACGGTATTTCCAATTTGGCGGGCCGCGCCTTGGTGCGCCCTCGGCCCTCGCGAGAAGCCCCACCCATCGGGCGGCAACACCGGAAATTGCGGAGCCCGCGTCGGGCGAAGATGAGCCGGCTCGCTACCGCGCGGTCGCCAGATGCCAACAGCCGCAGAGAGGACAACGATAGGCCGTGCGCTCACGCTGCAAACCGAGGAGCAGCGCGGCGTCCAACGCGTCCGCCTGCGTGCGGTAGCGCCGCTTGCGCGTGCACATCCGGCGTTTCTCCTCGCTGGTCGGCTTCTTCATGCTCCAGTGTGCGAGCATGCGCCCCGAGCGCCAAGCTTCTTGGCGCCGCGGCTCGCGGCCCTTTGGCGTTCAACCCGCGGCGCCGAATGGCAGCCGAAGGATAAACGTGGCGCCATGACCCGGCCCCTCGCTCTGCCCGATCAGGCTGCCGCCCATTTCCGCCGCGGCCAGGGCCGCACTGTGTAGTCCAAAGCCGGAACCGCTGGCTCGAGTCGTAAATCCCGGAGCAAAGATGCGCGTCAGGTTCTCGCGAGCGATACCGACGCCGTTATCCGCCACCTCGATCAGTACGCCCCGATCGCCATCGGGCCGGACGCGCACGATGATCTGCTTGTCCGCCCGGCTGGTTTGCTCGCATGCGTGCCGCGCGTTGTGCAGCAAGTTCACGAGCACCTGCAGGATTTTCCGACGGTCGAGCCGCGCGTTGGGCAACGGGCCGATGTCGACGCTGATCAGGACGGCATTCTTCTCGGCCGCGCACGCTTGCACGCGGATCGCCTCGTCCACGATCTCGGCGATGCTCGCGTTTTCCTCCACGCCCGGGGCGCGCGCGTACGTCTGCTGGGCCGCGACGATCTGTTTGATCCGTTCGACCGCGCGCTCGAGCCCGGCGACTTCGACGGCGAGTTCCGTCTGCTCCTGGTTGAGATGACGCGAGAGCTCCGCCAGAAAATGCGGCAGTCGTTTGCCGCGATCGTCCTCCGTCAGGAACTGCGGCAGATTCGCCCGGTGCTGCTCGATGAGATCCGCGGTTCGCGCCAGGTTGCCGAGACGAAGATTGCGCACGCGGTCGCCGATAAGCGAGGTCGACACGTTCACGCTGTTCAGCACGTTGCCGATATTGTGGAGCACGCTCGAGGCCACCTCCGCCTGACCCGCGCGATGCGAGGCCTCGACCAACTGGCGGTGCACGTTTTCGACCTCGCGTTCGACCCGCTTGCGCTCCTCGATCTCTTTCTCGAGCGCCTGTTTTTGCGCCTGCAGTTCCGCCTCGGCCCGCACGCGCTGGGCGACTTCCTTTTCGAGCGATTCCGCTTTTTCGCGCGCGAGCTGGTAGAGCCGCGCGTTTTCAATCACCAGGGGATCGAGTTTCCTTTGTTCCAGCGGCTCCTCGTCAACGACCTCGTATTGGGATTCGACTACTGCCCCGTCCGTCGCGAACGACTTGTTGAGCAGATGCATCGATTTGTGGTTTTTGTCCGCGATGTAGTAGAGGCAAAGGTTCAGGGGACACGCCAGGAAAGGATTGTCGGAGACCTCGTGCAGTTCCTTGTAGGCCTCGCGGCCGTAGAGATTGTGCCAGACAAAATTCTGCCCGCGTGAGGCGGGCTGCACTTCGAGCTTTTCGCAAAAGCCATTCTTGACGAACAGCTCGGTCAGCCGCGCCAGGTCGTCCGCCGAGCCCGTCTCTTCGAACGCGAACCCGTGGCGGTTCAGGTAGTCGATGAGCTCGCGCCCGACGTCGCGCAAAATGGTGGCTTGGGCGAAGGCATTGTATTTGGCCAGCGTCTTCCCGAAGGCGACGAGTAGCGCCTCATACAAGGTTTGTTTGAAGTTATTCATGCCGGAGGGTTACCGCGATCGTGTTTGGCTGGGGCACGCAGGCGGGGCTGACTGGCATGGACGGCGCGAACCAGTTCAGGATGGCTCGGTCGGTATGCTCTATCGGCCTGCTCAGGCGAAGATTGAGCGAGAAGACTCGTGGTACATTTGGCTCCCGCAGCGGGCGCTGCGTGCCGCTGGGGCCAAACGGCGGCGGCAATCGGCAAATACCCGATCCGTGCACGGGGCCTGACTTCCGGCCACTCGGGGCGATCCGCCGGGTCCATTGCGGCGTATCCACGTTCTGCGCTGCTCCGCCATGAAAAACGCCCTCCTGCTCCCCATCCTCTTTGCGCTCTGCGCCGTCGCGTCCAGCTCCGCGCAGGACGCTGCCGAGCAAAAACGCTCGGCGCTGGTGCCCTCCAACGGCCTGCCAGCGCTCGCTGAGAGTCACGCGCAGGTTTTCAAGGAACTCGCGCCCGGACCAGCGTCGGTGGTGCTCCAGAAGGGCGACAAACAGTTTACCATCTATGGCGTCGTGGGCCTCCGCGCGGTTGGCAGCGTCGTCGAGATCACGGTCACCAACGGCGAGAAATACTCCGTCAGCCCGCAGGACATTTTCTTTATCACGAACAACGCATTCAAAATCTAGCGACGAAATCATGGCGATCCGCCCGAAAACACCTTCGAGCCAGGAGCGCCGCCCGGCGATGACGCCGGGGCGGTTGCTGTTGTTGCGGCGGGTGCGTGCGCGTCGCGCGCGCCTCGATCACCGCCGTCGCCGGCTCGGCTAGCCCGCGGCTTACCGACGGATCGCCTGCACCTCGGCCGTGTTCAAGTTGGCTTTGGTGACGAGGAAATAAGGCACGTCGAGCGAGGCAGGCAGCGTCTGCCCGGCGAGCAACTGCACCGCCGCCTCAACCCCCTTGCTGCCGATCAACCGCGGCTGTTGCGCCACCCAGCCGGCCATGCTTCCATTCTCGATCGCGGTTGCGACCGCGTCGGGCAGCGACGAACCGAACCCGACCTGCAGTACCTTGCCGGCGAGCCCCTTGTCCTGCAGGGCGCGAATCATCGCGAGGCTCGCGGCGCTGAACGGCGTGCACACGGCCCGCACGTTCGGATGACGCTCCAGCAACATCACTGACTTGGCATAGTCGTCCTGCTTTTCAGAGCCGGCGACGACGTCCGTATACAGCGTCGCCTGGCCGCGCGCCGCGCGGAATGTCGCGATCAGCGTCTTTTCGCGCACGCTCATTCCCTCGATGGAATTCGCTCGGAGCAAAGCCGCGCGGTCGCCGTCCGGCACCAACTCCGCCAGGAAACGGCCCGCGTCTTCCGCCATCACCACTTGGTTGTAGCCGACGAAAACGTCTGCCAGCCCTTCCGGAAGGGCGGTGTCGAGTGCAACGATCTTCACTCCCTTCGCGCGCAACGCCTCGATCGGCCCGCGAAAGTCCTCGGGCGTGAGCGGTGCCACCACCAGCGCGTCAATGGGCTCCTTGAGCAGGGCATTTAGCATCGCAAGTTGCTGACTCAGCGAATTGGGCGTCAGCGGCGCCTTCACGATCACCTCGGCACCCGCCGCGCGGGCCGCGTCCAACGCGCCTTTTTCCGCCGCCGACCAGAACAGGTCGCGGTCCTTCAGCAGGACGCCGATCTTCACCGCGGCCACGGTTTCGCGCGCCAAAAACGCTGCCACCATCAACAACGAGAGCTGGAGGAACTTCATCGGGGTTCGGGGTTTCGCGGCATCCAGGGAGTTTGGGACGCATCGCACAACCCCGCTGTTATCGGTCAGTTCGGCGCCGGCCTCGACCGAATTCTCTGCTTCGGCCTCGTCTCTGCGGCTCCCGCGGAGTGAGCAGGGGGCTGCCGTTGAGGTAAGGAAAATTTTAGCGACCGCGTTTTGCGCCGATAATTGGCGGCACAACAACCGCTCGGCCCGATCCCGCGCCGAGCCCACCTCCCCCCGATGACCGTCCGCAACCCCCTTTCGCGGAGTTGGTCCTCGTGCCTCCTTGGTACGGGGCAGGACTCCGTGTTGCCTGTGCGCAGCGTCACGACGCATCCGGCCGCGGGTCGTCACCCCTCGGCGATGACCGTGATCCTATGACGGCCCAAACTAACCTTCTTCGTCGGTTGGGCACCTGGTGTGCCATCGTGGTGCTTGGCGCCACGACGATGGCTGCGGTGGTCTACGCGTTGTATGTGCGGGGGAACTTGGTGCGGGGACTGGAAAAACAGGTGATTGCGATCGCGGTAGCAGAAGCGAACGCGGCGGTGCACAGCCAGAATGTCGATGCCTTGGATACGCGCATGGAATCCCAGCTGCAGCCGGTGCTCACCCGCCAGGCCCAGCGACTGATCTGGCTGCGCGTCGGCGAAACGGTCGCTCTTTTCATTGTGCTGGGAGGTGCCTTCTTCGCGCTGGCGCGCTTCAACCTGCTGAGGCCGCTGCGGGCCAAGTTCGACGCGCTCACCGACGGCGCCGCACGCATCCAGGAGGACACCGAACGGATCGCGCAGGACGCGGAGGCGCTGACGTCCGTCACCGCCCGCGAGGCCGCATCGATCGAGGAGATCGCCGCGACCGTCGAGGAACTCTCGTCCATGACGGAGCGCAATGCCGACCACGCGCGGCAGACCGACGCGCTCATGGGCGAAACGCGCACGACCGTCACCCAGGCAAGCACGTCCATGCATGGGCTTTTCGATTCGATCGAGCAGATCAAGCGCAGCAGTGCGGCCACGTCGGAAATCATCAGCACGATCGACCAGATTGCGTTTCAGACGAATATCCTCGCGCTCAACGCCGCGATCGAAGCGGCGCGCGCCGGCGAGTTCGGCGCCAGCTTCGCGGTGGTGGCGGACGAAGTCCGCACCCTCGCCCGCAACGCCGCCGAAGCCGCCAAGAAAACCGCGGTGTTGATCGAAGGGACCAACGCCCAAGTGGCGCAGGCCGCCACCTTGGTGGCCGAGACGCGCCAGCGATTCGACGACGTCAATGGCAAGGTCGGCCAATCGAGCGGGTTCGTGTCGCAGATCGCCGAGGCCTCCGCGGAGCAGGCGCGCGGGATTGAGCAGCTGAACACCGCGATCGGGGAGGTCGACAAGATCATCCAGCAAACGGTCGCCAACGCCGAACACTCGGCCACCGCGTCGCAGCAGATGAGCGCCGAGTCCGGGGCGATCAACCAAACCATCGAGGAAGTGCGCACCCTGGTCGGCGTGGAGCACCGCGCGACGGAGGGCGTTACCGGCGAGTCTGGTCGGATTCACTTGCGCATCTCTGCCTGTTCGCTCGCGGCTGATTCGTTCCGCCAAGCCACCGCGGGAAGACCCGTCGAAGCGATCGACGCCTTCTCCGGCAGCTGGGCGAATCGCCCGACGGTCGACTTGATTCTGCAGCTGCAGGCACTGAAAGCGGGCGGGTTGGATTTCGACTACGAACTGGTGGTGCAGCCGACGCACGGGCGTTCCGTCATCGAAGTGGTTCAAGGTTACTGCGACCTGACCGCGGAGACCGTGTGGAACAGCGAAATCACCGAGCTCGGCTCCCAGGTGCTCAAGACCGAGAACATCATCAATCACGGCGAGTTCGAGAAGGGCCTGTATGGCCTGCCCGACAATGCCCGGTTGCAGGCGCTCACCAGCGCGGAACAGCTCGGCGAATTCGTCGGTGCCACGGTGTTCAACTGGTCCGTCGATGTGAAGACGCTGCAGAACATGGGGCTCAAGCGCGTGGACCGCGCCAGCTGCATGGAGAACGTTTTCCAAATGATCCGCCAGCGGCGCGCCGACTTCACCTTGCTGGAGTTCGCCTCGACGCCAGACATGAGCATCGAGAACCACGGGGTGAAACTCGTGCCGGTGCAGAACTGCAAAGTGGCTTTGCCGGAAAGTCGTGCCTGGATCATCGCCGCGGGTTCCCCCCATGCCGCCACGCTCCTCGAGACGCTGCGTCGCGGCATCAAGATGCTGCGCGACCAGCGCCGAATCACGCGTGCCTTCGAGGAGTCCGGATTCTTCCAGCCCAAGGTCATGCATTGGAAACGGCTGACGCTGCAGGAGAACCCCGGAGAGTGGCAGGATCGACCTGCCGTTCGCACAACGGCGCGGAAGCTCGAGCCGGTGGCTCGCGGTGCCGGCCGGTAACATCGACCGCGACAGCGGCGGCAAGTCGTTTACAACTGCTCAGCACTACACCGATCCAGCGCTCAGCCGAACCTGAGCCTTTTGGACGTTGCAGGCTGATGCCAAACCCCCGCGAGTACTGCGCCTTGGTGCCACCTCGCGCGCTCATGAATCCCTTTTCCCCTCCTCGTCCCGCGGCATTCGCCGGTCGGTAGCCCATGCTCAAAAACGGCACGATTTTGGTGATCGACGACAGCCCCGCCGATCGCGAACTGATCCTGCATTGCATGCGGCTCGCCGGCGTACAGGCGCCGGTCCAGCTGCTGGGCGACGGGGCCGAGGCGCTGGCTTATCTCAAAGGCCAGCCCCCGTTCGACGACCGGGACCGCTACCCGTATCCCTGCATGGTGATAACCGACCTAAAAATGCCGGTCGTCGACGGTCTCGGACTACTTGAGTTTTTGCGCAACCACCCCGAATTGGCCGTGATCCCCACGATCGTGCTGTCGGGTTCGTCGGACGCGGACGATGTTGAAGTGTCCTATCTGCTCGGGGCCAGCAGCTACATTGTGAAGCCGCCCACCGCGTCCGAGCTCTGCGATCGGATCCGAACGATGATGGAATACTGGTGCCATTGTGAAGCGCCGATCACGACTCGCACCGGCATGCACATCAGGACCGAGGCGCACGGCAAGATCGGCGAGCGCTACTCTCGCTCGCCCTTCCCCCCCGCGAGGGCGGGGCCGGCTTCGGCGTGAACGCCGGCGCGGGCCGATCGCTCACCTACTCGGCGGAGATCCGAGCGGCATAGCCGCCGCCCTCGGCCAGCCGCAGCTTCAGCTTGGTCTCCCGGTTAACCGGCACCTGCGAGCGCTTGTAATCCTGCGCAAACCGGTCGGCATTCACACCGTCCCGGTATTCGTCGAGCGTGAATCGCCCTTCGGACAGAAAGCTCAGGTCGAGCTCGAGTTCGCGCGTATTCCAGTCGGTGATCGCGCCGAGATACCAGTCGGCGCCACGACGCCGAGCCACGACCACGTAGTCGGAAATACGCGCATCGAGTACGCGCGTCTCGTCCCATTCCGTGGGCACCGACCGCAGAAACTCCATCATGTCGGGCTCGCGAAGATAGTGCGACGGCGAGTCGCAGAGCATCTGGAGCGGACTCTCGAACACGACGTAGAGCGCGAGCTGATGGCAGCGCGTGCCCTGGCTCGACGGCCGGGCGAAGTTCGCCGCGAATCCCGTGCGGTTCGCGTTGAGCGTGGCCCCCGGGGTGAAATCCATCGGTCCCATCATCATGCGCGTAAACGGCAACGTGGCCGTGTGCTCGGGCGTGATGTGTGTGCTCCACTTGTTCCACTCATTGCCTCGCACGCCTTCCGTCGTGATCAGATTCGGATAGGTGCGCGTGAGCAGCGCCGGCCGGATCGCGCCGTGAAAGTCGACCAGCAGCCGGCGCTTCGCTGCCTCGGCGCTGACGCGGTGATAGTGACTCATCACCTTCTGGTCATCACGCTGCATGAAATCCACCTTGATCCCGCGCACGCCCCATTGCGCGAACTGGTCGAGCGCAGGCTGCAACTGGTCTTCCAGCGTCTTCCAAACCACCCATAGAACGATGCTCACATTCTTTTGTCGGCCGTAGGCCACCAGCTCCGGCACATCGATCTCCGGCACGACGTCCAGCACATTGCCGAGCTTATACCAGCCTTCGTCGAGGACGACATAGTCGAGCCCGTTCGCCGCCGCGAAATCGATGTAGTATTTGTAGGTCGCAGTGTTCACGCCCGACTTGAAGTCCACTCCGAAGACATTGTTCGCGTTCCACCAATCCCACGCGACCTTGCCGGGTTTGATCCACGAGGTGTCGGCCACGCGCGAGGGCGCAGCGAGCAGATAGACGAGCGGATTGGTGAGCAGCTCGCCATCGCGATGCGCCACGGCCAGAATCCGCCACGGATAAGTGCGACTGCCCCGGGTCACCGCCAGGTAATCCGCCGCCGCGGTCACGCGAACATCGCGGTCGCCGGTGAGTTCCTCTTTCAGCGGATACGGCGGGAACGTGGCCGTCAGTCCACTGCCGCTCGTGCCACGCAGCCACAACCCGGGATAGTCTTCGACGTCCGATTCGAGGATCGCGATCCGCGTCTGGCCCGCTTCCACCACGGCGGGAAGGCTCGCGAGGTTCTTCGCCGCGAGGTCGCCCAGCGTACGCGGCAGGAAAATCCGCTCGTTGTGCGAGAAGAAACTCTCCTCTTCGGGATACCACACCGTTTGATTATCGGCGAAGTTGAACGCCGCCTCCTCGGCGAACACCTTCACTTCCGACTGCGCCAGCTGGGTCTCCCAGCGATACGCCACACCTTCGTCGTAGGCCCGGAAGACCACCGCGTAGTTTCCGGCGAACTCGAGCCGCAGTTCGTGATAGCGATCGCGCAGCGTCGCGGCTTTCTGCCGCACGACCGGCTGTACCGTCGCGTCGTGCTGGCGGGGCGTCACGGTCCGCAGCTCCGCCGGCCGTCCGAGCGTCGTCTGCTCCACCTGCAGCGCCAGCGTGGCGTCCCGCACCACGACGGTTTCGTCGACCAACACATCGTAGGCCAGCTGACCGCCGGCACGGATCTGCACGGCGATGCGCCCGTCCGGCGATTGCAGAACCGGCAGGCTGGGCACGGCGCACCACCCGCCGACGCTCAAGGCCACGAGGCAGCCGAACCAACGCACAACGCGAAGAGGAATCATGGGGTTCATGAGAGAGGTAAGCACGATCGAGAAGGAAACTCTCCGCCGCTGCAATGACGCGCACCGAACGAGTCGGGAAACGGAAAGGCGCCACGCCGGCCCGGGGATTTGCGATCCGGCTGCGCAACCCTCCGCGGGTTTCGTGCACCGATCGAGCGTTTTCCCTTTGTGCACTCGCAGATCCGGCTTCACTGATGGAGGCATGAAAGCTGTCGTGATTTCCCAGCCAGGCGCGCCCGAGGTGCTGACGGTGGCGGAGCGTCCCACGCCGACGATCGGTGACGAGGACGTGCTGATCCGCGTCCAAGCCGCCGGCGTGAATCGCGCCGACGTAATCCAGCGCAAGGGGCACTACCCCGCGCCGGCCGGCGTCGCCGCGGATATTCCGGGCCTCGAGGTCGCCGGGCTCGTGGAGGCCTGTGGCGCGAAGGTCACGCGCTGGCAGGTCGGCGATCCGGTTTGCGCGCTGCTGGCCGGCGGGGGCTATGCGGAGTTTGTCGCCGTCGACGCGGGTCACTGCCTGCCCGTTCCGAAGGGCTGGTCCTTCACCGACGCCGCAGCACTGCCGGAAGCACTCTTCACGGTCTGGTCGAACGTCTTTCAACGCGGCCGGCTGCAACGCGGCGAAACGTTTCTCGTGCACGGTGGGACGAGCGGGATCGGCATGGCCGCGGTGCAGCTGGCGAAGGCGCAGGGGGCGCGCGTCTTCGCGACCGCCGGCACCGACGAGAAATGTCGCGCGTGCGAGGTGGTTGGCGCGGAGCGTTGCATCAACTATCGCACGGAAGATTTCGCGGCCGCCCTCAAAGATGAAGGTGTCGATGTCATCCTCGACATGATCGGTGGCGACTACGTTGCGAAAAACCTGAAGCTGCTCCGGCCCGAGGGCCGGCTGGTGTTCATCAACGCCGCGAAAGGAGCCAAGGTGGAGGTGAACCTCCTGCAGGTGATGTCGCAGCGGCTCACGATCACCGGCAGCACCCTGCGGTCCCGCGAGCGCACGTTCAAAGCTGCGCTCGCCGCCGAGATTGAGCTCGAGGTCTGGCCGTTGCTCGCGTCGGGGCAGTTCCGCGCAAACGTCTTCAAGGTGTTCGCGCTCGCCGATGCCGCCGAAGCCCACCGGTTAATGGAGTCGAGCCAGCACATCGGCAAGCTGGTCCTCGCTCTGTAGAGGCTATCCGAAAACGCGCGGTTGGCAGGGCGAAGGCGTCCTCGCCGAGCCATTTTGACAGGCTCGAGGCCCCTGGGGCCTGTGGAGCGGCCGCGGCTCACCGCACGGTTCGCCCTACCCGCCGAGCCTCTCAGCAAAACTCGGTTTTCGCATAGCCTCTAGTCGCGCGCCACCACGCCCTCTTCCCACGATGTAGCCTAATAGGTTACATTGTGCGGAAGCGACCTCCCACGGCGTGCGGCGCCCACACAGCGTCGATCATTCAGGGAAACCGGCGATCGATCAGATCTCCGAGAAAACGGAATTCGCCGTTCTTGATCTGATCCCGCGAGAACACCACGACGCCCGAGCTGCCCGCGTACGGCGCATCTGCGCGACCCGAGGCCGCGCCTTCGACCGGCTCGGCGCGCCACTCGATTTGAAATGCGTCCGGATGCTGCGGACTGCGCGTGACGGTGAACGCTTGTTCCGCGCCGCCATAGCCGCGGAAATGCGTGTCGAAAAACGCGCCCATTTCCTCGGTGATCCGCGGGCTCGCCTCCGGGAAATCCTGCTTCAACCGCTCATAGAATAGATCGCGGAGCGCCCGGCCTTCGGACAGGAACGGCGGCACCTGAGCCGTCAGCGTGTAGCCATCGAAGCCAGATTCGCGCAGATGCTGCGCCGCGAGCTCGGCATGGATCTCCTGGAATTCCAGAAAGTCTTCCACGAGTCGCTGCTGTTGCGCGCCGTCGAGTTGGAGCGCTGCGGCATTGGCCTCGACGACCGAGGCGGCGAGATGGTGGAGATACGCCTCGCCCGTGCCCGCCGCGGGGCGCGCTTCATTCGGATCGAGCCGATCAGGCGGCACCGCCGACTCTTGCTCCTCCGGTCCATGCGGCAGTTGCGGCTCCGGCTCCGGAGATTCGGTCGGCTCCTTAAGCGGCGTCCATTCCTTGTGCGGAGCCTGGGGCGGCGGGGTCGCCGCCTGCTCCACCCGGCTCGGTCGAAACGACAGCACCAGCACGCCCACCGCGCCGGCGGCGAGCAACAGAAGGGCAACCAGCCGGGAGCTTGATCCTTTCATGCGTGCGTTGTTTCCGACCGCATGCAGGCTCCGCGGTTCATCAGCGCGCGGCAAGATCGGCACCCGACGGAGTGATGCACGCATTCAGGCCGAAGGCGCGAGGTAATGCGGAAACGCCCGCAAATCGAGCGTCTGTTCCTCTCCGGGAAGCAGCGCGCGGAATCGCCGGCCGGCTTCCTGCCAGCGCAGGTACGCATGCCAGCTGCCGCCATAATAATTCAGGTTTCGCCAGGTCTTTCCGCCGTCCGTGCTTTCCTGCAGCAGGTACAGTGAGTCTTCGGTCACGTTCTTGAGGCCCACCGTCACTGACAGCCCGTTCTGCGTCTGCGGCGTGGTGTTGTCGGGCGTCGCGGGCCAGTAGCAGCCGATTTCCACGGGCTTGTCGTTCAGGGCCGTGAACAGCACGTAAGGCTTGGGCTGGTTGCGCAGCCAGACATCGAACTGGCCGCTGCGCACCAGTTGCAGGCGCGCGACGTTCCACGCGGCGCGCTCGTTCTTCACCAGCAGCGTGGGCAGCTCGCCGAGCATTGCCTCGATCTGGTTCAACCGCTCGGCCTCACCGGCGGGATCACGCCCCGGGTGTCGCGGATCGAGTTCGGCGCGGACCGCGGCGAGTCGCTGGGCGCGCGCAGCGCGCGTCGCGCCGGCTCGCAGCCAGCGGCGCACGTCCTCGACCTGCGCCACGAGCGGCGCGACGACCGTCTGGCGCGCGCGTACCTTGCTCCAGGCCTGCTGTTCGAGCATCGACCAGAAATCCGGAGTCGCCTCGCGCCACAGCTGCAGTCGCTGAAACTCCTCGAACTTCTCCTGGAGACGGCTGTAGGCCGTTGGCACCTTCGCAGACCCTTCGAGCAGGTCGCCGCACACCGCCGATTGTTCCTGGAGAAACGCCGCCATCTCCCGCTGTGCGTCTTGGAACGCCTTCGTGTCGTCCTCGCCGTCGGCCGCCGCCGCGGTGAACAGCGGCTCGAGCCTGGCCTGAGCTCGCGCCGTCTGGTCGCGCCAAAGCGCTTCGTCGGGCAGCGGCAACTGCTGCGCGAGCGTTTCGAGTTCCTGCCGAAGAGCCGCCAGCTGCCGCGCTCGCTCGCGGCGGCGCTCGACGATGCGCTCACCTTTTTGCAGCAGCGTCCGGGCTTGAGGAAGCAGGTTCGAGTTGCGGATAGCGTCGATCTGCAGGGTGAACGTGCCGACCTCGCCATCCCAATCCCGCGGGTTGAAATAGATCGTGTGGCCTTCATTGGTCTCGACTTCGCGCACCGTGGCGACGACCTCGTTGTAGCGCGCATGCCGCGGGATCAGCTGATCGCCTGCCTGCAGCAACGCCGGGAGGTCCGTCTCGAGTTTTTTCAGCAGCTCGCGCATCTGCGCCAACTCACCGTCCAACGCAGCGGCCGACGCCGTGGCCAATCGACCGGCCGTCACCCAGCTCGCCAGCTGCTCAAACCCGCTGCTCACCGGGTACAGTTTCTGCCGGATTTCGTTCATCGCCCGGCCCAGCTCGTCGTCCGCCGCCCGGAGTTCCTGACCGATCGCGTTGTAGCGCTGCTGCGCTTCCTGAAAAAGTTCGTCCGTGGCTTTGGTCTCCTCCTGCAGGGTGCTCCGCATGGCGCGTTCCGTCGCATCGCGTGCCTGCTCGGCGGCGGTGATCCTCGGCTGGTACCGATCGCGGATCGCGCGCTGCTGCTCCACGGTGAGCTGGGGCTGTCGCAACTCGGCATTCAGTTGTTCCTGCAGCACGCGCGCCGTCGCCAGGTAGCCGTTCACCGCCTGATAGGTGCTGCGCCAGTAATCCTGCAGCGCTTCCGCCGCCCGGCCGATCGCTTCACGCTGCGCGCCTTGCCGCTGTCGAACGGCCTCGGTCGCCTGACCGACCGCGGCGCGAAACACCGCCGGATCCGGTTTCGCCGGCGACTGCTCGACGGCACGTTGCACCGGAATGGTCAGTGACTCCGGCCCGCTGATCTTCACCGGCCCGTGGGTGAAGACGTAAAGCTCCTGCTGGCAGTCGACCAGGTAGAGCCCGTGTTCCAGCCGCATCCTGCCCTGTCCATTTTTTAACTCGGCGCTGTTGCCGCCAGGATTGCGCGCGAGTTCGCGCAGGTCCGCCGCAGAGCCCACGGGCAATCGCCGGAACGTCACGGACGATATCCGCTCGGCGCCCTCGCCCGTGAGCATCACCGGGAACTCACTCCACGCCGAAGTGAGCAGCGCGGTCTTTGCGACGTAGCTCAATTGCCCCGGCTTCGCCTCGCGGCGCCACGCCCCAGCCGGGTTGCTCCAGGCAAGCTCGAATACGTTCGTGCCATAGCTGGCCGGCGGCTGCGTGTCCGTCGGACGGTAGAGCCGGATTTTCAGGCTGCGCGGCAGCTTGCGGTCGGCGCCGAGCGCCGCCTTGAGCGGGAACTGCAGCCGGTTGCGCTCCGCGATCGGAGCCTTGGCCAGCACGCGTACCTCGCTGACCGGGCTGTAGAACTCCACCGCGACATCCACGGACGCACCGGCCGGCGGCGCGTTGAGCCCTTTCTCGAGCAAAGCGAAATCGACCGTCACGACCGTGTTCTGCAATTCCTCGGTCAGCCGCCGCAGAGCGACCCAGGCAGCGGCCTCGGCCTTGTCGCGCTCCCGCTCGGCCCAGGTTTGCAGGAACGGCAGTAAGTTCTCCTTCAGGTAGCGGTTGCGGAAAGTCGCCTGGTGGTCCGGGTCCTGAGTCTTCAGCGCGCTGAAACCGCGGATGCCATGGGTCTCCGGATCCTCCCAAAACGAGTCGAGCGATGCCACCACGGCCTCGAAACCGCGGCGCGTGCCATCGCCTTCGGTGATGAGTCGCACGTAGTCGCCCAGCCGGCCGTGCCGGCGTACTTGATACTGGTAGTATGCATACCAGTAGTCGTCGCTGATCTGCTGCAGCGCGGCTTCGCCAAAGCTGTTCAGCGCAAAGTCGATCAGGCCCACGCCGGCGGCCGAGGTCGCCAGCGCATCGCCCATCTTGCTCATTCGATACTTCAGAAAATCCTTCAGCGCGTTGAGCACCGCCGCATCGTACTTCCCTTCGGTGGCACTTTTGAGGCAGTTGTAGACCGAGCACGCGATGCCGAATCGTTCGAGGCCGTTGCCGACTGTTTTCCAGGCCGGCCAGAGTTGCTCCGCTTGGTTTAATGTCAGCGCGGCGACCGCATCGCCACCCAGCCCGCTGTACTTGTTCACGAACTGGATACTCGGATCCGCCTGGCTCTTCCACCAGCCGACCTCGCCCCGCGCGATCATCTGCTCGAGCTCGCGCACGGCCTCGGTGGCGGCTTCGTCAGGGCTCGCGGTAACGGGAACATCAGCCGCATGGCCGATGGCGCAGACAAACCCGACCCAGCAAACTCCGGCAAAGAGCGTCTTCATGGCGGAAAGTGCCGCGCGCCACGGCGCGCTGCAGATGAGTCTGGCGTCGCGGGCAACCGAGACAACTCCCGAAATTCCAGCCACATAACACCTCTTCTTGCAGACTCCTAGCACCTCCGCCTCATCGGCGACTGATCCGATTGGGTCCAGCCTGTCCAAACCTCCACGAGCGCCCAAACGGCCGTAATGTCCCGGCCTGTGCACTACCGCACGCGCGCGGCGCGGCGCGCCCGAATCGTCGGCTGGACCTTTCGACCAAAGGATGTCTACTCGTGCTCACTGTGATTCAACGTGGCCCGCTTCCTTCGACGCCTGCCACGCTGAAAATCCTTTCCAGCCCCATCGTTCGCCAGCGTTCTTCTTCGCCGACTATGCCGGTTCGCAGCGCCACGCTTTCGCCTCATTCGCTGCCCATCGGTGGCGGCGGCGCGCAGGCGGATGACGAGCACGGCACGCACCGGCTGATTCAGGTCGACCCGAACTGGCGAATTGAAACGATCCACCCGGACGTGCTCGCGATGTTTGCCATCGCCGACCGCACGATGGCCGAATTGGAGGGCACGGTACTATGGGACGCGTTCCCCGGCTGGATCGGTACGGCCGCGGAACGGAAACTGCGGACCGCGATGCACCGGCGCACGCCTGACGATTTCGAACTCCATTATCCTGCTTCCGGGATGTCGATCGATGTCCGGTTGCGCCCGGCCGATACGTCTCTCGCCATCCAGCTCCGCGATACCACGCCGGCCCGGGCTCCGGGCGAAAGCATGGCGCGCTCCCGCGATCGCGCCGAGGCGCCGCAGATCACGGATACCCTCCCGGTTCCGGTCGCCAACCTGGCCTGCGCATTTGATCGTGCGGGGCGATTGACCCACGCCAGCGTGGCGCTGCTCGATCGCTGGAAGGTGCGGTTGCCCGAGGCGAAGGGCCGGACCGTGCTCGAACTCAACTATCCGCCGGCGCTCGGCGAGCGATTGCATCGACAGATCCAGCGGGTGATCGCCACAGGTGAGCCGGTCACCGATCAGGTCACCTACCCCGTTCCCGGCGGGCGCACCGAGTCGCACGAACACATCTTCAGTCCGCTGCTGGGCGAGGACGGCACCGTGCACGGGGTCGCGGGCGCGATCCGGATTGTGGCAGGCCCGCCCACCGTCGCACCCAAACCCGTCGCACCGCGCATCGACGGCGAAGTGCAACGGGCCAAAGTGCTGGGCGAACTCGCCGCCGACGTTTTCGCCGCCGACCCCGGCCGGCTCCCGCTCACGGCGCTGTTCGAGCGCATCGGCACCGCCATCGGCGCGGAATGCCATTTCCATCACACCGTCGTCGAGGGTCGCTCCTGGCTGCGGCTGGAGTGCAGCGCCGGCCTCGAGCCCGAACTGCTCGGCGCACTCAACGAGCTGCCTTTTGGACGCGAGCTGCCTGGGTTGGTGGCGCAGCATCGGCGGCCGATGATCCTGCACGATCTGCAGAAGAATCCCACGCTCGAGGGCGCGGCGTTGCGTGACCTCCAGCTTGACGCCTGTGCAGGTCACCCGCTGCTCGCCGGTGACCGACTGCTGGGCACCCTGCTTTTCGGCACGCGCTGGCGGCCACGTTTCACCGAAGACGAGCTGCATTTCCTCCAATCAGCCGCGGCGCTGGTAGCCGCGCGGTTGTCCGGCGAAAGCGCCGCCGCACAAGCTGAGCAAAAAGCGGAGCCCGCCGCACGGGCCGCCGTGCTGAAAGAGGAGTTCCTCAACGCCGTCGTACAGGAGTTGCGCGTGCCGCTCGAATCCACGCTGCTCCAGATCCGCGCCCTCGCGGGGCAGGCCGGTGTGCCCGAGCACCTTCGGTTCGAGCTCGAGGCGATCGCGCGCAATCTCACGACCGAATCGCGGCTCGTGAACGACCTGCTCGACCTCACGCGGATCGCGCGCGGCGAGCTTTCGATCGAGCACAATTTCGTCAACCTGCACGCGGTGCTCCGCGACGCCCTCGGCTCCGTGAAGCCGGAGCTGGCCGAACACGGCATCGTCCTGGCGATGAACGTCCCCGACGTCGCGCCCCAGGTGCGTGGCGACGCGGTGCGACTACAGCAGGTGTTTTGGAATCTGCTCAAGCGCGCCATCCGCTCGAGTCCGCGGGGCGGTATCGTCTCAGTCCGGCTGAGTCTCACGCCGTCCCTGCACGCGGCAGTAACGATCACTGACAGCGGACACCCGCTGCCACCCGAGCAAACGCAGCGCGCCCTCGAGCCGTGGTCGCTCGCCGCCACCGAGGCGGACGAAGCGGGCGCCGGCGGGCCGCGGGGCTTCGGCATGGCGACGGTGCGCAAGATCGTCGAGCTGCACTCCGGCCGGATCCACGTGGGTCCGCCGAAGACCGACGGTGGCACGTCGTTCACGGTGGAATTGCCCTTGGCGCCGGAGACCGGCCGCGCGGGAAAAGAGCCCGACGCGGCGCGCGGCCGGCCGGCGAAGCGCACGCCGGCTCACACGCAGCAGCGAAAAATTCTGCTCGTGGAGGATCAGCCGGATACGCGCGAGGCGCTTCTCGTGCTGCTACGGCAGTGGAAGCACGAGGTGATTGTCGCGACCAGCGTGCGCGAGGCGCGCGGGCTCGCCCGCATGCATCCGTTCGATCTGGTGATCAGCGCGGTGAGTTTGTCCGATGGCAGCGGCTATGAATTGATGGCCGGCCTTCGGCTCGATCACGGCCTGAGCGGAATCGCGCTCGTCGGCAACGGCACCGAGCAGGATTCCGCGTTGGGGCGTAGCGCAGGCTTCGCCGCCCGGCTGGCCAAGCCCGTCAGCATCGAAGCGCTGGAGAAAGCGCTCGCCGCGGTGCTGCCGACGAATTGAGCGGTGAGCCTGGCGCCCTGGTTGCGGGGGGGGAGAAAACCGCCTCAGACCCGCGGGCGAAAATACTCGATCGTCCGCTTCAGTCCGTCCTCGAGCGCAACCTTGGGCTCCCACTTCAAGAGCTGCCGCGCGAGCGTGATGTCCGGTTGCCGCTGTTTCGGATCGTCGGCCGGCAACGGCAGGTGGACGATCTTCGATTTCCCGCCGACGAGCTTGAGCGTGAGCTCAGCCAGCTCGAGCATCGTGAACTCCCCGGGATTCCCGAGGTTCATCGGGCCCACCGTCTCGGTCTGGGCCATGAACCGCACGAACCCCTCGATCAAATCGTCGACGTAGCAGAACGAGCGCGTCTGCGAGCCGTCGCCATAGATCGTGAGATCCTCGCCCCGCAGCGCCTGCACGATGAAGTTCGAGACGACGCGGCCGTCGGCCTCATACATTCGCGGGCCGTAGGTGTTGAAGATGCGGACGACGCGGATATCGACCTTGTTCTCGCGGTGATAGTCGAAGAAGAGCGTCTCGGCGCAGCGCTTGCCTTCATCGTAGCACGAGCGCTTGCCGATCGGGTTCACATTGCCCCAGTAGCTTTCCGGCTGCGGATGCACCGAGGGATCGCCGTAAACCTCGCTGGTGCTCGCCTGAAACACCCGCGCCTTCACGCGCTTCGCCAGCCCGAGCGAGTTGATTGCGCCCATCACCGACGTCTTGGTCGTCTTGATGGGATTGTATTGGTAGTGAGGAGGCGAGGCCGGACAAGCGAGGTTATAGATCTGGTCGACCTCGAACTTGAACGGGTCGATCACGTCGTGCCGGACAAACTCGAACCGCGGGTGCGGCAGCAAGTGCTGAAGATTCGCTTTGCGGCCGGTGAACAGATTATCGATCGCCACCACGTCGTGGCCGTCGGCCACCAGCCGATCACAAAGATGGGAACCGAGAAAACCGGCGCCGCCGGTGACGAGGATGCGCATAGGTGCGCCGGAGAGACTTGCGAAACGGCGTTTGGTTCGCGAGGAAAAGTTCGGTCACCCGTGGAACCGCCGCGGCTACCCCGCCACCCGGGCGGCGGCGCCGGCTTCGTAGCGTTCGATCCAGCTGCGATGCCAGGATCCGTAGTCGCCGCTCTCGAGATGCGCCCGGGCCTGCGCCATCAGATCGAGGTAGAAATGCAGGTTGTGCAGCGTCAGGAGCGTACAGCTGATGATCTCGCCGGCGAGCGTCACGTGCCGCAGATACGCCCGCGAAAACCCACTGGTGTAGTTCGCCAAGCCTTCGACGATCGGCCGCGGATCGGTGCGGTATTTCTCGTTCCGCAGGTTCATCGGCCCATCCGGCGTGAACGCCAGCCCGTTGCGCGCCACGCGCGTCGGCAGCACGCAATCGAACATGTCCACGCCGAGCGCGATCATCTTCAGCATCTGCGGCGGCGTCCCGAGCCCCATGGTGTAGCGCGGCTTGTTCGCCGGCAAAAACGGTGTGGTCGCCGCCACCTGTTTCAACATTTCCGGCTCCGGCTCACCCACGCTGACCCCGCCCACCGCGTAACCGGGGAAATCCAGCGCGCTGAGCGCCTCCGCGGCTTCGCGCCGGAGATCGTCGAAGGTCGAGCCCTGCGCAATCGCGAACACGTGATGCCCCGCCGCCAGAAAGCCGCTCTCGGTGGCGATCTGCTTGCACTGCAGCGCCCAGCGCTGGCTGCGCGCCACCGCACGGGCGCACGCGTCCCGCTCGCAGGGCCAGGGCGGACACTCGTCGAGCACCATCGCGATGTCGCTCCCGAGGTTCTGCTGGATCCGCATCACCTCGCGCGGGCCGAGGAAGAGCTTCGCTCCATCAAGGTGCGACTGAAACGCCACGCCGTCGTCGCGGATGTCCCGCAGCTTCGCCAACGAGAACACCTGAAACCCGCCGCTATCAGTGAGGATCGGCCCGTCCCAGCCCATGAACCGGTGCAGCCCGCCGAGATCGCGGATCAACTCACTGCCCGGCCGCAGGTTCAGATGGTAGGTATTGCCCAGGATGATCTGCGCCCCGATCTCGTGCAAATGGGCCGGGGTGATCGATTTGACGGTGCCCTGTGTCCCGACCGGCATGAAGATGGGCGTCTCGACGACCCCGTGCCGGGTCTGCAGCCGGCCCCGGCGAGCCTGCGTGGCGGTGTCGGTCTTAAGCAGTTGGAAAGGCGTGCCCATGCGCTCTGGTCCGGCGGTCTATGCACGCGGGCCGCGACATCCGCAAGCAAAGCCGACGGTCCGCTGTGCTGGCCCGGCGCAGCGTGAGACCTCCCCGGCACTTGACCCTCCCCCGTTTCGATGGGTTACTGTGCCCGGTGCTGCTCGTCATCGACAACTTCGATTCGTTCACCTTCAACCTCGTCCAGTACTTCGGTCAACTGGGCGTGGAGCAGCGCGTATTTCGCAATAACGAGATTACGCCCGAACAGGCCTTGGCGCTGAAACCCGACCGGGTGCTGCTTTCGCCCGGACCATGTTCACCCAAGGAAGCCGGCGTCACGCTCGAGATCATCCGCGCGTTTGCCGGCGTCCGGCCGATCTTTGGCGTTTGTCTCGGACACCAGTCGATCGGGCAGTATTTTGGCGGCAACGTGGTGCGCGCCTCCCGGCTGATGCACGGCAAAACCTCGCCGATCCTGCACAAGAACACCGACGTGTTCCGCGGACTGCCGCAAGGGTTTGCCGCCACGCGCTATCATTCGCTCTTGGTCGAGCGGGACACGTTTCCGAGCGAGTTGGAGATCACCGCCGAAACCGCCGAGGGCGAAGTCATGGGCCTGCGCCACCGCACCCTGCCGATCTGGGGTGTGCAGTTTCACCCGGAGTCGATCGCGACGGACGGGGGGATGAAGATTCTCGAGAATTTCCTGAGCCTGAACTGATCCGAATGCCGAGCGCCGAATGAAGAATGATGAAACCGCTTTGGCGGCTGCAAGTCTCACTGCGACCGTACCATCATTCGGCAATCGGCATTCCTAATTCGGCACTCCCAACATGCGTTGCCCCAAGTGCACCTCGATTGAAGACAAGGTGATCGACTCCCGAATCAGCAAGGAGGGATCGACGATCCGCCGCCGCCGCGAGTGTCTGGAGTGCGGCTACCGGTTCAGCACGACTGAGAGCCTCGTCCGTGATGGCATCGTGGTGATCAAGCGCGACGGACGCCGCGAGGAGTTCTCCCGCGATAAGCTGCTGCATGCCGTCCGCGCCGCGTGTCACAAGCGCCCGGTCGACGTCGAGCAGATCACGATGCTCATCGAGGACGTGATCGACATGCTCGAGGCGCACTACGACAGCGAGATCCCTTCCGCCGCGATCGGCGACGCCGTCATGCAGCGGCTGCGCTCGATGGATCAGGTGGCCTACGTCCGCTTTGCCAGCGTCTACAAGGAATTCCGCGATGTCTCCGAGTTCATGCAGGAGATCTCCGCGCTCGGCAAAAAAGAGAAATGAGCCGTGACCCCGCCGAGCTGCGGCGGCTGCACTTCATCAACACGCTGTTCGCGCACGTCACCGGGCACGACCTGTATCTGGCGCAGCAGATTTGTGAGGCGATCACCTTCAGCCTGGCTGAGCTCCAGGCGCAGACGGAGGCGCATCCTGAATTCGCCGCGAAGTTCGATACCGCCTTCAATGCCGCGGCGGCCGCGTTGCTCGCCAAGCACTTCGCCGACGTACCGCAGTATGGGTTCTACCATTGGGACGCCTCGCTCACCCTCGCCTCAGCGACGCCGCTGTTCAGCCGCGCCGAAATCCTCATCGGTCTAAAGCACCTCGCGCCGTATCGCGAGGCGATGCTGCTGGTGACGAACCTCCGCCCCGCCTTGGTCCCGCCGACACACCGCGCCACGCCGCGGCGGAAACGCGACTACGCGGAGGCACTCGCGTTCATCCAGGATCTCGCCGCCGCCCGCACGGCCCGCAGCGCAAACCTGCAGTTATTATTTCTGTGATGCCGCGTACCGAGCGAAGCGACATCAGACATTACGCCATTCGATGCGAATGGACCACGATAGTCCCCGCTCGCATCCGCCCCGCGCCGCGAGGAGCGCCGAGCCCGTCCGCTCGCTACGGAGCCGCGACGCCCGCCACATTCGCCTCGCGGCGCCGAATAGCTTTGAACTCTTCGCGTCCTTTCGCGTGATTCGCGGGCAGATCCCGTCCGCCATGGCCAAGACTCTCTTCCAGAAAATCATCGACCGGGAGATTCCGGCGAAAATCGAATACGAAGATGATCAGTGCGTGGTGCTGCACGACATCGAGCCGCAAGCCCCGGTGCATCTGCTGATCGTGCCGAAGAAGCCGATTCCGCGCGTCGCGGAGGCAGCCGCAGCCGACGAGCCGCTGCTCGGACACCTGCTGACAGTCGCCGGCACCGTGGCGAAGAAGCTCAATCTCGCGCACGGTTTTCGGCTGGTGATCAACAACGGTCCGCACGCCTGCGAATCAGTGCCGCACCTGCACGTGCACATGCTCGCGCAGCGGCAAATGACCTGGCCGCCAGGCTGAGCCTTCGATCTGCTCGTCGCCACTTGCGTGGGAGCGCGAGCGTCCCAGCTCGCTTCCACCGGACGCCTGTCTGCCCGCCGTTCGCCCGCTCGTAAGCTGACGCTCGCCTCGCCGGCGAGGTCGTTCTTGCGCCGAGCCCCGGACGCGCCCTCCCCGCAGGTCGTAATACGAACATTCCGCCCGCGACATCCCCCGGAGGCCGGCGGTGTCGACGATCAGCCAATGTTCGTATTGCGAACATTGGCTTTGCTGATGCCGAGAGGAACGACGCGGCTCCGCTATCCGCGTGCTTCGAACGCACCGTCGCTGCGCTTCGCGATCAGGCGCTTCAATTCGAGCATCATCAGCGCCGCCGAGACCTGCGGTGAGCCAAGCCGGGTTTGCGCAATGATCGCATCCGGCGTGAGCATCGCGCCGCCGCGGAAACATTCCCAGATCGCCGCCTCTTCCGGTGTCAACGCGGTGGAGGGCGTTACCCCCAATGCGCTTTCCGGATCCGCCGATCCTTCCTTCGGCGGGATCGCCGCCGGTCGCAGCCCGCCCAGATAGCTCAGCTCGTTGAGGACATCGTCCACGCTGGTGAGCAGCGTCGCGCCGTCGCGGATGAGCTGATGACAACCGGCGCTCGTGGGCTGATCGATCCGTCCTGGCACCGCGAAAATCAGCCGACCGTATTCGCCGGCGAACCGTGCGGTGATCATGGCGCCGCCGTTGACGTCGGTTTCCACGACGATCACGGCTTCGCACATCCCGGCCACGACGCGGTTGCGCATCGGAAAACTCTGCCGGTCCGCGCGCCGGCCGAACGGAAACTCGGAGAGCACCGCGCCAGTCGCCTCGATCTGCCGATACAGCGCGAGGTTTTCGGGTGGGTAAATGATGTCGATGCCGCAGCCCACGACGGCCGCCGTTTTGCCTCCGACCGAAAGCGCGCCTTCGTGCGCCGCGGTGTCAATGCCGCGCGCCAGTCCGCTGACGACGCAGAAGCCCAGTCGCGCCAGTTCCGCACCGAGCTTCTTCGCCGTCGCTTGACCATAGAGGGTCGTACGCCGCGAGCCCACGATGGCGATGCAGGGCTGCTCGAACCCATATCGCCCTTTGCGATAGAGCCCGATCGGCGGGTCGTGAATTTCCTTCAGCAGCTTCGGGTAGCCCGCATCGCCGGTCGTGATGAAATCCGCGCCGCTCTTCGCCATCCGCTCCTCTTCCCGCGCGAGGTCGAAGTGCTCACGCCAGTTCGTCAACGTCGCACTGATCACCGGGCCGACGCCGCGCACGGCTTCCATCCGCTTCGCCGACGCGGCGAGTGCCGCGCGCGGATCGCCGCCGAGTTCCGCGAGCAGACGGTTGAGCGTCACCGGTCCGATGTTCGGCAGCGCGTTGAGCACCAGCAAAGCCTGGCGTTCGGTCAGCTCGGAGGGGTTCATCCGGAAACGGCAGCGCCGCAGTTACTGTCTGACCGTTCAAGCTCGCGGCGTAAAGCCGCTCCTACAGCCCCCGCAGCATCGCGCCGAGATGATCGAGCAGCTGCGTCGTGTGCACCGCGACCTGTCCTCGCGCGCGCGCGAGCCGGTCCGCCGCCAATCCGTGCCAGAGCACGCCGCGCGCGGCGGCCAACGCCGGATCGGTCGGGGACTGCGCCAGCTGCGCGCCAATCATCCCGGCCAGCAGATCGCCGCTGCCGCCGCGCGCCAACACCGGCCCGCCGGCGAACGAATGGTAGATCACCGCCGCATCGCCGTCAGTCGTGCCGATGCGTGTCACCGGTCCTTTCAGCACCACCGTCGCCCGGCTGGTTCGCACGAAATCCTCCAACGATGCGTTCGGCGCGATCCGGGCGAATTCGCCCGCGTGCGGGGTCACGACGAGCGGCGATTTCGCCGCGCGCACGATGTCGGGTTGCAGCGCGTCGGCGTCGAGCAATACTGGCTTGTCGCCGAGCCGGACGATCTCCCCAACCAGCGCCAGCGTCTCAGCCTCGCGACCGATGCCCGGGCCAACCACGAGCGCATCGGCGCGCGACAGCCGTTCACGCAGAAGATGCAGCCCCTCCAGCGCGAGGCTGCCGTCAGGCGTTTCCGGCCAGCCAACCCAGATCGCCTCCGGCAGCCGCGCCGCGAACGCCGCAGCAAGCGTCTCCGGCACAAACGCCGTCACGAGCCCGGCGCCGCTGCGTAGCGCGGCCTCGACCGCCATCATCACTGCTCCCGGATAGCTGCGCGATCCACCGAGGACGAAGAGATGACCATAGCTGCGCTTGTCGCAGCGTGCCGGTCGCAACGCCGCCAGCGGCGCCAACATGGCCGGCGTCAGCACGCGCAGGATAGCCGGGCCGGGGTCGACGACCCCGGCTACAGGCGAGAAGAATCCGAGGTCCAGATAACGGATCCGGCCCGCGTTGAGATCGTCGACGATGGGCGCCTTCACCGACCCCGTGGCGTAGGTGAAATCCGCGCGGAAAATTCCGGCGCTCGGCAGATCGACCGCCGCGCGCAGCGGGATCGGGAGCGCGTTCACCTGCTCGAGCAATGCAGCCGTACGCGGGTCGCAGGGCGGCCGAAATTGGAAACCAAACACGCCGTCCAGACAAAGATCGTAGTCGGCTGCCGCGAACGACGGCGGAAGCTCCGCAGAGCGGCCGAGGGCGGCCGCGCTCCCACGCACGCGCTCCGGCGCGGTCTGCAACAGTTCGCGCCATGCGCGCGCCGCCAACGGGCGCAGCGCCCGCTGACCGAAGGCGAACTCGACCTCCACCGTCGCCGAAGGAAAACGCTCGATGATCTGCCGCGAGGCGATCAGCGCGTCACCGCCATTGTGCCCTTTGCCCGCGAGAACGAGAATCCGTCCGTCAGGGGGAAAGCCACCGATTTCCGCGAAATCCCGCAGCACCGCTTCGGCAATCGCGGCGCCCGCTTGCTGCATCGCCGCCCATTCCTTGACCTCGTCCGCGCCGAAAAGCTTCGCCTCGAGCTCACGCGCCGCGGCGCACGTCAGGATGGGATGCGTGCCGGCGATCATCGTTCAGCGGCGGCCGTCCGGAGTTTCCTGGGGCTCGGTGCGCGGCTCATAACGGCCGCGCTCGATCCATTCGCGGCGGGTTTTCTCCGTTTCCGTCACGAGGAGCGGCGCCTGCGGATCGGTGCCGCGCTCAAGGATCGGGCGCGTTAGCCGCGGGATCGAGCGGAAGTAATATTGTCCCTCGCGTCGCAGCACCTCGTAGAAAATCGTATAGCTGCGTTTTTCGGTGTCCCACAGCGCGACCTCCGTGAGATCGTGTTCCCACACCGCGCGGTCGCCCCACTCTGCGAACACGGCCTCGACCTCGGTGAGCTTGGGCCGTTCCAACCGCACCAGCGCCGGTTCCGGCGGCGCGGCCGGTTTTTTCGGCGCGTCATGGGGCAGCGAGAGCATGAACAGCACTCCGAGCACGAAACCAAGCGTGATCCACGAAGGCGTCTTCGACAGCCTGGAACGAGGCACAAGAGGTTCAGGCGGCGTTTCGTCCATGCCGGGTGCGATCAGGCAGGCGTGGCTGCGCCGACCAAAGCGGCGACGGCCATCGCGTAGTTGTCGGTGTGGGAAAGCGTGAGCAGCACGCGCTCGGCTTTCACCTGAGCCAGCAGCGCCTGCGCCCGCGCGTCGAGCCGCACCAGCGGCTCATGCCGCTGGCCATGGTAAACAGAGATGGATTTCCAGCCGAGCTCCGCGCCGATGCCGGTGGTGAAACATTTCGAAACTGCCTCCTTCGCCGCGAAGCGGGCGGCGATGTGCTTGTGCGGATGAGCCATGCCCTCGCAGTAGGTTCGCTCCTCTTCGGTCAGGATGCGATCGATGAATCGTTCCCCGTGCCGCAACAGCACGCTCCGGATCCGCGCGATCTCGATGATGTCGGCGCCCAGGCCGATCAGCACGCCCCCCGGGGGAAGTTGGATGTTTGGGGAAATCGCCATGGCGCGGGCGGGGTTCGGAGTCGGCTGCAGCGGGCGGTTTGTTCCCGCCCCGCTCAAGGATTCATCCGAACTTTCATCTCCCGCACCGCCTCGTCAATCCCGGTGAACAACGCCCGGCTGATGATGCTGTGGCCGATATTCAGCTCGTGGAGGTGCGGCAGCGTGCGCACCTCGGCGATGTTCACGTAATTGATCCCGTGACCCGCGTTCACGATCAGGCCGAGCTCGTGCGCCCGCGCCGCGCCCATCCGCAGGCGTTGAAATTCCTTCGTGCGGCTGGTGGGCTGAGGATAGCTCGAAGCGTAAGCGCCCGTGTGCAGTTCCACGCACGGCGCATGCAGTTGAGCCGCGAGTTCGATCTGCTGCTCGTCGGGATCGATGAACAGGCTGGCCTGGATTCCCGCCGCGTTCATGGCCTCCACGCACGCCCGCACGCGGTCGCGCTGCGCGGTCACGTCGAGTCCGCCCTCGGTGGTGATCTCCTGCCGGTTTTCCGGCACGAGGCACACGGACTCCGGCTTCAGCTTCAGCGCCAATTGTGTCATCGCCGGCGTGCATGCCATTTCGAAGTTCAACCGCGTCGCGATCGACTCGCGCAGCCGCCACACATCCCGCTCCTGGATGTGCCGCCGATCCTCGCGCAGATGGACCGTAATCCCATCGGCGCCGGCACGTTCGGCCGCGAGGGCGAGGGTCACCGGATCCGGCTCGATCGGCCCGCCGGCGGTCGCCTCCGCCTGCCGGTAGCGGGCCTGACGCAGAGTCGCGCAATGGTCGATGTTGACGCCGAGGAGGATCATGGGAGGAGCGCAATATAGGTTTGATTCGTCCGAATCCAAGAAATGAATCGCCGCGCGGCCGAAGTTCGTGCCTGTTGGGCGCCTTGTCTTCGCTCCTGTGACCTCAGCTCCCGCCAAAAAAGAAAGCCTGCTGTTCAACCTGCTCTTCAGCGTCGTGCTGCCGGCGCTCGTCTTGTCGAAGCTCAGTACGCCGGAGCGGCTCGGCCCGGTCTTCGGACTGGTGGTGGCACTCGCGTTTCCAATCGGTTACGGAGTGCTCGACTACGTGCGTCGGCGGCAGGCGAACTTCATCACGTTGATCGGCTTCTTCAGCACGCTGCTCACCGGCGGGCTCGGCCTGGTGCAGGCGAACCTGTTCTGGTTCGCGATCAAGGAAGCGGCCGTGCCGACCGTGATCGGCATCGCGGTGCTGGTTTCGCTGAAGACGAAGCGCCCGCTCGTGCACACCTTCCTCTACAACGATCAGGTGATCGACGTCGCGCGCGTCGATGCCGCGCTGGCGTTGAAGGGCACGCGGCCCGCATTCGAGCGGTTGCTCGTGACGTCGAGCTACCTGCTCGCGTTTTCCTTTCTCGTCAGCGCGGTGCTCAACTATGCGCTCGCGCGCTACCTGCTCAAGAGTCCGCCCGGCACGCCGGAATTCAACGAGCAGCTCAGCCGGATGCTCTGGCTCAGCTGGCCGGTGATCGTCGTGCCGAGCACCGCGGTGACGGTGATCGCGTTGTGGCGGCTCCTCGGCGGCCTGCACCGGCTCACGGGGCTCAGCTTCGAGGAGATTTTCCACGCGCAGGGGAAGAAGTAACGCGTCCGCCGGCTGCGCACCCCCTTACTCTCTTTCTCGTTCTCTTAATCGTTCTCGTTCTCTTTCTCATTCTCACGTCGCCGTTCTCCAATTGGAGAACGAGAACGATGGGGAGCCCGAGAACGAGAACGAGCTCGGGCGGAACCCGAACTCAGGCTTGCTTCCGGCCGCGCTGCTCCATGGGCAGGTAATCGCGTTGCGTCTGCCCGACGTAGATTTGGCGGGGACGATGAATCTTGAGCTTCGGGGTTTGTGCCACTTCGCGCCACTGCGCGATCCACCCCGGCATGCGTCCGATCGCGAACATCACCGTGAACATGTTCAGCGGAATGCCGATCGCCCGCATGATCAGGCCCGAGTAGAAATCGACGTTCGGATAGAGTTTGCGCGAGACGAAGTAGTCATCGCTCAGCGCCACGCTCTCGAGCTTCATCGCGATGTCGAGCAGCGGGTCGTTCTTGATGCCGAGCGAAGCGAGCGCCTTGTAGAAGCTTTCCTTGATGATCTTCGCGCGTGGGTCGTAGTGCTTGTAGACGCGGTGGCCGAAGCCCATCAGCCGCGCGCCCTTGCCGGCCTTGGCGGATTCCAGGAATTTGGTGCCGTCGTCGCCGGAGTCGTGGATCTGCTGGAGCATCTCGATCACGGCCATGTTCGCACCGCCATGCAGCGGACCCCAGAGCGCGTTCACCCCCGCGGAGATCGAGGCGAACAGATTGGCGCCGGCCGACGCCACCATGCGCACCGTCGAGGTCGAGCAGTTCTGCTCGTGGTCGGCGTGGAGCAGCAGGAAGAGATTCAGCGCCGAGGCCACCTCCGCGGTCGGAATGTATTCGTTATACGGCTCCGAGAACATCAGGTGCAGGAAGTTCTCGCAGTAGCCGAAATTCGGGCGGGGATAGTTGAACGGCTGGCCGCGGTTTACGCGGAACGTGTGCGCCGCGATCGTGCGCACCTTGGAGATTGCGATCGCCGCCGCCTCATCGAAATGCGTGAGGTCGCGCTGATGATTGTTGCTCGCGAGGTGCGGGTAGTAGGCGCCGAGCGCATTCATCGTCGCCGACAGCACCGCCATCGGATGCGAGTCGCGCGGGAAATTCTGGATGAAACGCAGCAGTCCTTCGCGCAGCGGCGCGTTCTGTGTGAGCAATCGGCCAAAATCACGACGTTGCTCGATCGTGGGCAGCTCGCCGTTGATCACCAGATACGCCGTCTCCACGAAGGAGGAATGCGCCGCGAGCTGCTCGATGGGATAGCCGCGATAGCGGAGGATGCCCGCCTCGCCATCGATGAACGTGATCGCGCTGGCGCACGCACCGGTGTTGCCGAAGCCGTCGTCGAACGTGATCGCCCCCGCCTCGGCGCGCAGCTTCGAGATGTCGATGCCGCACTCGTCTTCAGTGCCGACAATGACCGGCAGCGTGTATTCCTTGTCCTTCAGTCGGAGAGTGGCGGGGGGGGGATTGGGCATGACGCGGAAACCAAGTCAAAACTCGGCGGCTTGCAAAGCATTCCGGCGCAAAACACACCGCCTTTTTTGACTCCCAGTAGCACGCCTGCGTCGGCGGTGCGAAGACCCGGGCCAGCGGAGCTCCTAATGGCCGCCGCTCCTCAGGTTCGGCCCGCCACCTGCACGAAGTTTCCGTAGATCTGGAGCCCCTTCGCCTGGCTCTTTTCCGGGTGAAATTGGGTCGCGAAGCAGCGGCCGCGACCGATCGCCGCGGTGAATGCCCCGCCGTAGTCACATTCCGCCAGCACCAGACCGCGGTCCTGCGGCACGCAATGGAAACTGTGCACGAAATAGAACGCCTCGCCCTCGCGCGTCAGCCCATTCGCCAGCGGCGAGTTCGGTTGCGCGAAGCGCACCGTATTCCAGCCCATGTGCGGCACCTTCCAAGGGGCCGGCAGCCGAAACCGCACCACCTCGCCGGGGAAAACATCCAACCCGCGCACGCCACCCTCCTCCGACCGGGTGAACAGCGCCTGCATTCCCAGGCACACGCCGAGGAACGGCCGGTCGCGCTCGATCCACTCGCGCACCGTGGCGTCGAGCCCGCTCTGCCGCAGCGAGGCCACGCAATCGCGGAGCGCGCCCACTCCGGGCAGCACGAGCCCCGCCGCGCCCGCCTTCCCCGCCTCGTCCGGCGTGCGCACCACGCGTGGCTCTGCGCCCACCGCCTCCAACGCCTTCGTGACGCTGCGGAGATTGCAGATGCCGGTGTCGATCACGGCGACGCGCGTGCGTCGCGGTTCGGAGTTCGGAGTTTGGAGTTCGGAGTTCACACCAAGACGGAATGGAGCCGGATTCGCGGGGAGCACCAACGCCAAATCCGAAACTCCAAACTGGCAGCGAAGCTACAGCTGGCCTTTTGTCGAGGGCAGCTGGTCGGCCGCCCGCGACTCGATCTGCGTCGCGCTATCCAAGGCGCGCGCGAAGCACTTGAAAATCGCCTCGGCCACGTGATGCGGTTCCTCGCCGTAGACGAGCTGCACGTGCAGGTTGGCGCCGAGCGCGTTGCTGAACGCGCGGCAAAATTCCTTTACGAGCAGGATGTTGAAGTCGCGCACGAACATCGTCGGCGCCTCGGCCTGATAGACCAGGTGCGGCCGGCCGCCGACGTCGACCACGACGCGGGCGAGCGACTCATCCATCGGCAGAATGAAAAAGCCGTAGCGCTTGATGCCGATCTTCTCGCCGAGCGCCTCCTTGAAGGCCTGGCCCAGCACCAAGCCGACATCCTCGACCGTGTGGTGATAATCGACAGCCGTATCGCCTTTCGCGTTCACCGTCAGATCGAACAAGCCGTGCTTCGCAAACAGCGTCAGCATGTGGTCGAAAAACGGCACGCCGGTGTCGATCTTCGCCGCGCCCCGGCCGTCGATGGCGAGCGTCAGCGTGATGTCGGTCTCAGCCGTCTTGCGCGCCACCGTGGCTACGCGCGACCCGGACTTGGGCTTGTTTACGATTTTTGCCATGCGTCGAGAGTGTCGTGGAGGACAAGCATTTCGTCGTCCGTGCCGACGCTGATGCGCAGGAAGGACGCGGTCAAGGCGTGGCTCGGGAAGTAGCGGACTAGCACCCGGTGCGAGTAAAGGTAATCGTAGGCCGCCTTCGCGACGGCCGGACCGCTCTCGCCGCGGGCGTTCCGCGGTTCCGTGAAGATGAAGTTCGCCTGGGAACGATAGGTGAACCAGCCGCGTCGCTCGAAGTCGTGGATCGACGCGTCGCGGGTGGCCTTGATCTTCGCCACGACCGTCGCGTAGTAGGCCGGATCACTCAGCGCCGCGATCGCAGCGGTTTGGGAGAGCCGGCTGACGTTGTAGCTGTCGCGCACGCGATCGAGCACGTCGATGACCTCCGGGTGCGCCAGCGCGTAGCCCACGCGAATGCCGGCCAAGGCGTAGGCTTTCGAGAGGGTGCGGACGACCATCGCGTTGGGATAACGTGCGACCAGCGATACCGCGTTCTCCTCGGCAAACGGCGCATACGCTTCGTCGATGACCAGCAATCCCCGGAAGCGCTGCAGGATCAGCTCGAGCTGCGCATTCGTGAAACCAACGCCGGTCGGGGCATTCGGCGAGGTCAGGATGAAGGCGCGCGCGGTGGAAGCAGCGACGCGCTCGATGGGCAACTGCATGGAGCGGTCGAACTCCACCGCCACGCTCCGGCCGTTCTGGATTTCCACCAGCACCGGATAAAGCGAGTAGCTCGGCACCGTAAAACCCGCGGCCGCGGCGTCGTCGCAAAACGCGCGCACGATTAGATTGAGCACGTCGTCGGAGCCGTTGCCGACCATGACGCTTTCGCGCGGCAGTCCGTGCATCTTCGCGATCACGGCGCGGAGCGGATCGCTCTTCGGATTCGGATAGAGTCGCAGCGCTGCGCCGTCCTCGCCGATGTCGCGATGCAGGGCCTCGGTCACCTGCGGGCTCGGAGCGTAGGGACACTCGTTGGTGTTGAGCTTCACCCAGCCGGATTCGGTGGGTTGAAGACCCGGCGTGTAGGCGTGGAGCCTGGCCACGTGCGGAAGAGCGAGAGCGGACGGACCTGACATCCTTCGATGGCCGCAAAAAGACCGTCCGGGCGCAAAGCGAAATTGCGCCGCACCCGCGCAGTCAGCCGCATCTAGTGTGGCTTACTGTGTGGACAGCCGCATGGCCGTGCCTCCTCTGGTCCGCAGCAGAGGCCGTCCAAATACCAGCCTCATAGCGGTATCTCTGACGTAGGGCCGGCGCTCGCCGCCGGCCGCGGATCTCGTTCGCCGCACACTCCGCATTCCCGGCCGCCGGTAAACGGCGGCCCTACAAGGACCGTGAGTGACTCGCGGATGGCGACTACAGCGTGCGGATCTTCACCGAACGGCCGTGCGCATCGAGCCGCTCCATGGCGGCGAAAGCCGCCACCACCGGCGCGCCCTTGCGGACGCTCTTGCGATCGTAGCGCACGAGACTGGTCCGCCGCAGGAAATCGGACACGCGCATCCCGCTGAAGAACCGTCCTGCGCGTCCGGTGGGCAACACGTGACTCGGGCCGGCGGTAAAATCGCCGAGCGCCGTCGGCGTTTCGTTGCCGATCATGATCGCGCCCGCGGTGGTCACCGCTTTCGTCAGCTGCTTCACCGCCGCTTCGCTGACCAGCAACTCGAGGTGCTCGGGCGCGACGTAGTTCGCGACCGCCGCCGCCTGTTGCATCGAGCCGACCTCGATCGCGAGAAAGCCCTGCTCGAGCACCCGCTGCGTTTTCTCCGAACGGGTCAACGTCTGCAGCTGACCATTCATTTCGTTGACGATCTCGGTGATCACGCGCGAGGACGTGGCAACCAGGTAGACCTTCTCCCGTCCCGAGCCGTGTTCGGCCTGCGCCAGCAGGTCGGCCGCGGCGTAGTCTGCGCGCGCGGTGTCATCGGCGATCACCATCAACTCGCTGGGCCCCGGCAGGCCGTTGACGCCGACGATTCCAAACACCTGCCGCATCGCCTCGCAGGTGTAGGCGTTACCCGGTCCAAAAATCTTGTCGACGGGCGGGATCGTCGTCGTGCCGAACGCCATCGCCCCGATCGCCTGCACGCCGCCGACGCGGTAGACTTCGTCGACGCCGAGCAGATGCAGCGCCGCCAGCAGCCCGTCGGCGATCTTGCCCTCGGCGTTGCAGGGCGTGAACACCACGACCTGTGGGCACTGCGCGATCTTCGCGAGCGTCACGGTCATCAGCACGGTCGAAACCAGCGGCACTTGTCCACCCGGGACATAAAGCCCGACACGACGCAGCGGATCGAACTTTTCGCCGACCATCGCGCCGTGCGGATTTTTCGCCGTCCAGCCTCGGGGCAGGCCGCGGCGGTTGTAGTCCATGATGCTGTCCCGCGCCGCGACCAACGCCCGCCGCTCGGCCGCCGGCAGCCGCTTGGCCGCCACGGTGAGATCCGACGGCTTCACCCGCAGATCGCGGGCGCGAAGCTTGGCGCCGTCGAATTTCGCCGCGTAGTAGACGACCGCTTCGTCTCCCCGCTCGCGCACATCTGCGAGAATGGCTGCGACCGATTCGGTGATTTCGCGCGGGACCATGGTCGTCCGGCAGAAGTCGGCCACGTCGGCGTCGAAGGTTTTGGAAGCGTGATGCAGGATACGCATGGCTGGACAGCGGTGACGGTGGGCGGCGGTTAGGTGCGCGAAGGAACGGACGCGGCGCCGCGCACCGGGCGCACACAAGGATGCGAGACCAGGGTCATTTCACCGTGGGGAGGGGCACCGCGAACAGACTCGCTGGAAAGCGTTCGTTCACGGTGATCTGGTCGAAGGTAATCGTGCGCTTCGAGGTGTGCCCTTCCGCGGTCTGCGAGATCACGATGGATTTGGGAAAGCGAATACCGCCCGCGTGGATTTCCCCGTCTTCGCGGAAATTGTTCATCTCGGTGCCGGTGTAAACCAGCCGCCCTGACGCCTGGTCGAAATAGCGCAGGTACACGAGATCGTCGTCGTGGTGGAACGCCACCTTGCGGCAGGAAATGCCATCGATGACGGCGACTCCCTCGTCCTTCACCCAACCGCCCACGCGTTCGATACCGCGATAGAACGACAGGTTCTCCCACACGTCGGCGCGCAGTTGCTTCACCTGCTCGGAACCCATCTGGCTCTGCTGCCACCGATCGGGATTCCTGGCGTCGATGGTCCGTCGCCACGCGTCGTAGCCGTCCAGGGCGCTGATCTCGATCGTGTCGTCCGACGTGATCACGATCCGCTGTTGCGCCGGCTTCTGCAGGTAAATTTCGATCGCCTGGCGCAACGGCGTCGCCGAGTTGGCCGGATCCTCGGTGACGAGCGTGCCCACATAGTGGATCGAGGTGACCCCGTCGAGGATGGCCTCCGAGGCGAGCCGAGCCCGGGCGCGGGCAATGATGCTCGGTTCCTCCGCGTGCAGCCCGACGATCGTCGCAAAAGCCAGCGCGAGCCAGGTGACGAGACGCACGGGAAAAATCATGGCCGATAGCTTGGAGGAAATTCGTCCGGGAGGGAAGTCCCGTGAGGGCCAATACTGCACCGGTACCGCGCATCGGGTGGCCCGCCGTCCCGGCGGGCGGCACGAGCGCGAACGTCCAATCAGTCCGGCGCGACGACGGGCTCCACCTGCGACGTGGTCGCTCACTCCAGCGGCGAAAGGCCCCGGCACGGGCGCCAGCCAGCGGCGGGCCGGCCGACCGCTCAGGCTCACTCCCACTCGATCGTCGCGGGCGGCTTCGAGCTGATGTCCAGCACCACGCGACTGACGCCGCGCACCTCGTTGGTGATGCGGCTGGAGATGTGTTGCAGCAGTTCGTGCGGCAGCTTGGCCCAATCGGCCGTCATTGCATCGATGCTCTCCACGACCCGTAGCGCGACGACGTAATCGTAAGTGCGTTCGTCGCCGAACACGCCCACGGTCCTCACCGGCAGAAAGACGCAGAACGACTGCCACACCTTGTAGTAGTAGCCCGACGCCATCATTTCCTCGTGCAGCACGGCGTCCGCGTTGCGCAGAATCTCGAGGTTGGCCGCGGTGATCTCGCCCATGACGCGCACGCCCAAACCGGGGCCGGGGAACGGCTGCCGCCAGACGACCTCCTTCGGCAGCCCGAGCGCCGCGCCGACCTTGCGCACCTCATCCTTGAACAACTCCCGCAGCGGTTCGATCAGCTTCAGCTTCATCCGCTCCGGCAGCCCGCCCACGTTGTGATGCGTCTTGATCACCGAGGCGGGGTTATTGCCGATCGAAACGCTCTCGATCACGTCCGGGTACAGCGTGCCCTGCCCGAGGAAGTCGGCGTGTCCGACCGTCTTCAGCGCCTTCTCGAACACCTCGACGAAGGTGCGGCCAATGATCTTGCGCTTCTGTTCCGGTTCGGTGACGCCCTTCAGCCGCTTGAGGAACAGCTTCGAGGCATCGACGATGCGCAGGTCGATGTGAAAATGTTTTTTGTAGAGCGCCTCGACGTAATCGCGTTCGCCCTTCCGCAGCAGCCCGTTGTCGACGAACACGCAGGTGAGCTGCCGGCCGATGGCCTTGTGCAGCAGCGCCGCCGCGACCGACGAGTCGACGCCGCCCGACAGCCCGAGGATCACGCGCGACTTGCCGGCCTTGGCGCGAATGTCGGCCACCGCGTGCGCGATGAAATCCTTGGTGGTCCAATCCTGCTTGGCCCCGCAAACGCCGAGCAGGAAGTTGCGGATCATGTCGACGCCGCGCTCGGTGTGGAACACCTCCGGGTGAAACTGAATGCCATAAAACTGCCGCGTACGATCCTCGATCCCCGCATAGGGCGAGTTTTCCGAGATGGCCGTGGCCGCGAAGCCCGGCGGCAGCTTGGCCAACCGATCACCGTGCGAATTCCAGATCCGCAGCTTTCGGGGCAGCCCCGCAAAGAGCTTGCCCGGCCGCTTGATGGTCAGATGACCGTGGCCGTATTCTCGCGCGGTGCTGAGCTCCACCTTGCCGCCGAGGAAATGTCCCATCAGCTGCACGCCATAGCAGATGCCCAGGATCGGCACGCCGAGCTCGAAGATCGCCGGGTCGGGGTGCGGCGCCTTGCGCGCATACACGCTCTGCGGACCGCCGGACAGGATGATGCCGATCACCCCCTCCTCGCGCAACTGAGCCGCCGGCGTGGAGAAGTGGTAGATCTTCGAGTAGACCTGACACTCGCGGATCCGGCGGGCAATGACCTGGGTGAGCTGCGATCCGAAGTCGAGGACGGCGATGGTCTGAGGCATGAGCGGCTTGGAAACGGACAGCACAATCGAGACGCCGCCCGGGGTGCAAGCGCGATTCCTGCGAAGTCGGTCACCAGTCGCAGCCGGATCACGCCGGCGGCCATGCGGGCGACCGGGTACGCCGGGAAATGATCGCTCGGGCGCTTACCGTCGCGGCGTCTCGTTTTCGAAACCGCCGCGCAATGCCTGCACGAACGCATTGCGGAACAACGTGCCGATCGTCGTCCAGATATCGACGTCGTTGTTGGCGAAGTCCCCGGCAAACGGCGCCTTCGTCGCGACCTGATCCTTCTCATCGTTCTTCAACACCGCGGCGACCGCGCTCACGACCTTTTTGGCCAGCAGCTCCGCCGCGTTCTTGTCGCGATCCGACGCGGTACGGAAATCCAGATCGTGGAACAGCGGCTTGACGTAGCCTTCGTAGCGTCCGTCCCGCGCCTGGATTTCCGCGTAGACTTCGAACGTGCCGCGCCCGACGTCGGCGTTGGCATACGCGAGCAGGAACCCATTCAGCGCGGGCAACTGCAGCTCGCGAATCTCGAAATTGCCGGTGAACCGCGGCTGCTCCGCCAGCGGATCCACCTGTGCTTCGGCGTGCAGCTGGCCGCCGCCGGCGAATCGGCCGTCAACCTTCAGCTGGGTCGGCAGCGAATCGCCATTGGCCTTGGGCCGGTTCTGCAGATCCGTCACCACCACGTGGAGATGCTCGATCGTGAACTCCGCCGCCGGATCCTTCGAGACATCCGCCACGCGGATGCGACCGCCCGTGAGTTCGAAGCGCGTGAGTTCCAGCGGCAGCGCCTGGCGCAGTTCGTCCTGCCATCGTTTCACGACTTCCTTTTTTTCCCGCGCTTCGGCCTTCAGCTCACCTTCCCGTTCCTCTTCGTTTCGACCGCCGGCAGAGGTGTTGTCATCGATCCGCTTGATCGCGTTTACCTCGGCGCCGTCGATCGTCAACCGGCCGCCGATCTTGCCGCTCAACAGCGCCGTCCACGAAAAACTCATACGCGCCCGGCGGAGGTGCAGCAGCGGCGGCTCGTCCTCGAACCCGCGCTCGTAGAGCACAAAATCGTCGACGTCGACGGCTCCGCGCCAGATCGCGAGCGTCACCCCTTCGACCCGCCCCACGAAATCGGGCATGGCCGCGAGCTTCTGATTCACCACGCTGCGTGCGATCGGCGAGCCGACGAAACGCACCAGCGCCAAGACTACGAGGACCGTGCCCAGCGCGATCCACCAGCCGCCGTGCGATCGGCGCGGCGGGCGCGAGAGCACTTGGTCTGGAGCCTCCGGCGGGAGGTTGCGGTGTCGCCGGCGAGTGAGTGACTTCAGCTTCATGCCGGTGATCACGCTTGGCCGGTGCCAACCGCACAAATCGCGCTGGTCCAAGCCTCGCACCCCCGCCCTGCCCCAGATTGCGGCCGGCAATGTGCATGGTTCGACACCGCGCTCCCGGCAAACTGCATGCCCCCCGGGCGTATCTCACTTTTCGCAAACCCACGGGCGAGTCGCCTCTGCCACGCCACGTGGGATCGCCATCCCATGCATGTCAGCAAACCGAAAGGCGCCGCCGATGCCCGACGGAATAGCCGTTCTCGAGCACCGGCTTTGCGCTCGCGTCGCGTTCCGGACACTCTGGTATGACGGCTTCCCATGACGCGTTTCGTCGCCGTTTGCCGCAGCGTCGCTCGGCAACCCGGATTTGCCGGACTGCTCGCCGCGAACTTCGCGCTCGGGCTCGGCTATTCGTTTGTGAACCCGTTTCTGTCGATGTGGGGAACGCTGTCGATCGGCATGCGCCCGCTGACCTTCGGACTTTTCATGACCATCACCTCGGTGAGTGCGGTCGTCCTCAGCACGCTGCTGGCGCGCTGGTCCGACACGCACGTCCCGCGGCGCACGATGCTCATCGTGGGCAGCTCCGGCGGAGTGATCGGTTATGCCGGCTACGCGTTCGTGCGCGATCCGGTACTGTTGACGCTGATCGGCTCATTCGCGCTCGGCGTGGCGTCGGTGAATTTTTCGCAGCTGTTCGCCTTCGTACGCGAGGAACTCGCGCGGCCCGAGAACGCCGGCGCGGACGCGGCGCTGCACATGAGTTTGCTGCGCGTGTTCTTCTCGCTCGCGTGGACGATCGGCCCGGCCACCGGCGCGGCCGTGATGATTCACTTCAGCTACCGCGGCATCTTCCTCGCGACGTCGGCGCTGTTTGTCCTGTTCCTGCTCGGCGTGCTGCGTTGGGTGCCGTTGCGGGCACATCCGCCCGTCGCGCACCGGGTGGCGCCCGCTTCGCTCGTCGCCGTGTTCACGCGGCCGATTATTCTCGTCCACTTCGTCGGCTTCGTCCTGGTTTTCGCCGGGTTCACCATGAACATGATGAATCTGCCGCTGCTGGTGACGCAGCAACTGGGCGGCACGGAACGGGAGGTGGGACTGATCTTCGGCATCGCGCCCATCGTGGAGATCCCGCTCTACGTCTGGTTCGGCCGCCTCGCGGCGCGGGGACATCAAATCGGTTTGCTGCGATTCGGTGTGCTCGCCGCCGTCGCGTATTTCCTCGCGCTTACGTTCGCACGCGCCCCGTGGCACATCTACCCGATGCAGATCCTGAGCGCGGCTTCGATCGCAGTCACGACCAACGTCACGATCATGTTTTTCCAGGACCGCTTGCCCGGGCAGGCGGGACTCGCCACGAGCGTCTATTCAAACTCCTTCGCCGCCGGCAACCTGCTCGGCTATTTTTCCTTCGGCCTGCTCGTAAGCGTGATCGGTCACCGTGGCGTTTTTTTCGCGTGCGCGGCGCTCTGCACTACCACGCTTGTGGCGTTTTTGCTCTTTCGCCACGAGCCGCCGGTGACCGCCCGGGCGTAACGCCGGCCCGCTGCTTCGGCGTCCGCCGGGCGCGGGCCCGGAAATTTCTACATCCCCGCTGGCGAAAACCCACCGTGAGACCGTGCGCCTGACCTGCACTAGACTCACGGATGAACTCCCGGGAAAATTCCTCCGCGCGGCCGATCACCGCTCCGCGCGACCCTGAGGTGGACACGGTGGAATCCAGCCGGCGTAGCGTCACCCCTTCACCCGACACCGTGAACCTGCGCGATGAAGATTATCCCGCCGTCGACCAACCGCTCGTCGCCGGCTCCCGCGAGGCCCGCGCGCTGCACCAGAATCCGCCGCGCCGTCCTGATCAACTCGAGGCAGGCGGCGCAGGCGATGCGGCGCGCCCGAGCAAGACTGGCATCATGAAGCCACCGTTGCCGCCGCGGGGCCAAATGAAATAGGCGCGCAAACTGCGCGCCTATTCCTTGAGTTTGATGCGAAGCACTCGCTCCCCGCTGTTGCAATTCCTGCAGCCAGCATGGGAGCGCCGTGCCGCGGATTTACTTCTTCTTGGCCTTTTTCTTCGCCGCGGTCTTCTTCGCAGGTTTCGATGCTTTCTTAGCCATTTTGTTTTTCCTTCTTGTGGGGTTTGTTTTCGAGACCAAGCGGTCTGCTTGTCTCACGCTCTAGTTGTCCATCGTCTCGACGATTTGTAAACTGTGATCTGATGGTCAACTGGAGAATTCATCGGCGCGTAAATCAGTCGGCTGAGGATTTTTTTTGCGCACGCGCGGCGCGAATTCACGCGACTGCGATCACGCCGCCGATCTGACTCGTGGGAGATTCTCGTCGCACGCGCGCGTCAATCTCCCCAGAGACAGCGCCCAGCGACGACGCTAGATTCTCGCATCACTCGCCGCGCACGCGCGGTGTTTTCCCAACCTCAATTCTTCACGACCATGGAATCACTCGAGAATCTTCACGACCTTTTCGTCCACGAACTGCGGGATCTTTATGACGCCGAAAAACAGCTGACCCAGGCCCTGCCGCTGCTCGCGAAGGCGGCGAAATCGGAAAAACTGCGCCGCGGTTTCGAAACGCACCTCGCGCAGACGAAGGAACAGGCGCAGCGGCTCGAGCAAATTTTTCGCGGGCTCGAGACCTCGCCCGAGGGCAAATCGTGCAAGGCGATGGCCGGCCTCGTGGCCGAAGCGAGCGAACTGCTCGACGAAGATGCCGATCCTGAAGTGCTCGATGCCGCGCTGATCGTGGCGGCGCAGAAAGTGGAGCATTACGAGATCGCCGGCTACGGCAGCGTGTCGACGTTCGCGCGCGTGCTCAAATACGACGACGCGGCGCGTTTGCTGCAGCAGACGATCGACGAGGAAGAGCGGATGGATAAGCAGCTGACGCAATATGCGTCGCAGATGAACGTGAAGGCGGCCGCCGCCGACGAAGCCGCCACCTGATCCAAACCGCGTCACGACGCCCCAGCCGCTGGCGCCGATTCGACCCGCGCCAGCCGGCGGCGTCCCAGGAAGTGTGCCGTCATCCAGCAGAGCTGCGCCCAGGCCGTTCCTGCGGCCCATCCGGCGAGGACGTCACTCGGATAGTGCACCCCGAGAAAAACGCGACTGAACCCGACCAGAAACGTGAGCAGGATCGCCGAGCCGACGATGTAGGTCTTCCGGCTGCGGTGGGACGTCAACCGAGTCAACAGGACCGCGAGCGTGAGATAGATCGTGGCCGATGACATGGCGTGGCCACTCGGGAAGCTGAATGAGTCGATTTGCACCAGCCGAAGTTCAAGTTCCGGTCGCTCGCGATCGAAGGTGTGTTTCAGTGTGTGATTGATTCCCAAGCCGCCGAGCGACGCGACCAGCACGAACAGCGCGGCCGCGCGCCGGCCACTCAACAGCAGATAGCCCGCGGCCAGCGCCACGATCCCCGAGAGCACCGCCACGCTCCCCAGCGCCGTCACGTCGCGCGCGACGTCCGCGAGCCAAGGCGGGCCGATCGGATGCGGCGGATCGCCGGTGCGGAACGCGTGCATGATCTGATTCTCCAGCGGCAGGTGCTCGCCCTCGTGAACCTCCTCGGCGACCGCGATGAAGATCCACGTGGCAACGATCACGACCACGGACGCAGCCAGGATCACCGCGTCGTTCCACGGTGAGCGAGTCCACCAGAGTTGCAGTCGCCTGACCACGCCGCAGGAAGTCGCGGAACGGGCAACACGCAAGCGCGAGCGACACGCGACGACGGTACCTTGAGCGACGCGGTGGATGTGCTAGGGTGCCGCGTGGCTCGAGCCGTCCGGTTTCCATGAATGCACCCAGCTCAACGCGGATCGCAGGTCTCGTCACGGTCGCGGCCACGTTGTTGCTGCCGCTCACCGGCGCCTGGCTGAGCGGACGCGATCTCAGGCCGCTGCGCGCTTTCCCACCGCCACTCGACATTCCGGCTGACTATCCGCGCTGGTCGTGGTTCGCGGGAATGCTCGTGTTTGCGAGCGTCGCCGCGGTGTGGCTCCCCTTCGTCAGGAGCCGTCATGCCGAGTTTCCGGTCTTGGCTCCCGCGGCAGCGGCACCGGCCGTATCGCGATTTCCAAGCTGGGGCTGGATCGCGTTCGGCTGGACCACCGTATGGTGGGTGCTCGCCTGGACGCGGTTTCCGTGGTTCGCTGCGCTTCAGCGCACCACGTTCTTTCCCCTCTGGCTGGGATTCGTGGTGACGTTGAATGCCTGGATCGTGCAGCGCGGCAGAACGCCGACGATGCTGCGCCTCCCAGCGCGCTGGCTGGCGCTGTTCGGATTCAGTGCGGCATTCTGGTGGATGTTCGAGTGGTTGAATCGCTTCGCCCAGAACTGGCACTATCTCGGCGTGGAGGACTTTGGCCCGAGGGCCTACGTGGTGCACGCGAGCCTGTGTTTCTCGACCGTGCTGCCCGCCGTGCTCGCGATGCGCGAGGTGCTCGCGACGTTTCCGGCATTGCAGCAGAAAACGGAGCGCGGCCCGCGATGGGGCTGGCTGGACCGCCGGATCACCGGCGCGGCGCTACTCCTGGTGGCGCTGGTGGCGCTCAGCTTCACGGGCGCCAGGCCGCAGGAGTTTTATCCCGCGCTGTGGGTGGCGCCGCTCGCGCTGCTGTTCGGCTGCGGTATCGTGAGCGGGCGCCGTGGAGTGTGGACTGAACTCGCGGCCGGCGAATGGCAGCGCGCTGCGGGCTGGGCACTGGCCGCGCTCGCATGCGGATTCTTCTGGGAGATGTGGAATTTGCCCAGCGCCGCGAAATGGATCTACACCGTACCGTATGTCGATCGTTGGCACGTCTTCGAGATGCCGTTGCTCGGCTACGCCGGTTATCTCGGCTTCGGGCTCGAATGCGCGTTGGTGACCGAGTGGGTTATCGGCCGAGAGCGTGACACGAGGTAGGGACGACCCTCGATGCAGCCCGAGCATATGCGATTCCCGGCTCCGGGCGCCGTTGCCACGGGGCAGCCGGGTTCAGAATTTCAGCCGCGTGTTTTCGTGCCCGCAGCGAGGACACTTCGCGAGTTCGGTGCCCACCACCGCCGTGTAGAGCTGATCACAGCGGATGCAGTGGAAAGTCGTCTTGCGCCGCTCGCGTTCGAACGTCCGGTGGTCGCGACGATCGTTCCACAGCCACAACCCGAGAAACACGATCGCGACGAGCGTGCAATAGATCACGGCGGCGGTGGTGAGATCGAACATGGGGTGAACGCGCAAATCATGGGAGCACAGGCGTCCCGCCCGCAATGCCCAATGCGGCCGGGACCGCCGCGCTCCCACGCAAGCGGCAGGACGCAGGCCCAAGAAAAAACGCGCCGACTGACGTCGGCGCGTTGGAAAACGAGCGAAGCTCGAGCAGCAAGCCCGCCGGGAACGGCGGGCTTCGCCTTACTTCTTTTCTTCGGCCGGTGCGGCCTCGGTCGTCGCGGCAGCAGCGGCTTCGGCAGCGGGCGTGGCTTTCGCCTTCTTGCCCTTAGCCTTGGTCGCCTTCTTGCCCTTCGACTTCTTATAGCCGGGATCGTCCGCCTTCACGAACTCGATCAGCGCCATCTCGGCGGCGTCGCCGATGCGCTGCGGCCCGAGCTTGTAGATGCGGGTGTAGCCGCCGTTGCGGTTCGCGAATTCCTTGTAGGTCTCGTTGAACAGCTTCGTGACGGCAGTCTCATCGCGCACGTCGCTCTGGGCGAGCCGGCGGAGATGCAGCGCATCCTTCTTGTCGGTCTTGGCCGCGGCCTGTTTGGCCTTGGTGATGACCTTTTCAACAAAGGGGCGAAGCGCCTTGGCCTTGACCAAGGTCGTCTCGATGCGGCCGTGCGTGATGAGCGCAGCAGCCAGGTTGGACAGCATCGCGCGGCGATGCTCGACAGTCACGCCGAGGGAGGCGCGGTGTTTATTGTGACGCATTGTGGTATGGGTTTAGCCGGCTCCCGATCGGCAATCCGGTCGCAGCGTTGACGCGGCAGCGGACGGCGCGAGAGACGGAAGATTTTCGAATGCAGAATTTCGATTTTCGATTGCGCGGGCATCGACTGGCGCCTGCCGGATTTTCGACTGGCGGAGCAATCGAAAATCCCCAATCGGAAATCGAAAATGGCTCAGCCTTCCTTCTTCGTGTCGAGGAGCCGCTCGTCGAACTTCATGCCGAGCGACAGGCCCAGCGCCTCGAGCTTCTCCTTGATCTCGTTGAGGGATTTTTTGCCGAAGTTGCGGTATTTGAGCATCTCCTGCTCGGTCTTCATCGCCAGCTCGCCGACCGTGGTGATATTGGCGTTGTTCAAGCAATTGGCCGCGCGGACGGAGAGCTCGATCTCGTTAACCGACATGTTGAGGAGCTTGCGGAGCTTGTTCTGCTCCTCGCTGACCTCGGACTGCTGGTTCTCAAATTCGTAGGTCTCCTCGCTGACGCGATCGAACACGTCGAGGTGGTGCTTGAGGATCGAAGCCGCCTGCTTAAGCGCGTCGTCCGGCGTGATCCGGCCGTCGGTCCAGACTTCGAGCACGAGCTTGTCGTAATCGGTGATCTGGCCCACGCGCGTCGCTTCGACGGCGTATTTCACGAGGCGGACCGGGGAGAAGAGCGAGTCGATCGGAATGACGCCGATGGCCTGCTCCTCCTTCTTGTTCGCCTCGCCGGGGCAATAGCCGCGGCCGGTCTTGATCTCGATCTCGGCGTCGAAGGTCTTCTTCGCGTCGAGCGTGCAGATGACCTGCTCGGGATTGATGACCTGGATATTCGGATCGGGCTGGATGTCGGCGGCCGTGACGATGCCGGCCTTGTTGACCCGGATGGCGAGATTGATCGACTCGCGTTTCTGCGAGACGAGCAGGACCTTCTTCAGGTTGAGGACAATGTCGGTGACGTCCTCGACGACACCGTCGATCGACTGAAACTCGTGGTTAACGCCGTCGATCTTGATGGACGAGATGGCAGCACCTTCGATGGAGCTGAGGAGAACGCGACGGAGAGAGTTGCCAATGGTATGACCGTAGCCGGCCTCGAAAGGCTCAGCGATGAACTTGGCGTAGGTTGGCGTAGAGCCTTCCTCCACCTTCGTGAGTTTGGACGGGAGTTCGAACTTTCCGAGACGTTTGGGCATGGCGATGGAGAAGATGTATGAAAGAATGGAAGCGGTGCAACGCTCGGGCCGGCAGGCGGATGGCGACGAGACGAAGGGCGTTACACCAGGAGAGGCAGTGCCGGACAGCGGCTCAGAAGCGCGAGTAGAACTCGACGATGAGCTGCTCGTTGATGCCCTGTTCCATCTCATCGCGAGTGGGCAGGCGGTTGACCGTGGCCTTGAACGTTTCGGCGTTCATGCTGAGCCAGCCGGGGACATTGCGGATACGATTCTCTTCGAGGCAACGGGTGGCCAGCTGGCGCGAGGCGGGCGAGTTCTTCACCTCGATCTCGTCGCCGGCCTTCACGTTGTAGCTCGCGATGTCGACCTTGTGGCCATTCACGCGGATGTGGCCGTGGTTGACGAACTGGCGCGCGGCGGCGCGGCTCTTGGCGAGCCCGAGGAGATAGACGACGCTGTCGAGGCGCGTCTCGAGCAACTGAAGGAAACGCTCGCCAGTGACGCCGCGCTCCTTCTTGGCGATCTCGAACACGCGCCGGAACTGGCGCTCGAGCAGCCCGTAGATGTAGCGGAGCTTCTGCTTTTCGTTCAGGCCGACGGCGTATTCCGACACCTTGCGGCGAAGTTTGGGGCCGTGCTGCCCCGGCGGATAGCTGCGGCGTTCGAAGGCCTTGCCCGAGCCGAGAATCTGCTGGCCAAAGCGACGGCTGACGCGGGTGGTTGGACCGGTGTAACGAGCCATTGTGAGAAAGATGAGAGGGTGAGAGGGAGAGTTGAGTCGTTCTCTTTCTCATTCTCTTGCTCGTTCTGTCTGTCTCCGAGGAGGACGAGAACGAGGGCGAGAACGAGAAGGAGGTGGCTTACACACGGCGGCGCTTGCGCGGACGGCAGCCGTTGTGCGGGATCGGCGTCACGTCGATGATCGAGGTGATCTCCAGACCGACCGCCTGCAGCGCGCGGACGGCGGAGTCGCGGCCGAGGCCGGGGCCCGAGATACGGATCACGATGTCCTTGAGTCCGTGCGCCATCGCGTTGCGCGCGGCGTCCTGCGCCACGATCTGCGCGGCGTACGCGGTCGATTTGCGCGAGCCGCGGAAGTTGCACTTGCCGGCGCTCGACCAGGAAATGACGCGGCCCTGCTGGTCGGTGATCGAGACGATCGTGTTGTTGAACGACGCGAGCACGTTGGCGACGCCCGAGGTGACGTTCTTCGAGCCCTTGGCCTTGCGGACCTTGATCACGCCGAGTTCCTCCTTCAGGAGGTCCTCCGCGGTGGGCTGCTTGGCCACGCCGCCGACGAGCTCGACCGGTTTTTCCGGAGCCGCGGGCGCAGCGGGAGCCGCACCTTCACCGGCGGGCGCACCGGCCTTGGGGGCCTTGGCCTTCTTCTCGGCAGGGGCTTTCGCCGCGCCCTCCGCGGGCGCAGCCGTTTCGCCAGGGGCCGTGGCCGCCTTGACGGGTTTCTCTTTCTTGGGAGCAGACTTTTCTTCAGCCATGACGAGGAGAGTTTATGCTTTGGCGGCAGCGGCGGCCTTCGAGACGCCGACGGTCTTGCGCGGGCCCTTGCGGGTGCGGGCGTTGGTGCTGGTGCGCTGGCCGCGGACGGGCAGACCGCGCCGGTGGCGAACGCCACGATAGCAGTTGATCGCCTGCAGGCGCTTGAGATTGCCCGCGATCTCGCGGCGCAGATCACCCTCGAGCACCCACTTGTGCTCCGTGATGAGGTGAAGGATCTTGTTCAGCTGCTCCTCCGTGAGGTCCTGGGCGCGCATGTCGGGGCTGAGGCCCGCTTCTTTCACGAGGAGGTCGGCGCGCGTGGGGCCGATGCCGTTGATGTAACGGAGGGAATACGCGACTTTCTTTTTCGCGGGGATTTCTACACCGAGGAGACGAGGCATAAGGACGTTTAGGTTTTAAGTTTAAAGTTTAAGGTTGGGAAAAGGGTCAAGAAGCTGGCGCGGGCAGCGGGCGGGGCACGGTGAGGATCTCGGGACCGTGATCGGTCGTGAGCACCGTGTGCTCGAAATGGGCCGAGGGAGAGCCGTCGGCGGTGACGCACGTCCAGCCGTCGCTGAGCGTCTTGGTCTTGTATCCGCCAAGGTTGACCATGGGCTCGATCGCGAACGTCATCCCGGACTTGATCCGCTCGCCGGTGCCCTTGCGGCCGAAGTTCGGGATCTCCGGCGGCTCGTGCATCGCGACGCCGACGCCATGGCCGACCATGTCACGCACCACGCTGAAGCCGTGAGCTTCGACGTAGTTCTGGATCGTGGCGGAGATGTCGCCGACGCGATTGCCCACCTGTGCCTGCCGGATCCCGAGATCGAGCGCCTCGCGACTCACGCGAAGGAGCTTCTCGAGTTCCGGCGCGATCGCACCGACGGGGACCGTGTAGGCGTTGTCGCCGACGTAGCCATCGTGCCAGACGACGATGTCGAGCGAAACGATGTCGCCATCGCGCAACACGCGGCGGAACGACGGAATCCCGTGAACGACCTCGTCGTTGACCGAGATACAGGTGTGAGCTGGATACCGGCGCGAACCGTGTTGATAGCCGTAGCAGGCGCTGCGGGCCCCCAAGCGCGAGATCAGATCGCGCCCCGCTTCTTCCAAGTCCTGAGTGGTGATGCCGGGTCGCACGAGCGGCTTGAGTTGATCAAGCACCGTGGCGGCGATGGCACACGCCTCGCGCATTTTCGCGATCCCGTCCTTGCTTTTGATCGGGATCGTCATGCTGCGAGTTCCTCGATCTCCCGAAGGAGACCGAGCTGGTGATAGTGCGTGACGAGCGACTCGTGGGAGCCCGGACCGGCGACAACGCCATCGAGGCATTCGTCGCGAGCGTCGAGCCATTCGTCGAACACTTTGGCTTGGAGCAGCGTAGCCGGGAAGTCCGTGAGGACAAAGCCCGCATCAGGTTTGCGCGTGAAGAACCACTTTCGCATCGCGGCGAGCGTGGCTGCTTCCTCCGCCGAAGCCGAAGCCCGGCGGCGCGAAATCTCCGACCGCATGAAGTTGGCGGGAGAGACGTGCTCTAGATTCAAAGAACAAACCCGGTTCATCAGGTTTTCAGGACGAAAAGCGGGCGAACCGAGGAGAAGGAGCTTGGTTTTGGCGCGAACGCCGCAACGAGCGAAAGGGTCGTTGATGGCGCCCATCCTATCAGGAGTAAAGAACTAAAGTGCGAACTTCTGGATCGCCCAAGCCACGATGCCCACGAGGAAGATGGCCGTGACCGGAACGCCCAGCTTCAGCAGTGCGTCGGAGCTCAGCGCGTCGCCGGTCATGCCAGCGGGCATGGCGCTGCGGGCGCGGATGCGGCCCTTCTTGAGGAAGCCGTCGTAGTGGCGTTGCAACAGGAAGGTTTCGACTTGGCGCATCGTGTCGAGGACGACGCCGACGGTGATCAGCATGCCCGTGCCGCCGAAGAAAATCGCGATCCGTTGCGGGACATTGAGTTCGAACAGCAGCACGTCCGGCATGACCGCGATGATCGTCAGGAACACCGCGCCGGCCAGCGTGAGCCGGGTCATGATGAAGTCCAGGAACCGGGCGGTCGGCTCGCCGGGGCGCACGCCGGGGACGTAGCCGCCGTACTTCTTCAGATCGTCGGCGATCTGGATCGGCTTGAACATCACGGATACCCAGAAGTAGCTGAAGAACAGGATCAGCGTGGTGTAGATCGCATAGTAGGTCCAGTGGCCACGGAGCAGGTTCTGCGAGAACTCGATCAGGAACTTGATGTTAAACGCCGCGCCCAGCTGGGAGAAGATCTGCTGCGGGAACAGCAGGATCGCGCTCGCGAAGATGACCGGCATGACGCCCGAGTAGTTGACCTTGAGCGGGAGGAACGAGCTCTGACCGCCCATGACCTTGTTGCCGACGACGCGTTTGGCGTACTGGACCGGAATCTTTCGCTGGCCTTGCACCACCATGATGATGCCCATGACCACGGCAACAAAGAGCGCGATCATGATCACCGCCTGCGGGAGGCCGAGATTCGGGCCGGTGCCGACCGGCTTGAAGAACAGCTGATAGGTCTGCGCCGCGGCGCCCGGGATGTCGGCTAGAATGCCGACGGTGATCAGCAGGGACACGCCGTTGCCGATGCCGCGTTGCGTGATCTGTTCGCCGAGCCACATCAGCACCAGCGTGCCGGCGGTCATGAAGACCACCGAGGTGATGAGAAAGCTCAACTTGCTCACGATCACGATCGAGCCATAGGTGCCGATGTCGTAGCCGGGAAAGAGCCGGCCGGGATTCTCCAGCGCCAGGATCAGCAGCGCTCCCTGCACGATACAGATCGCGACCGTCGCGTAGCGCGTATACTGCGTCAGCTTCTGACGACCGACGTCGCCTTCCTGCTGCAGGCGGCTGAGCATCGGCACGACCGCGGTCATCAGCTGGAAAATAATCGAGGCGCTGATGTAGGGCATGATGCCCAGCGCGCAAACGGCGCCCTTGGTGAGCGCGCCGCCGGTGAACATGTTGTAGAGCCCCACGAGCGAGCCTCCGCCACTCGCCGTCTGATCGGCGAAGAACTTCTGGAGCGGACCGGGATCGATGCCCGGCAGCGGAATATTGGCACCCACGCGGGCCACGAAAAGCAGCGCCAGCGTGTAGAAGATCCGCGAGCGCAGCTCAGGAATCTTCAGCGAGTTCGTGAAGGCGGAGAACATTGGGGAGTTTCGATTTTCGAGTTTCGATTCTCGCTTCGTCAAACCTGATTCAGGCGGGCCCGCCCGAATCGAAAATCCGAAATCGAAAATCGAAAGTGGCCGTTAGGCCGTGATCGCCTGGCCGCCGGCTTTCTCGATCTTGGCCTTGGCCGATTCCGAGAATTTGACCGCGGTGACCTTCAGCGCGCGGCTGAGTTCGCCGTCGCCGAGAATCTTGACACTCGTCTCGCCGGCGCGGATCAGGCCCTGAGCCGCCAGCACTTCGGCGGTCACTTCGGTGATGCTTGCGTCAAGGGACGCGAGGTCGCCGACGTTCACCACCGGGAGTTCGGTCCGGAAGTTGTACTGGTTGAAGCCGCGGTGCGGGAGCTTGCGGTAAAGGGGCATCTGGCCGCCTTCGAAGCCGGGGCGAATGCTGCTGCCGGAACGCGCGGTCTGGCCCTTGCCACCGCGACCGGAGGTCTTGCCGTGGCCGCCGCCTTCGCCGCAGCCGACGCGCTTTTTCCGGTGCACGGCACCTTTAACGTTCTTGAGTTCGTGAAGTTTCATGTGGGTTCCTCGGGAGGGCGCCCTGCCCCGCTACGCGCGGCGCAGGACTCGGAAAGAAAAAGATCAGGCGTTGGTCGGCTTGGCGCGGAGCGCGGTGACGTCGTCCTTCAGGCGCAACTGGAGGAGGCCATTGAGCGTGGCGTGGACGACCGCGATGTGGTTGTTCGAACCCATCGATTTCGTGAGCACGTTCTTCACGCCGGCCGCCTCGAGCACGGCGCGCACGCCGCCGCCGGCGATCAGGCCGGTGCCGGTGGTGGCGGGACGGAGCAGCACCTTGCCGCCATCGTATTCGCCGAGCACGTCGTGCGGGATGGTGTCGCCCTTGAGCTTCACGGTGACCATGTGCTTGTGCGCATGCGCGGTGCTCTTCTTGATCGCGTCCGGCACTTCGTTGGCTTTGCCGTAACCGATGCCGAGCTTGCCCTTGCCATCGCCGACGACGGCGAGCGCCGCGAAGCTGAACCGGCGGCCACCCTTCACGACCTTGGCGCAGCGATTGATGAAGACGACCTTCTCGATCATCTGCGGACCATCGCCCTCCTGCGGCTTGTCGCGGTTGTCGCGGCGATTGTCGCGGCGTTGCCCACCGGGACCGCCGCGATTGGGACCACGGTTGAACTGACGGGGCTGACGGGTCGGGGCGGAAGGAGCGGCGGCCGGGGCGGCCGACGCGGGAGCGGCGGTCTCGGGAGCGGGCGCGGAAGTGGGTTCGGTGCTCATGCGTAATTAGAATTTCAGGCCACCTTCGCGCGCGGCGTCGGCGAATGTTTTGACTTTGCCGTGATAACGGGCGCCCGCGCGGTCGAACACGACCGCGCCGATGCCGGCGGCCTTGGCCTTGGCGGCGAAGGCGGTGCCGAGGACCTTGGCCCCGGCGAGGTTGGCGGCGAGTTTCTTGCCCCGCAGCTCGGGATCGAGCGTACCGAGGAACACGAGGGTCGAGCCCGCATCGTCGTTGATCGCCTGCGCGTAGATGTGCTTGGCGGTGAAGCGTACGGCGAGACGCGGACGCGCAGCGGTGCCCTGGACTTTCTTGCGGATTCTCCAGCGACGCTTCTGCAGGAGATCGGCTTTGCGAATGGTATTCACGACGAAATCTGAGATTTTAAATTTTAGATTGAGATCGGCGGAAGCCAGAGGCTTACGCCACGGTCTTGCCTTCCTTGCGGCGAACACGCTCGCCGACGATACGCACGCCCTTGCCCTTGTAAGGCTCCGGCGGGTAGTAGCCGCGGATCTCCGCGGTCACGGCACCGACGAGCTGTTTGTCCGCGCCTTCGACGCGAACCTTCGTCTGGTCCGTCACGGTGATTTTGATGCCCTCCGGGATGTCGAGGAGGATCGGGTGCGAGTAGCCGAGCGCGAGGTCGAGCTGCTTGCCCTTGAGGTTGGCCTTGAAGCCGACACCCTGGATTTCGAGATCCTTGGTGTAGCCCTCCGTTACGCCCTTGACCATGCCGGCCACGATGGAACGTGCGGTGCCGTACATGGCTTTGGCGAAACGCGACTCCTCGGTGGGAGCGAACGTCACCTGCTTGTCAGCGACGGTGACCTTCACCGCGGGCGCAAAGGTCTTTTGGACCCTGCCCTTGGGACCCTCGACGAACACGGTGCCGTCCTTGACGGACACCTTGACCTTGTCGGGGATGGAAACGGGTTGTTTGCCGATGCGGCTCATGATGCGGGCGGGTTACCAGACGTTGCAGATCAGTTCGCCACCCGCCTTGTTGCGGCGGCAGTCGGCGTCCTTCATCAGACCCCGGGAGGTCGAGACGATGCTGATGCCGAGACCGTTCAGCACGCGCGGAATTTCCTGATAGCTGTAGTAGAGCCGGCGGCCGGGCGTCGACACGCGGGTCAAGCCCGTGATGGCCGGGGCGCTGTCCACGTATTTCAGGGCGACGACGAGGGTCTTGTGGCCCGCGGCATCGGTGCCGTCCTTGTAGTCGGCGATGTAGCCTTCGGCCTTGAGAATCGCGGCGATGGCTTCGCGCAACTTGGAGTGCGGCGAGGTGGTCTCGGCCTGACGAGCCTTCGACGCATTGCGCAGGCGGGTCAGGAAATCACTGATCGGATCGGTCATGGTGGATGTTGGTTTTCGGGGCCGCGCGGGTCATATCCGACCCCCGTGGGCCAAAAGGTTTACCAGGAGGATTTGGTGACGCCGGGGATCTTGCCGGCCAGCGCCAGCTCGCGAAACTGGATACGCGAGACGCCGAACTTGCCGATGTAGGCCCGCGGGCGGCCGCTGAGCGAGCAGCGGTTGCGGATGCGGATCTTGTTCGAGTTCTTCGGGAGCTTCTGCAGCTTCTTCTGCGCGCCGAAGAACTCGTCGTCGGTGGTGGCGGGATTGGCGAGGATCGCCTTCAGCTCGGCGCGCTTCGCGGCGTGTTGCGCGGCGAGGCGGATGCGCTTCTTGTTGCGCTCGATGGCGGAGGTCTTGGGCATGTCGGGATTTTCGATTTAAGATTGTTGATTTTCGATGTGGCGTCGGCGGCTGGTCCGGAGATCGGCGAGCGGAAATCGCCAATCGAAAATCGAAAATGAAGTTTAGGCGGCGTGGGCGGGTTTCGGCGCGACCGTTTCGGTGCGGCGGAATGGCATGCCCAGCAGGCGGAGGAGCTCGCGCGCCTCGTCGTCCGTCTCGGCGGTCGTCACGATCGCGATGTCGAGGCCGATGTGCTTCTTCACGTTCTCGACGGTGATTTCCGGGAAAATCGTGTGGTCGGTGATGCCGAGGTTGTAGTTGCCCTGGCCGTCGAGCTTCGACGGCAAGCCGCGGAAGTCGCGGATGGTGGGCAGCGCCACGGCGATCAGGCGCTGGAGGAAGTCCCACATCGCGGGGCCGCGCAGCGTGACGTGGCAGCCGACGACCTGGTTGGGCTTCAGCTTGAAATTCGCGATGGCCTTGCGGCTCTTGGCGAGCACCGGCTTCTGGCCGGCGATCAGGCCGAGATCCCGCTGAATGTCGGTGATCTGGTTCTTGTCCGCCTCGGCGTCGATGCCGGTGTTGAGGTTGATCTTCACCAGCTTCGGCACTTCGTGCTTGTTCTTGTAGCTGCGGCTCTTGACGAGCTCGGGCACGACGTGCTCGACGTAAAGTTTTTTGAGGGAGGGAACGTAGCTCATGGACAGGGCCCGCGATTACCGACCGCGAGGCATTGAAGAGTTAAGTTGAGAGAGAAAAGAGGAGGAGTGGACCGGAGGAAGTAACACGTGGCAAGTGGCAAGTATCGAGCACCTGAAGTCGGGAGCCAACGATTTGGTTTCCTGCTACTTGTAACTTGTGACTTGGCTCTTTGCCCGGCTCAGGCCTTGGCCGGCGCGGCTTCCTTCTTCCGCTTGCTGGCGTCGAACGTCGACTGGAGCATCAGGTTCGAGATGTGCACCGAACCTTCGCGCTCGGCAATCGTGCCCTGCGGGTGCTCCTGCGACTTCTTGAGGTGGCGCTTGATCATGGCCACGCCTTCGATGCGCGCGCGCTGCTTGGCCGCGAGGACCTCGAGGACCTTGCCCGACTTGCCCTTTTGGGAGCCGGCGATGACGACGACCTGGTCGCCGCGTTTGACGTGAAATTTCTGAGCCATGTTAGAGAACCTCCGGCGCGAGCGAGATGATCTTCATGAAATTCTTCGCGCGCAGCTCGCGGGCGACTGGGCCGAAGATGCGCGTGCCGCGCGGATTGTTCGTCGGATCGATGATCACGACCGCATTGCTGTCGAAGCGCAGGTAGCTGCCATCCGCACGACGGACGGGCGCCTTGGTGCGAACGACGACGGCCTTGTGGACCTCGCCCTTCTTCACCGTGGCTTCGGTGGAGCTTTGCTTGATGTGAACGGTGATGATGTCGCCCACGCCCGCGGTGGCGGTGATCTGACCCTTGCGGGAAATCATCGCGGCTTTGCGGGCGCCGGTGTTGTCAGCGACGTCGAGAACGGAGCGCAGTTGAATCATGACAGGCCTCCAGAAGGTTGGATGTTTGAGGAATCAGGCTCAGGCCTGGGGCGCGGGCTGCTCGGCCGGCGCAGGCGTGTTGCTGGCCGTGGTCTTGGTCGGCACCTGGGCGGCGACGTCGGTCTCGGAGATCGCGACGGCGTCGGTGGTGACGGCGCGCTGCACGATCGACACGATGCGCCAGCGCTTCAGCCGGCTCATCGGGCGGGTCTCCATCACCTCGACCGTGTCGCCGAGCTTGGCTTCGTTCTTCTCGTCGTGGACGTGGAGGACGGTCTGGCGGTTGACGATCTTGTGGTAGAGCGGGTGCGGCGACTTGTACGGGACGGTGACCTTGATGGACTTGTCGCCGGAGCGGCTGCTCACGAAGCCGATTTGGGTTTTGCGCGTATGGCGCTGAGCGGGAGAGGAGGACATCGGGATTTTCGATTTGTGATTTGGGATTTTCGATCGCTTCGGACTTTCGCGGGGCGGCCTCGGCCGCGGCTCGATCGAAAATCGAAAATCGAAATTCTGGAATTCCTTTAGGCGGCGGCTTTCTTCTTGGAGGCGGTGAGGGCGGTCTCGAGCCGGGCGATGTCCTTGCGGAGCGAGCGCAGCTCGTGGGTCTTTTCCACCTGACCGGTTTGCTTGCGCAGCTTGAGCTGCAGCAGCTGTTCGCGGAGTTCGCGGATCTTGGTCGGCAGCTCGGCCGGAGCGAGTTCGCGGATTTCTTTGGGAGTCATGACGGTCGTTTTTGAAAGGTTAGACGACGGCGCCCTCGCGGGCGATGAAGCGGCAGTGGAACGGCAGCTTGGCGTCGGCGAGGCGGAACGCCTCTTTCGCAGTCGTGGCGGGCACGCCCGCGAGTTCGAACAGCACCGCGCCAGGTCTGATCTGGGCGATGTAAAACTCGACCGGGCCTTTGCCTTGGCCTTGGCGGACTTCCGCGGGCTTCTTGGTGATCGGCTTGTGCGGGAAGACGCGGATCCAGAGTTTGCCCTTGCGCTTCAGGTGGCGCGAGATGGTGACACGGGCGGCTTCGATCTGCTGACCGGTCATAGGGCCGCGCGTAAGCGACTGCAGGCCGAATTCGCCAAAAGCGAGCGTGTTGCCGCGCTTGGCATTGCCGGCGCGGGAGCCCTTCTGGGATTTGCGGTATTTGGTGCGGGCGGGTGCGAGAGCCATGGGAAGAGGAGCTTAGAGCCTAGAGCTTAGCGCTTAGGGCCGTGAGCTGGTTCAGTTGTTGTCGGACTCCTTTTTGCAGATCCAGCACTTGACGCCGATCTTGCCGTAAACGGTGTGGGCTTCGGAGAAGCCGTAATCGATGTTCTCGCGCAGGGTGTGCAGCGGCACGCGGCCCTTGCGCTGCCATTCACGGCGGGCGATATCCGCGCCACCGAGACGGCCGGAGCACTGGATGCGGATGCCCTCGGCGCCGAGCGTCATGGCCATTTCGACGGCCTTCTTCATGGCGCGGCGGAAAGCGATGCGGCGCTCGAGCTGCAGCGCGACGTTCTCGGCGACGAGCTGCGCCTCGATCTCGGGCTTCTTCACCTCCTGGATGTCGAGGAGGATCTCCTTGCCGGTGAGCTTCGCGAGCTCCTCCTTGATCTTCTCGATTTCCTGGCCCTTGCGGCCGATGACGATGCCGGGGCGCGCGGTGTAGATCTTGACGCGGACGCGGTTGGAGGCGCGCTCGATGAAGATGCGCGGCACGGAGGCCTGCTTCAGCTTCTCCATGAGCTTCTCACGGATGATCTGGTCCTCCTCGAGGAGCTTCGGGAAATCTTTCTTCGTCGCGTACCAGCGGGACTGCCAGTTGCGGCGGACGGCGAGGCGGAAGCCGGTGGGATTGGTCTTTTGGCCCATGGTGGTAAGTTAGTTCGAGTTGCCGTCGGTGAGCACGATGCGGATGTGCGCCATTTTCTTGCGGCGGGGCATCGCGGAACCACGCGCGCCGGCCTTGAAGCGCTTCAGCACGGGGCCGTTCTCGATCAGCGCGAGCTTCACGGTGAGCGCGTCGGCCGAGAGATTGTTGTTGTTCTCGGCGTTGGCGATGGCGCTGCGCAGCGTCTTCGCGATCAGCCGCGCGGACTTGCGCGGAATGAGCGCGAGGTAGTCGGCGGCTTCCGCGGCCTTGCGGCCTTGGATGATCCGCGAAATGTCGCGCATCTTTTTGGGCGACATCCGCGCGTAACGAGTGAGGGCTTGAACTTCCATGGTTGTCGGGAGGATTCCGGCCAGCAATCCGACAGGAGGTCGGACCGGCACCGGCGATAGCAGCCCCGCGGACGCGGGACCCTACCCTTTGGGTTGCTTGGTGGGTTGAAAAACGACGGGTTAGATTTCCTTGCGCGTCATGCCGCCGTGCGCCTTGAAGATGCGCGTCAGCGCGAACTCGCCGAGCTTGTGGCCGACCATGTTCTCGGTGACGTAGACGGCGATGAAGGCCTTGCCGTTGTGCACGCTGAAGGTGTGCCCGACGAAATCAGGCGTGATCGTCGAGCGACGGGACCAGGTCTGGATGGGCTTCTTGGCGCCGGCCTTGTTCGCCTTCTCGATCTTCTCGAGCAGGTGGTAGTCGACGAAGAAGCCTTTCTTGATGGAACGTGACATGGGGCGGGTGGATTACTTTTTGCCGCGCGGCTTGCGGCCGTTGTGATGGACGATGATCTGCGCGTTCGACTGCTTCGAACGGCGGCGGGTCGGGAAGCCCTTCGCGAGCTGGCCCCACGGGGACACCAGCTGCTGACGACCGCCACCACCCTTGGACTTGCCCTGACCACCACCGTTGGGGTGATCGACGGGGTTCATCACCATACCGCGGACGGTGGGGCGAACGCCGAGCCAGCGACGACGGCCGGCCTTGCCCAGCGACTGGTTGTTGTGGTCGCCGTTGCCGACTTCACCGATGGTGGCACGACACTTCGCATTCACGAGCCGGAGCTCGCCGGACGGCATCTTCAGCGTCGCCCGGTCACCCTCGACGGCGACCAGCTCGAGGCCGGTGCCGGCGGCACGGGCGATCTTGGCCCCGCGGCCGGGGACGAGTTCCACGGCGTGGACTCGCGTCGACGGCGGGATCAGGTGAAGCGGAAAATTGTTGCCGACGTTGTAATCGTTCGTGGTCGCCTTGTTGGAGGCGAAGATCTTCGCGCCGACCTGCAGACCTTCGGGCGCGAGAATGTATTTCTTCTCGCCGTTGGCGTAGACCACGAGCGCCAGATTCGACGTGCGGTTCGGATCATATTCCAGCGCCTCGACCGTCGCGGGCATGTCGAGGATGTCGCGTTTGAAGTCGATGATCCGGTAGAGCTGCTTGTGCCCTCCGCCGATGTGGCGGGTGGTGATGCGGCCATAGACGTTGCGGCCGCCAGTCTTGGGCTTGGGCTCGGTGAGCGCCTTCTGCGGCCGCTTCTTGGATAGGCCCTCGCGCTTGTTCAGCGAGGTGAACCGGCCGGCGGGCGTGAGCGGACGAAAAGAGTGAATTGCCATGATGGGATTTCTCCGGGTTGGGCGGACTCGCCTTAGACGAGTTCGATCTTGTCGCCGGCTTTAAGCGTCACGATTGCCTTCTTGTAGTCGGAACCGACGCTCGGGCGGCCGGTGCGGCTTTTTTTGTTTTTGCCGCGGTAATTCTGCACGTTCACGCGCTTGACCGTGACCTTGAAGGTCTGCTCCACGGCCTCGGCGATCTGGTGCTTGTTCGTGCCCTTGAACACCTCGAAGGTGTATTGGCCGAGCTCGGACGAAAGCTTGTTGGACTTCTCCGAGAGGCGGACGAGTTTGAGAACCTGGTCGGCTTGCATTAGTTCTTCCCTCCGTTGACGCGGGCGATGATCGCTTCGAGCGCCTTGCTGCTGACGATGATTTTCTGGTACTGCGCCAGATCGAGCGTGTTGAGCTTCGCGGCTTCCTGCAGCGTCACGCGCTCGAGGTTGCGCGAGGCGCGAGCGGCCTCCGCAGCGAACGGTGCGTCGACCAGGAGCACCTTGCCCTTGGGGGCGATGCGGCCGAGGATCTGGTTGAAGGCCTTGGTCTTCGTCGCCTTGCTGTCGAACGCCTCGATCACGGCGATTTCGCCGGCGGAGGCGCGGTCAAAGAGCGCGCGGCTGAACGCGAGCTGCTTCACCTTGGCGTTGATTTTTTTCGAGTAGTCGCGCGGCTTCGGGCCGAACACGACGCCGCCCCCGCCCCACAGCGGGGAGCGGATCGAGCCGGCGCGGGCGCGGCCGGTGCCCTTCTGGCGCCACGGCTTCTTGCCGCCGCCGCGAACTTCGCCGCGGGTCTTGGTCGAGTGCGTGCCCTGGCGGTTGTTGGCGTTGATCGCGACGATCACTTCCTTGACGGCCTGGAGACCTTTGTCGCCCTCGAACGTCGGCAGGGTGAAATCCTGCTCGGTGCTCTTCGTGGCGTCGGGACTAAAAACGGTGAGTTTCATGGCTGATTATCTCCGGGTTCAGGCTTGCGCCGGCTTCTGGCCCTTGATCGCGGAGCGGACGATGACGTCGTCGCCATTCGCGCCGGGGATCGCCCCCTTCACGAGGATGAGGTTTTTTTCCGGAATGATTTTCACCACACGGAGGTTCTGTACGGTCCGCTTCAGCTGGCCCATGTGGCCCGGCATGGCCTGGTTCTTCCAGGTGCGGCCCGGCGTCTGGCGCATGCCGATCGAGCCGATGCGGCGGTGGAACATCGAGCCATGCGAGGCGGGACCGCCCGCAACGCGGAAGCGCTTCACGACGCCCTGGAAGCCCTTGCCCTTGGTTACGCCGATGACGTCGACCAGCTGGCCCTCGGCGAAAGCGGTGACGTTGACCACGTCTCCAACTTTCAACGTCGGCGCGGCCTCGAGGCGCACTTCGCTCAGCACGCGCGGAGCGTCGGCGAGGCTGGCCTTGGCGGCGTGGTTCTTCTCGGCGAGCGAGGCGTTCTTCGCCTTTTTCTGCTCGAAGCCGATTTGGACCGCGTTGTATCCGTCGGTCTCGGTCGTCTTGACCTGCACGACCGCACAGGGGCCGGCTTCGACCACGGTGACGGGCACGAGCACATTCTGTGCGTCGTAGACCTGCGTCATCCCGATCTTCTTACCTAAAAGTGATGAGATCATAGGCTAAGTGGTAGGTGGAAGGTTCCGTTTGAGGACCTACGTTAGCGAGGGGCCTGGCGGTCCCGCGGACGCGGGACACAGGCAACTGCTACTGTAGAGTGAAAACCTGGGCGGAGGTTAAACGTTGATGGTGATATCCACGCCCGAAGGCAGGTTGAGTTTCTTGAGCTCGTCGACCGTCTGGGCGGTCGGCTCGATGATGTCGATGAGCCGCTTGTGCGTGCGGGTTTCGAACTGCTCCATCGATTTCTTGTCGACGTGCGGCGAACGATTGACCGAAAGTTTTTCCACCCGGGTCGGCAGCGGGATCGGGCCGGACACGCGGGCGCCGGAGCGCTTGGCGGTCTCGACGATCTCGAGCGCGGACTGATCGATCACGCGATAGTCGAAGCCCTGGAGTTTGATGCGAATGCGTTGACCTTTCATGGGAGGCAAAGAACGGGGTTTACGTGCGGGCCGGAGCTTTCGTGGAGGTTTCCACGATCTTCTGCAGAAGCGAATTGGGCACCTGCTCGAAGTGGGACGGTGTGATGGACGCGCTGGCGCGGCCCTTGGAAAGCGAACGAATGTCCGTGACGTAGCCGAACAGCGTCTCGAGCGGGATGTGCGCGTTGATGATGCACGCGCCCGCCTTGTTCTCGATGCCGCGGATCGTGCCGCGGCGACGATTGATGTCGCCCATCAGGTCGCCCTGGTACTCTTCCGGGGTGGTGACCTCGACGCCCATGATGGGCTCGAGCAGGATCGGATGGGCCTTCTTCATCGCGTCCTTGAAGGCGAAGATGCCCGCCATCTTGAACGCGAGTTCGGACGAATCGACTTCGTGGAACGAACCATCGACGATCCGCACCTTGACGTCGACCACCGGATAGCCGGCAACCGCACCGTTGTTGGTGCCCTCGAGGATACCGTCCGTCGACGGCTTGATGAATTCCTTCGGGATGACGCCGCCGACGATCTCGTTGATCACCTCGACGCCCTTACCCTTTTCGTTCGGCTCGATCTTGACCACCACATGGCCGTATTGGCCCTTGCCGCCCGATTGGCGGATGAACTTGCCCTCGCCGTCCGCCAGCTTGGTGACGGTTTCGCGGTAGGCGATCTGCGGCTTGCCCGCAGTGGCCTCGACCTTGAACTCGCGCTTCATCCGATCGCGGATGATGTCGAGGTGGAGTTCGCCCATGCCGGCGAGAATGGTTTGGCCGGTGTCCGGGTCGGTCTTGACCTTCAGCGTCGGATCCTCCGCGACGAGCCGCTGCAGCGCGGTGCCCATCTTCTCCTGGTCGCCCTTTGAGTTCGGCTCGATCGACATCGAGATGACGGGCTCGGGGAAGGACGGCGGTTCGAGGCGGATATCCACATCCTCGTCACACAGCGTGTCACCGGTGATGACCTCCTTGACGCCGACCAGCGCGCAAATGTCGCCGGAATAGGCCTTGTCAATTTCCTCACGATCCATCGCGCGCATAAGCACGAGGCGGGAGACGCGCTCGCTGCGGCGGGTGCGCGGATTGTAGAGCGACTGGCCCTTGTTGAGGATGCCGGTGTAAACGCGGTAGAAAACGATTTTGCCGACGAACGGGTCCGTCCAGAGCTTGAACGCCAGGCCCGCGACCTTCGCTTTGTCGTCGACGACGACATCGATGGTCTTGCCGTCGCTGTCCTGCCCCTGCATGGGCGGAACGTCGATCGGGCTGGGCAGGTAGTTCACCACACAGTCCAGCAGCCGCTGGATGCCCTTCTTCTTGAAGGCCGAGCCTGGCACCACGCCGGTGAACTGCAGCGACACCGTCGCCTTGCGGATCGCGAGCATGAACTCGGCTACCGAAATCTCTTCGCCGCCCAGATACTTCTCGGCGATGACGTCGTCGAAATCGGACACCGCTTCGAGCAGCTTGTCGCGATACTCCTTGGCCTGGTCCATCAAATCGGCCGGGATCGCGGACGTCACCGGGTTGAGTCCCAGCGCATCGGTCTCGTCGAACAGGTAGGCCACCTGCTGCACGAGATCGACCACGCCCTGGAAGTTCTCCTCCTTGCCGATCGGAATAAATAGCGGGTGCGCGTTGGCCTTGAGCTTCTCGCGCATTTCCTTGACCGCGCGGAAGAAGTCGGCGCCGGTGCGGTCCATCTTGTTGATGAACGCGATCCGCGGCACCTTGTATTTGTTGGCCTGACGCCAGACGGTCTCGGACTGCGGCTGCACGCCCGCGACCGCGCAGAATACCGCGACGGCGCCGTCGAGCACGCGGAGCGAGCGCTCCACCTCAGCGGTGAAGTCGACGTGTCCGGGAGTGTCGATGATGTTGATCCGTTGCTTGATCCCCTTCCAGGGGCCCACGGAGGCATTCCAGGCGCAGGAAATGGCGGCGGCGGTGATCGTGATCCCGCGCTCACGCTCCTGCTCCATCCAGTCGGTCACCGTGGTGCCTTCATGGACCTCGCCCATCTTGTGGACCGCGCCGGAATAAAAGAGGATGCGTTCGGTCGTGGTCGTCTTGCCGGCATCGATGTGCGCGGCAATACCGATGTTGCGCGTCCATTCCAACGGAAACGGACGCTCCTTGGCGTTGACCGGGGAAACCTTGGCCTTGTCAGTGACGACAGTAATAGCAGGTGCGGCAGTAGCAGACATGTGCAGCGTAGGGCTGGACTGGTTACCAGCGGAGGTGGGCAAAGGCACGATTGGCCTGAGCCATCTTGTGAGTGTCTTCCTTCTTTTTGACGACGTTGCCCGTGTTGTTGTAGGCGTCGATGATCTCGGCGGCCAGGGCTTCTTTCATCGGGATGCCTTTGCGGCCGCTGGCGGCGTCAACGATCCAGCGGAGCGCGAGGCTCTCCTGGCGTTCGAAGGAAATTTCGATCGGAACCTGGTAGGTGGCGCCGCCGACGCGGCGGCTCTTCACTTCGAGCCGCGGGCGGGCGTTCTCAAGCGCACCGAGGAGCAGGTCGACCGGATCGCCCTTCTCGAGTTTCTCGGAGACCTTTTCGAACGCGCCGTAAACGATGCGCTGGGCAAGGTTCTTCTTGCCGCTCTTCATGATGACATTGACGAGGTGCGCGACGAGCGGGCTCTTGTAACGGATATCCGGCTCGACCTGACGTTTGACGGCTCTGTGACGGCGTGACATGACGAGATTGGGTTGGGTGGAAAGTTACTTGGCGGCCTTCGGACGCTTGACGCCGTATTTCGAGCGGGACCGGCGACGCTTCTCGACGCCGGTGGCGTCGAGCGTGCCGCGCACGATATGATAACGGACGCCGGGGAGATCCTTCACGCGGCCGCCGCGCACGAGCACGATCGAGTGCTCCTGCAGGTTGTGACCTTCGTCCGGAATATAGGAGATCACCTCGTTGCCATTGGTCAGCCGGACCTTCGCGACCTTACGAATGGCCGAATTCGGCTTTTTCGGGGTGCGGGTCATGACCTGCACGCACACGCCACGGCGGAACGGATTGCCGTCCAACGCGGGCGATTTGGACTTGGTGCGCACTTTCCGGCGGCCTTTGCGCACGAGCTGATTGATGGTCGGCATACGAGTGGTGAAGAGTGAAAATTGGAGAAAAGGGGAAAACGCTAGGATAGCCCAAAAGCGCGGCAAGCACTTTTTGGCGAAAACTAGGTGTCTTCGCGGCGGCCCGGGATTCAGCCCCGGCGCGCGAGTGACAAAAGCGTTCTTCGGAGAAGCCCGAAAACGCGCAGACGAGAAGTGGGACGTTCGAAAATTGCGACCCGCCTGCTGAACACAAGAACAATTTCCCCGTCGGGAGGGTCCGGGCCGAAAAAAATCGCCCGGCTTTTGGCCGGGCGATAAACCTCGTGGAGCTAGGCTCTACACGAAGTTTTGGCGGGAGGGATCGGGAGGCTCGGAGAAAGCACCGTAACTGACAAGCGTTTTTTGACGGATATTTTGCACCCCGCGGAGCCGGCTCGAGTGACCGCGGCGACGGGGTCTCTCCGTCTGCTCTGAGCCGCTCTCCTCCCCGATCTGCGGAGCCCAAAAAAGCCGCGGACGGTGAGTCCGCGGCTTGAAAGAATCGATCCGAGGTCGCTAGGCCGTCTCAGTCGCAGCCGGAGCCGGCTGCTCGGGCTCGACCGGGAGATCGGCGCCGAACGGCAGCGTGATCTTGAGGTTCTTGTATTTCGGCAGACCCGTGCCCGCCGGAATCAAGTGCCCCATGATCACGTTTTCCTTGAAGCCTTTTAGCATGTCGACTTTGCCCAGAGTCGAAGCGTCGGTCAGCACGCGCGTCGTCTCTTGGAAGCTCGCCGCCGAGATGAAGCTCTCGGTCTCGAGCGAAGCCTTGGTGATGCCCAAGAGGATCGGCTCGGCCTCGGCCGGCTTGCCACCCGCTTCCTCGATCCGCCGGTTCTCGGCGAGGAACTGCGCGCGGTCGACCTGCTCACCCCAGAAGTTCTCCGTGTCGCCCGGATCGGTGATCCGAACCTTGCGGAGCATCTGACGGATGATGATCTCGATGTGCTTGTCGTTGATCGCGACACCTTGGAGCCGGTACACCTCCTGCACCTGCGAAATCAGGAAGTCGTAGAGCGCGCTGGGCCCGAGGATCTCGAGGATTTCGTGCGGATCGGCGGCGCCTTCGGTGAGGTGCTGGCCCTTGTGGACCACGTCGCCCGGCTGCACGATGATGTGCTTGCCGGTGGCGATCAGGTGCTCCTCTTCCTGGGCGGTATCGTCATTCTTGACCACCAGCTTGCGCTTGCCGCGCACGGTGCCCTCGAACGAAACGATGCCGTCGATGCGCGACATCTCCGCAGCATCCTTCGGCCGGCGAGCTTCGAAGAGCTCGGCGACGCGCGGCAGACCGCCGGTGATGTCCTTGGTCTTGGAGGCCTGGCGCGGGGTCTTCGCGAGCAACGCACCCGGTTGGATGATGTCGCCCTCGTTGACCGCGATCTGCGCGCCCACTGGAATCGAGTAAGCCGCGAGCGGCTTACCCTTCGGGTCGCGAATTTCGATCTGCGGGTTGAGGTCTTCCTTGTGCTCGATGACGACCGTGGCGATGCGGCCCGACGATTCATCGAGTTCGCGTTTCACCGTGACGCCCGGGATCATGTCCTTGAACGCCAGCGTGCCGCCCTTTTCGGAAAGCACGGGAATGTTGTAGGGATCCCACTGCGCGAGAATCGCGCCCTTCTGGATCTGCTCGCCGTCGCCGACGTGCAGGAAGGAACCGACCACGATGTTGTAGGTTTCGAGCTCCTTCTCCTCGGCGTCGACGATCTGGATCGTGCCAGTCTTGTTGAGCACGATCGAGCCGCCGTCCGCCGTCTCCACCAAGCGGAGACCGCGATAGCGTACGGTGCCGGAGGCGCGGACCTTGATTTCCGGCGTCTTGAAACCGCCGGAGGCCACGCCACCGATGTGGAACGTCCGCATCGTCAACTGCGTGCCGGGCTCGCCGATCGACTGGGCGGCGATGATGCCGACCGAGTCTCCAACCTTCGCCACCTTGCCGGTGGCCGGGTTGATGCCGTAGCTCTTGCCGTCGATCCCATGCTGCGCGGTCGAGGTGAGCGGCGACATGACCTTGACGCGCTCGATGCCGAGCTCGTCGACTCGGGTCGCGATCTCCTCGGTAATGAGTTCGCCGGAGCCGACCAGGATCTCGGACGGATTGATCGGGTTGAAGACGTCGTCGCTCGAGAAGCGGCCGACGATGCGCTCGCGGAGGCTGACGATTTCGTCGTCGCCTTCGAAGATCGCCTTCTTCCACACCCCATCGCGGGAACCGCAATCATCCTCGGCGATGATGACGTCCATCGCCACGTCGCAGAGCTTGCGGGTGAGATAGCCGGCGTCCGCCGTCTTGAGCGCGGTATCGGCGAGGCCCTTGCGGGCGCCGTGGGTTGAGATGAAGTATTCGAGCACCGTGAGGCCCTCGCGGAACGAGGACAGAATCGGCCGCTCGATGATCTCGCCGGACGGCTTGGCCATGAGGCCGCGGGTGCCGCACAGCTGGCGAACCTGCTGTTTATTACCGCGCGCGCCCGAATCCATCATGATGTAGACCGGGTTCACCTCGTTGCGGCCCTCGTTGCTTTCCAGCTTCGCGAAGACCTCCTTGGCGATGCGGTCCGTGGTACCGGTCCAAAGGTCGATGACCTTGTTCTTGCGCTCGCCCTCGGTGATGATGCCCTTGTTGAACTGGGCCTCGACCTCGGCGATCTTCTTCCGGGTTTCGGCGACAATGTCCTTCTTCGCCTCCGGAATGATCATGTCGTCGATACCGATCGAGATGCCCGCCTGCATGGCGGTCGTGAAACCGAGTTCCTTCAGCCGGTCGAGGGTCTCGACCGTGGCCTGGTTGCCCGTCAGCTTGTGCGTATTCAGGATCAGGTCACCAAGCTTGGACTTCGGCACCGGGAAGTTCACGAAGCCGAGCCCGGCCGGCCAGATCTGGTTGAAGATCACGCGGCCCACCGTCGTGCGCAGCACCTTCTTCTCCTTGTTCCCGAAGATCGTCTCCCGGCCGTGGTCGGGATTCGGTACCTCGACCCAATCGTGCTTTTTCATCGCCCCGTCGGCGACGGCATAGAGCACTTCCTGCAGGCCGGAGAGCAACGGCACGCGCTCGTCCTTGGCCGGCTTCTTGCGCGGCTCGACGGTCAGGTAGTAGGCGCCGAGCACGATGTCCTGCGACGGCGTGAGGATCGGCTTGCCGGACGACGGCGAGAAGATGTTCGACGTCGCCATCATCAGGAGCTTGCACTCCATGATCGCCTCGAGCGAGAGCGGCACGTGCACGGCCATCTGGTCCCCGTCGAAGTCCGCGTTGTAGGCGGTACAGACGAGCGGGTGGACACGAATGGCCTCACCTTCGATGAGGACCGGCTCGAACGCCTGAATGGACAGGCGGTGGAGCGTGGGCGCGCGGTTGAGCAGCACCGGATGGCCCTTGGTGACTTCCTCGAGGATGTCCCAGACTTCTGGAGACTTCTTCTCGATCATCTTGCGCGCACCGCGGACGGTGTGCACGAAGCCGAGTTCCTTCAGCCGGCGGATGATGAACGGCTCGAAGAGCACGAGCGCCATCTTCTTCGGGAGGCCGCATTGGTGCAGCTTCAGTTCCGGACCGATGACGATCACGGAACGACCCGAGTAGTCGACACGCTTGCCGAGCAGGTTCTGGCGGAACCGGCCCTGCTTGCCCTTGAGCATGTCCGAAAGCGACTTCAGCGGGCGATTGCCGGCGCCCGTGACGGGGCGGCCGTGGCGACCGTTGTCGAACAACGCATCGACGGCCTCCTGCAGCATCCGCTTTTCGTTGTGGATGATGACGTCGGGCGTCTTCAACTGCATCAGATTCCGCAGGCGGTTGTTGCGGTTGATGACGCGGCGATAGAGGTCGTTCAGGTCCGAGGTGGCGAATCGGCCGCCTTCCAGCGGCACGAGCGGGCGCAGATCCGGCGGGATGACCGGCAGCACTTCGAGGACCATCCATTCCGGACGGCTCTTCGAGTGGATGAAGCCCTGGATGACCTTGAGGCGCTTCGAGAGCTTTTTCTTGATCTGCTTCGACTTCGTCGCGCGCATCTGCTCCTGCAGCTCGGCAACGGTGGCCTCGAGATCGGTCTTCACCAGCGCATCGCGCACGGCCTCGGCGCCCATCTTCGCGACGAAGGAATCCTCGCCGTATTCGTCGATGGCCTGGCGATACTCGGTGTCGGTCAGCAGCTGGTGCGGCTCGAGCGGGGTCTTGCCCGGATCGATCACCATGTAGTTCTCGTAATAGATCACGCGCTCGAGCGAGCGGGCGGTCATGTCGAGCAGGAGGCCGAGCCGGCTCGGCATGCTCTTCAAGAACCAGATGTGCGCGACCGGCACGGCGAGCTCGATGTGGCCCATCCGCTCGCGGCGCACGCGGGCGATCGTCACTTCGACGCCGCAGCGATCGCAGACGACGTCCTTGTATTTGATCCGCTTGTATTTTCCGCAGGCGCACTCGTAGTCGCGCACTGGCCCGAAGATCTTTTGGCAGAACAGGCCGCCCGGCTCGGGTTTGAACGTGCGGTAGTTGATCGTCTCGGGGTTCTTCACCTCGCCCTTCGACCATTTGCGAATGGTCTCCGGCGAAGCGACGGTGATCGAGACGCAGTCGAACGCGCTCTCCTCGATCCCAAGGGCCTCGCGGGTGTCCGTGCGGGCCGAGGACGCGGCGACTTCAGAAGGTTGAATGCTCATTAGTGGCTCCCTGTGTTTTGTGAAAGGAATGGACGCAGTTCAGCCGGCACTCACGTGCCAAAGCCCAGGGCGTCGCTCTTGTTGAGCTTGATGTCGAGACCGAGGGACTGGATTTCCTTGATCAACACGTTGAAGGACTCGGGCGTGCCGGCCTGCAGCGTGTTGTCGCCCTTGACGAGCGACTCGTAGATCTTGGTGCGTCCCTGGACGTCGTCGGATTTGACGGTGAGGAGTTCCTGGAGCGTGTGCGCCGCGCCGTAGGCTTCGAGCGCCCACACTTCCATTTCGCCGAAGCGCTGACCGCCGTATTGGGCCTTGCCGCCCAGCGGTTGCTGCGTGACCAGCGAGTAGGGACCGACCGCGCGCGCGTGAATCTTGTGCGACACGAGGTGGTTCAGCTTCATCATGTAGATGTAGCCGACGACGACCTCCTGATCGAGACGCTCGCCGGTGCGGCCGTCGGAAAGCACGCTCTTGCCCGAGGACGGCAGCTTGGCCTCCTTCAGGTATTCGCGGACTTTCTTTTCGGGGATGCCGTCGAACACGGGCGTCGCGACCTTCAGGCCGATGCGTTTGCACGCCCAGCCGAGATGGGTCTCGAGCACCTGTCCGACGTTCATGCGCGAAGGCACGCCCAGCGGGTTGAGGCAGATTTCGATCGGCGTGCCATCCGGGAGGAACGGCATGTCTTCCTCGGCGACGATCTTGGCGACCACGCCCTTGTTACCGTGGCGGCCGGCCATCTTGTCGCCGACCTCGAGCTTCTGCTTCTCGGCGATGTAAACCTTGACCTGCTTGATCGCGCCGTCGCCGGCGTCGGCACCAGACTCGATGCCGCCGATCTTGCGCTCACGATCAGTCTCGAGCTCGTCGAACTTCGTCTGATACGAGCCGATGATCTCCATGATCTTGATCCGCACGGGCGACGGGTCGATCTGGACGTGCTTGGACACGGCCGCGAGCTTGCGCAGCAGCGTCTTGGTGATCTTGCGGTTGGCCGGGATGATGATTTCGCCGGTTTCGCCGTTGATCACGTCGAGCGGAATCTTTTCGCCGAGGAGGATGTTCGACAGCGCTTCGGTCAGGCCCTCGCGGAGCTTGTCCATCTGCGTCTTGTATTCCTCCTGGATCTGCTTCACCTGGCGGCGGCGATCGGAGGGCGAGAGCTTCTCCTTCTCGAAGTCGACGCGTGAGGAGACCTTCACGTCCATCACGATGCCAGCGGCGCCGGACGGGACGACGAGCGAGGTGTCCTTCACGTCGGCGGCCTTTTCGCCGAAGATCGCGCGGAGCAGCTTTTCCTCAGGTGCGAGTTCCGTCTCGGACTTCGGGGTGATCTTGCCGACGAGGATGTCGCCAGGCTTCACCTCGGCACCGATGCGGATCACGCCGTTGTGATCGAGGTTCTTGAGCGCCTCTTCACCGACGTTCGGAATGTCGCGGGTGATTTCCTCGGGCCCGAGCTTGGTGTCGCGGGCGGTGACCTCGAATTCCTGAATGTGGATCGAGGTGAAGATGTCCTCCTTGAGGACCTTCTCGGAAATCAGGATCGCGTCTTCGAAGTTGTAGCCGTTCCACGGCATGAACGCGACGAGCACGTTGCGACCGAGCGCCATCTCACCGTGATCGGTGGACGGACCGTCGGCGATGACCTGGCCGGTCTTCACCTTCTGGCCCTGCTTGACGACCGGCTTCTGGTTGAAGCACGTGCCCGCGTTCGAGCGCATGAACTTCCGCAGCTCGTAAACGTGGACGCCATTCTTCGGGTCGGTCTTCAGGTTGCGCGGCATTTCGCCGTCGCGGGTGATGACGATCCGCTTCGCGTCGACGGACGCGACCACGCCGGCCTCTTCGGCGACGGCGACGATCTTCGAGTCGCGCGCGACGCGCTCCTCGATGCCGGTGCCGACGAACGGCGCCTCCGATTGGAGCAGCGGCACACCCTGGCGTTGCATGTTCGCGCCCATGAGCGCGCGATTCGCGTCGTCGTGCTCGAGGAACGGAATCATGCCGGCGGCGATCGAGATGACCTGCTTCGGCGAGACGTCCATCAGGTGCACGTCGGCGGCCGGCACTTCGATGAAGTTGCCGTCCTGCCGCGAGGTCACCTTGCCGATGAAGTGGCCTTTCTCATCGATCTCGGCGTTGGCCTGGGCGATGATCTTGCCCTCTTCCTGGTCGGCGGTGAGGTATTCGATCTTGTCCGTGACCCGGCCGTCCTTGACGGTACGATACGGCGTTTCGATGAAGCCGAATTCGTTGACGCGGGCGTAGGTCGAAAGCGAGTTGATCAAACCGATGTTCGGACCTTCCGGGGTCTCGATCGGGCAGATGCGGCCGTAGTGCGACGGATGCACGTCGCGGACTTCGAAGCCGGCGCGTTCGCGGTTCAGACCGCCCGGCCCAAGCGCGGAGAGGCGGCGCTTGTGCGTGACCTCCGCGAGCGGGTTGATCTGATCCATGAACTGCGACAGCTGCGAACGGGCAAAGAAGTCGCGGATGACGGTGGTGAGCGCCTTCGGGTTGATCAGCTTCTGCGGCGTGATCGAGTCGACGCTCTGATCGTACATCGTCATACGTTCGCGGACGAGCCGCTCGGTGCGGCTGAGCCCCACGCGGCACTGGTTGGCGAGCAGTTCGCCGACAGTGCGGACGCGGCGGGAACCGAGGTGGTCGATATCGTCGACCACGCCCTCACCCTTCTTTAGCCGGACGAGATACTTCGTCGCAGCGACGACGTCGCCAGACTCGAGGATGCGCTGCTCCAGGTCGACCTTGAGGCCGAGCTTCTGGTTGACCTTGTAGCGGCCGACGCGGCCGAGGTCGTAGCGCTTCGGATCGAAGAACAGCCGCTTCAGCAGCGCCTTGGCATTCGCCGTGGTCGGCGGCTCACCCGGGCGGAGGCGCTTGTAGATTTCCTTCAGCGCTTCCTCCTCGTTGCGCGTCGGATCCTTCTTCAGCGCACGGATGATCGCGCCTTCGTCGGCGGCGGTGTCGATCACGCGCAGCGTGGTGATGTCGTGCTTTTCGAAGGTGCGGACGATCGCCTTTGTGAGCGGCTCGAAGGCGCGTGCGAGGACCACGCCCTTCTGGGCGTCGATCGCGTCCTCGACGAGCACGAGCGTGGAGACGTTCTCCATATCGAGCGCCTTGGAGACCTTGAGGTCCTTGATCTCGTAGAAGAGATTCAGCAGGTCGATGTCGGAGCTGTAGCCGATGGCGCGCAGCAGGGTCGTGATGAGGAACTTCCGGCGGCGGCGGCGGCGATCGAGGTAGACGTAGAGCAGATCGTTGTTGTCGAACTGAACCTCGAGCCAGGTGCCACGATCGGGGATGATGCGGAAGGAGTGCAGCGGTTTGCCGTTCGGATGCGGCGTCACCTCGAAGGCAATGCCCGGCGAACGATGCAGCTGGGAGACCACGACGCGCTCGGCGCCGTTGATGATGAACGAGCCGCGCTCGGTCACCATTGGGATCTCGCCCATGTAAATTTCCTCGTCCTTGATGAAGTCTTCCTCGCGGAGCCGCAGCTTCACGTAGAGCGGCACGGAGTAGGTGATGCCTTCGCGGAGACACTCGATCTCCGTATTCTTCGGGTCACCCAGCGTGTAGGAGACGTATTCGAGCGTCAGCCGCTCGTCATAGGACAGAATTGGGAAGACCTCGCGGAAAACGGCCTCCAAGCCCTGCGGCTTGCGCTGCTTTTCGGGCACGCCCTTCTGCAGGAAGTCGAGGTAGGACGTGATTTGAATCTCGATGAGATTCGGCGGCTGCAGGACTTCGCGGAGCTTGCCGAAGTTGATACGTTCAGAGTGGTTGCGATCGGCCATGGGATTCCCGGGTCAATAAATCGGACGGGGCGCGCGCGCGAGCTGCGGATGGAACGCGGGCGCGAAAAGACAAACAAAAGAACGAATGTGGAAAAAGGCAAAGGACAGGCCGTAGGAGACCACGGCCTGTCCCGATGAAATCGGAAGATGTGCGTTCAGAAACGCCAACAAGCTTACTTGAGTTCGACCTTCGCGCCGGCCGCCTCGAGCTTCTTCTTGATCTCCTCGGCTTCGGCCTTCGCGACGTTCTCCTTGACCGGCTTCGGCGCGCCTTCGACGAGGTCCTTCGCTTCCTTCAGGCCGAGGCCCGTGATCGCGCGGACTTCCTTGATGACGCCGATCTTGTTCGCGCCGGCTTCCTTCAGCACGACGGTGAACTCGGTCTGCTCGATCGCAGCGGCGGCGCCGGCACCGGCGCCAGCCGCGGGAGCGGCGGCCACGGCAGCGGCAGCGGACACGCCCCACTTGCCTTCGAGGTCTTTAACGAGGGCGGCGAGATCGAGAACCGTCTGCGCGGACAGCCACTCAATGACTTGTTCTTTGGTGATAGCAGTTGTGCTCATGGTAATCTCCTGCTCCGGACTAGCGACGGCAGAAAGGCCGTGCGTTTAAGAGACGTATCTCCTAGGGCGAAGCGGTTGATGTTGGGTTTCCCCGGCTCGCGCCGGGTGAAATAGGTTTAAGTGCTGAGTTTAAGTTGAAGAACCGGTCGTTCAGGCGGCAGCAGCAGGCTGCTCCTTCTTGACCTTGGCATCGAGCACGCGGACGAAGGCCGCGGCGTTGCTGGTGAGCAGCCCGAGGAACTGCGCCCGGAGCGCGTTGAACGGCGGCAGATCCGCGATCTGCGAAAGGACCTCGGCGGTGACGAGCTTCTTCTCCATCACGCCCACCTTCACCTCGAGCTTCTGCTTGTCCTTGAAGAACTGCTTCAGGATCTTCGCGACGCCCGCGGAGTTCTTGCCTCCAACGATGACGGCAGTCGGGCCGGCCAAGGCGCTCTCGAACTCGGGCAGGCCGAGCGACTTCGCGGCAACGCGAAGCGAGCTGTTCTTCACCACGTGGAACTCGGCGTTCTCCGCGGCGAGCTTGCTGCGGAGGTCAGCCACATCGGCCACCGTGACCTTCGTGAAGTTCGCTAGAATGACGTAGTCGGACTTCTTGAGGTGAGTCTCGACCTCGGAAATCAGGTATTGTTTTTCGGCTCTCATGGTCGGGACTCCTTAGTATTTACTGAACTCGGTGGAGGCGATCTTCACGGCCGGGCTCATGCTCGAGGAGATCGTGATGCTCCGAATGAAGTTGTGGCCCTTGAACGTGTTCGGCTTCGCCTTGCCTACGGCCTCGATCACCGCTTGGGCGTTCTCAATAATCTGCTGCGACGTGAAGGAGCGCTTGCCGACGCCCAGACCGATGTTCGCGGTCTTGTCCATCTTGAACTCCACGCGGCCCGCCTTGACGGCCTTGATGCCCGCGACGATGTCGTCGGTCACGGTGCCAGACTTCGGGTTCGGCATCAGCCCCTTGGGACCGAGCACGCGAGCGAGTGTGCGGACCTTCTTCATCGCCTCGGTCGTCGCAATCGCGACGTCGAAGTCGAGCCAGCCGCCTTGAATCTTCGCCATCATCTCGTCGAGACCGGCGAAATCGGCGCCGGCCGCCATCGCCGCATCGGCGTTGTCGGTGAAGACAAGGACGCGGACCTTCTTGCCCGAGCCATTTGGCAGCGGCGTGGTGCCGCGGACGTTCTGCTCGCCGGACGTCGCGTCGACGCCGAGCCGGAACGAAAGCTCGACGGTCTCGTCGAACTTGGCTTTCGGGAATTTCGCGAGCACCTCGATGGCTTCCGCCAGAGGATACTCCTTGGTCAGGTCAGCGACTTTGACGCCGCTGTTGTATCGTTTGCTGTGCTTTTTCGGCATTGTGTCTCCTTGCGGTGCGAACGTCCCGGGTGGGACTCCCGCGATGAGGTTGGGATGAAAAGTCTAAAGCTGAGAGTTCAGAGCTGAGAGCCGGAAGCCCCAGATGTCCGCGGCCGGGTTCGGCTCTGGACTCTGAGCTCTCAGCTCTCAGCTCTCGGCTGCGACTCAGTCGACGACCTCGATGCCCATCTGACGGGCGGTGCCGGCGATCGTCTTGATGCCCGCGGCCTCGTCTTTGGCGTTCATGTCCGCCTTCTTGAGCTTCCAGATCTCGGCGCACTGTTTCTTGGTCACCTTGCCGACGCGATCCTGGTTCGGCTTGCCCGAGCCCGTCGCGATGTTGGCCGCCTTTTTGAGGAGAACGGAGGCCGGCGGGGACTTGAGGATGAAGGTGAAGCTCTTGTCGGTGTAGACGGTGATCACGACCGGCAGAATCATGCCGTTCTGATCCTTGGTCCGGGCGTTAAAGTCTTTGCAGAACGCCATGATGTTGACGCCCTGCGCACCGAGCGCGGGACCAACCGGGGGCGCGGGATTGGCCGCGCCGGCTGGAAGTTGGAGGCGAATGTAGCCTTGGATTTTCTTGGCCATGCTAAGTTATTTTGGATTTTCGATGTTGCGGATGTCGGCCGGCGAACGGCCTCTGCTACTTTCGATTTGGGGACTCCGACCGGCCTGAGGCTGGCTGAAATCGAAAATCCAAAATCGAAACGGAAATTCAGTTCGATTACTCGGTGTTGCGCTGCACCTGCCAGTATTCGAGTTCGACCGGCGTGAACCGGCCGAAGATTGAGACGGAGACCTTGAGCTTGCCGCGCTCCGGATCGATCTCGTCGATCCGGCCGGTGAGCGACGCGAACGCGCCGTCGGTGATCTTCACCTCTTCGCCCACGCTGTATTGCACCTTCGGCACTTCCTTGCCGTTGGCCGCCTCGATCCGCGCGCGGATCTCGTCGATCTCGGACTGCCGCAACGCCGCCGGGCGATCACCGCCGACGAACCCGATCACGCCGGCCACTTCCTTCACGAAATACCACGGCTTGTTGATGACCTTCTTGTCCTCGCCGTAGAGCCGCATCTGGATGAACACATACCCCGGATACAGCTTGCGGACCTTCGTCGATTTCTTGCCGCCCTTGACCTCCGACACGATCTCGGTGGGCAGCAGCACCTCGAAGATGGAGTCGTCCAGCTCCTCGGCCTTCTTGAACTTGTCGATGTAGGCCTTCACCTTGTTCTCCTGCCCCGAAAGGGTGTGCAGGGCGAACCACTGGGCGTCGGCGGGCGCGGTCGTTTGGGCGGACATGACGGACGGGGACAAAAGAACGTTAGCTGACCATCTTCGTGAACAGGTCCACGAACTGGTAGAGGGAGAAATCGCTGATGCTCGTGAACACGCCCAGGATCAGGGAGGCCGTGACGACCACGACCGTCGAGTCACGCAGCTCCGGCATCGTCGGCCAGGTGCACTTTTTGAGCTCCTCGACGGTTTCGAGCGTGAAGATGCGGACGGAGCTGAACGGGTTTTTCATGGGCGAAAGTGATGGCAGGCGCGGAGGGACTCGAACCCCCAACCGACGGTTTTGGAGACCGCTACTCTACCAATTGAGCTACACGCCTGTGCGAAAGTCTTTCTTAGACGACGCAGCCGAGGCCCCGTTGCGAGGCCTCGGCAAGGTCGGAAGTTGAAATAAGCAGCCTTATTCGACGATCTCCGTGATACGACCGGCACCGATGGTGCGGCCGCCTTCACGGATGGCGAAGCGCTGCGTCTTCTCCATCGCGATCGCCGAGATCAGCTCGATGTCGACCGAGATGTTGTCACCCGGCATGATCATCTCCACGCCCTGCGGCAGGTTGACGACGCCGGTCACGTCCGTCGTCCGGAAGTAGAACTGCGGACGATAGCCGTTGAAGAACGGGGTGTGGCGGCCGCCCTCGTCCTTCGAGAGAACGTAAATCTCGGCCTTGGCCTTCTTGTGCGGGGTGATCGACTTCGGAGCGGCGATAACCTGACCGCGCTCGATGCCGTCCTTGTCCACGCCACGGAGGAGCAGACCGACGTTGTCACCTGCCTGGCCGCGATCGAGCAGCTTGCGGAACATTTCGATGCCGGTCACGACGGTGGAGCTGGTGTCGCGCAGGCCGACGATCTCGACCGTGTCGTTCAGCTTGACCACGCCGCGCTCGATACGGCCGGTGGCAACGGTGCCGCGGCCCGTGATCGAAAAGACGTCTTCGACGGACATCAGGAACGGCTTGTCCATCTCGCGCGCCGGCTCCGGAATCTCGGTGTCGATCGCGTTCATCAGTTCCTGGATCGCCGCTTCGCCCTCGGGCTTGCCCTCGATCGCCGCCGTGGCCGAGCCACGAACGATCTTCGCGTTCTTGCCGTCAAACTGGTACTTGGTCAGCAGGTCGCGGATTTCCTCTTCGACGAGGTCGAGGAGGTCCTTGTCGTCGATCAGGTCGACCTTGTTGAGGAACACCACGATCTTCGGCACGCCGACTTGGCGGGCGAGGAGGATGTGCTCACGGGTCTGCGGCATCGGGCCGTCCGCGGCCGACACGACGAGAATCGCGCCGTCCATCTGCGCGGCGCCGGTGATCATGTTCTTGACGAAGTCGGCGTGCCCCGGGCAGTCGACGTGCGCGTAGTGGCGCTTGTCCGACTCGTACTCCACGTGCGAAACCGCAATCGTGACGGTCTTGGTGGCGTCACGCACGGTGCCGCCCTTCGCAATGTCCGCGTAGGATTTGATTTCGGCAAGGCCCTTGCGCGACTGGACCGCGAGGATCGATGCGGTCAGCGTCGTCTTGCCGTGATCGATGTGGCCGATCGTGCCGACGTTCACGTGCGGTTTGGTGCGTTGGAATGCAGCTTTAGCCATGGGAGTTGGGAGACGTTAGCGGTTAGATTATGAAGTTTGACCTCTGTGATTAACGTCGCGGAAGTCGCACGACGTTTGACCTGGAGCCCAGAAACGGATTTGAACCGTCGACCTCCCCCTTACCAAGGGGGTGCTCTGCCAACTGAGCTATCTGGGCAGACCGAAGAGAGGATCAAAAAACGAAAAGAGGAGAGAAAGTGCGGGCCGTGAATTTTCAGGTCAACAGCAAACTTCCACTTTCTTGCCCAACTTCACGGGCCGATCGAAACTCGGTAGAATCCAGGCGGTAAGCGTTCGCCCAAGTGGAACCCTTGGCTCAAGTATTCCTGAAAGAAGCCGTCCACCGCCAGCACCCGCGAACTCTCGATCAGCACCGCGGGGCGAATCAAGCCTGCTCGATCCACCGCGGCCAGAAATTCCAATGGCTGCCAGACGGGTTCGCCCGGCGGCCTGGCGTCCACTGACCGTGCCAACACCACCTGGCCGTCCGCCGCCGAACTGACCCGGATAAAGGCGCCCCGGGCGGGCAGCGGCGCCACCTCTCGGTCGCTCCGCCCGAGCCCGATCAACGGCTGCTCCGCCCGATCCGCGGTGATGGCATCAGCTAATCGCGTTGGCGCGGCCACCGCCGGCGGCAGATGCAAACGCAGTTCCGATTCGGTGAACTTCCACGCCGGGGCAAAATCCTGGAACGCACTTCCCGGCTGCGGCCGCGCCGCGGCCGGCAGCGCGTTCTCCGATGCGTTCCAACGAGTTGGCAGGAAAAGCGGCGTCGGGTCGCGCAGCATGGCCTCCTCGGTCGCCAGCGGATCCGACTCCGGCGCCACCGTCACGGCCGGTGCCCGTTCCGCCCGGCCACTTTCGATCCTCGGTTCGGGCGCCCGGTACAAGGTCAGCCCACCCGCCACGATCGCCAGGGCCAAACCGACCGCCAGCAACCACCGGCTCCAATCCGCACGCGGGAGTCTCACGTCACCGCCCTCCGCCCGGGCTCGTCGGCGGCTCCTCGGCGCCCCAGACCACCTTGGTGAAGCCCGCCTCGTAAGCCGCCCCGACGATTTCCGCCAGCCGCGCCACGCGCACATCTTCCCGCGCCCGAATGAGCAGCGACGGCTCCTTCAGCTTGCGCGCCTCCACTTTCAGCCATTCGCGCAGCTGCGGCATGTTCATGAGTCCCGGATCGGCGAAGATTTGGCCCGACGGCAGCACGCTGATCACCCGCTGCGTCGGCGCCGCCCCCGCGAGGGCGCCCCGGAGCTCCGGCATCCGGAAATCGAGCCCCAGTCCCGGCGCGAGCACGAACCGCGAGCCGAACACCATGAAAAACAGCCCGATCAGCCCGACGTTGACGTAGAACAGCACGTCGAAACTCCGCGGCTCGGACCGCAGCTTCGAGGCGAGATCCAGCGGACGCGTGATCACGACTTTGCCTCCTCGATCCGCTCACCCGGCTGGACGCCACGGTATTCGGTGAGCAAATATCGCATGATCTCGTTGCCCGCCCATTCCACGTCCCGCACGATCGCGCGGATCCGCCCCGTCAGGAAATGGTGCGCGAGGTGCGCCGGGATCGCGAGCATCAGGCTGGCCGCCGTCGCGAGCAACGCCTGCCACATGCCCGCGGCCAGCACGCTCGCGGTGGCGTAGTCCTTCTGAAACCCGGTGAACGTGGTCACCATGCCCAGCACCGTGCCGAGCAGGCCGACCAGCGGAGCCACCTGCGCGATGGCCGCGATCGCGCCGACCCGGCGTTCGAGCGCCGGCAGTTCGACCACCGCCGCCTCCTGCACGTAAAAGCGCATCGTGTCCGCATCCTCGTCGGCGTGCAGCAACGCCGCCTTGACCACCGCCGCGACCGGCCCGGGCGTCTCCTCGCAGACGGTCAGCGCTTCCACCAGCCGGCGCTTGGCCAGGATGTTTTTGATGCCGTTGATGAACGCCGTCGACCGGATCTGCCCCCGATGCAGGAACAGCACGCGCTCGACGAAGAGCACGAGACCGATGAGCGCGATCACGAGCAGCACCCACATCATGGGACCGCCTTGGGCGAAGAGACTCAGGTCGAGAGCGGACATCGTGGAACGGAGTTAGACCGGGTTGCCCGGCCGGCGTAAATCGGAAATCGGCGGTGTCGCTCCGCTCGCGGCGAATCTCCCGCGACGCGTCACGGTGTCACCTCCGCCAGGTTGAAGCGCGCGAGCCGCGCCTTCGCCAGGGCTTCGCCATAACCCAGCTTGGATTTCAGGATCAGCAGCCAGGCTTCCTTCGCCTGCTCGAGTTTCTCCTGCTGCTCGAAGAGTCCGCCGAGTTCCAGGAGCGTGCGCGCCATCCAGAACCGGCCCTTGTCGCCGAGCTGCCGGGCCAGCGGCTCGTCGAGCAGAAACTTGTTCACGACTTCGGCCCACCAGCTCTCCTGCGCTTTGGCGAGTTCGCCCCGCCGCGCGAGCATGAAGCCGATGTTGAACCCCGCCTCCACGCGCGCGTCGACCGGCGCATCGGCCATGTCGCGCACGTGCTCGAACCGCACCAGCGCGCTCTCCGCCAGCGCCGGCTCGTCCGCCGCCTGCGCGTTCAGCGTCTCCGCCAGCGCGAGTTGCGCGAGCACGACGTCGCGCCGCATCGAATAATTGTTAACCAGGTTCTCATAGGCCCGCTGCGCCGAGGGAAAATCGTTCCGCTTCCGGAAAATGTCACCCTGCTTGAGCCGCGCCGCGAACGCGAGCTGCTCGCTCTCGGGATGCGGATACTTCGCCACCAGCGCCAGCAGGTCCTCGATCAGTTGGTTGGCTTCCTTGAGATTCTCCTCCTGTCCCCGCCGCTCGGCCTGGAGCGCCGCCTGGAACAACGCGAACGGCGCGTAGGGATCGCTCGGAAACTCGTCCGCCAGCTTCGTCAGCAGCCGCTGCGCATCGGCCGTCCGGTCCTGCTTGGCCGCGTGCTCCGCCTCGAGGAAATAGGAATACACCGCGGACGACGATTGCGGATAATCGGCGCGCAGCTGTTCGAGAATCTTCAGCGCCGCCGCGTCGCGTCCCAGCGCGAAGTTCGACTCCGACCGCAGCAGCTGACTCGAACTTTCGATTTCCGTCTTCAACTCCGCCGACGCGCCCCCGATCTGTCCGGCGAGGGCGTCGATCAGCTGGAGGGTTCGCTCTGGCTCACCGACCGCGGACGACAGCCGCGCCTGCAGCCAGGCCATCCGCGCGCGCAACTCAACCGGAAGCTGCGCCGCCGCCGCTCCGCCCGTGGCCAGCAGCCGGTTGACCCGCGCATAGGCCGCGCTCGTCTGTCCCCGTGTCTGCAGCGCGCGCGAGAGATTCCACTCCGCCCGCCAGCGGTTCACCGTGTCGAAAGCCGGGTTCTTGGCCAGCTCGTCGAGCAGCGCCGCCGCGTCGTCGGCCGTGCCCGCTTGGATTTCGGTCAGCACGCGCTGAAACATCAGCTCGCCCGGCGACACGCCCGCCGGCGGCTCGCGCAGGACGGCCTGATACGCATCCGCCGCGTTGCGGAAATCCGCCGTGCCATTGCTGCCTGAGGCGTCGGCCTTCAGCCCCGCGCGGAACCACGCTTCGGCGATGAGCAATCCCAGCCGCGCCCGCGCCTCGGCCGTGCCGGGCGTGACCGGCAGTTGCTCCCGCGCCTTCGCCGCGTTGTCTGCCGCCGTGCGGTATCGGTTTTGTTCCCACGCCGCGTCGGTGAGGACGAGATAAGCGTGCGCCTTGAGCGGCGAGCCGGGGAAACGTTCCAGCAGCGTCCGCACGTCGTCTTCGGCTTGGGCATAGCCGTCCGGCTGGGAGCCGGTGCGCGCCTCCGCCAGCGCCAGCTCGGCGCGATACAACAGCAGATCCTCGAGAATCGGATGCGGCTGCGGCGCGGCCACCAGCGTGTCCAGCAGCCGCCGCAAGCTCGTGCGCTGCGCCGGTCGCGTCGAGGCACTGGCCAACAGCTGCAAGGCGAGCCGCTGCTTCTCGCGATCGGTACCACGCTCCAGCAGCCGTTCGAGGGCGTTGCGCCCCACGCCTTCCGCCGCGCCGCCGATCATGCCGAGCAGCAAGCGAGTCTCGTCGATTTCCGCCTTCTCCTCCGCTGGCAACGCGACGAGTTGCCGCTGCAACAAGGCCATCGCCTCGCTCTTCCGGCCCAGCCCGTCGAGCATCACCGCATAGGCCCGCGCGAACCCATAGCCGAGCTGCCGGCCTTGATACTGTTCGAAATTCCGCCGCATCGCCTGCGCCCGCTCCTCGGTCACCTGCTCGCCGCTGCGCAGCCGGGCCTGCTCGCGTTTCAGCAGGAACTGCCCACGCGCCATCGTGGAGTTCGCCGCTTCGATCGCCTGATTGAACAACGCGGTCGCCTTATCCGGCTCGTTCTCCGCCGTCGCAATCATCCCCTGGAGAAACAAGTGCCACCCGCGATCCGCCGGCGAGAGCTCCGACACGCGCGACGCATCGCGCTCGTCCTTCGCGGTGCCGGTCTGGTTTTGCTGCGCAGCCGCGAGGCCCTTGCGCAGGTGCCACGCGGCGGTGTGCGGCTCCGGCATTGCGACCAGCACCTTCTCCGCCTCAGCTGGCTTGCCCTCCGCCAGCCACACGGTCGCCAGACCGAGCGCCGCCGCGCTGTGATCCGCGTCCGGTCGCTGCAACAATTCCTGGTAGAGCGCGACTGCAATCGAGGAAAAGCCCATCTCCTGCGCGCGCTGCGCTGCTTCCAATTGCACGACCGCCTCCGTCGGCGAGCTCCCCGCGGTGTCGCGCGCCACCAGCGGTGCCGGCGGGTTCAGCGGAGCCGGCGCGCCCAGCGCCGCCAGGCCGGTCACGAGCCCAAGAACAAGGAGAATTCGCACACGCATCACGCGCCGCGAAATTGCTCGCGCCGCTGGAAACAATCAACCGTGTTGTAACAACTTCGCTCTGGCCCCGTTGGCCGCGCCCGGCACACTCGGGACCGTTTTTTACCTAATCCCATGATTGCTCTCATCGTTCTGGGCGCCCTCCTCGCCCTCGTTCTTATCGTCGGTCTGTGGATCGTCGGGATCTACAACACCCTCGTCGCGCTCCGCAATCGGTTCAAGAACGCGTTCGCGCAAATCGATGTTCAGCTCAAGCGCCGCTACGACCTGATTCCCAACCTCGTCGAAACGGCCAAGGGTTATCTCAAGCACGAACGCGAAACGCTCGAGGCCGTCATCAAGGCCCGCAACATCGCGCTCGGCGCCGCCCAGACCGCCGCGGCCAACCCGGCCGACGCCAATGCCGTGCGCAACCTCGGTGCCGCCGAAACCGGTCTGACCGGCGCGCTCTCGCGGCTCATGGTCGTCGCCGAGCAGTATCCGGATCTCAAGGCCAACCAGAACATGATGCAGCTCACCGAGGAGCTGACCTCGACCGAGAACAAAATCGCGTTCGCCCGGCAGGCTTACAACGACAGCGTGATGACCTACAATACGAGCCGGGAAACCTTCCCGAACGTGATTTTCGCCGGGATGTTCGGCTTCCTCCCCGCGGAACTCTTCAAGATCGACGACGCCACCGAGCGCAACGCGCCGAAGGTTTCGTTCACCTGATCCGGCTGTAAGCACTAAGCGGTAGGCCGTAGGCGCAGATCGGTTTCGCCGCCTACGGCCGGAAGCTCACCGCCGATCGCTCTCTCCATGGACTTCTTCGAAGCCCAGGCTCGCGCGAAGAAACGCACCTCGCGGCTCGTCGTGCTGTTCATCCTCGCGGTGCTCGGCACGATTCTCGCGAGCTACATCGCCGCCGTCATCGGACTGCGTTCGGCCATGGAGCAGCGGGAGCACCGCTACGATCGCGATGGCTATCTCGAGACCGTCAGCTCGATGCCGTGGTGGCAGCCGAAACTGTTCTTCGGCGTCAGCAGCGGCGTGCTCGCCATCGTCGGCATCGCCTCGCTGGCGAAATGGAGCGAGTTCTCGGCCGGCGGCTCCGCCGTCGCGGAAAGCGTCGGCGGTCGCCGGATCGCGCCGCAAACCACCGATCTGCGCGAGCGCCGGCTGCTCAACGTCGTCGAGGAAATGGCGATCGCCTCGGGCCTGCCCGTGCCCGCGGTCTACGTGCTCGAGGACGAACCCGGCATCAACGCCTTCGCCGCCGGGCTCACCACCAACGACGCCGTGGTCGCGGTGACGCGCGGGACGCTGGATAAACTCAATCGCGACGAGTTGCAGGGCGTCGTCGGCCACGAATTCAGCCACATCCTCAATGGCGACATGCGGCTCAATCTCCGGCTCACCGCGCTGCTGTTCGGGATTCTCGTGCTCGGCCTCGCCGGCCGCGGCATTCTCTGGAGCATGCGCTACGCCGCCGCCGGGCGCTCGCGTCGGGACAAGAACGCCGGCGGCATCGTCGTCGTCATCCTGTTCGTCGGGCTCGCGCTGCTGATCATCGGCTACGTCGGCTATTTCTTCGGCCGGCTGATCCAAGCCGCCGTGTCGCGGCAGCGGGAATTTCTCGCCGACGCTTCCGCGGTGCAGTTCACCCGCAACCCCGGCGGGTTGACCGGCGCCCTGAAGAAGATCGGCGGCTACGCGCTCGGCTCGAAGCTCCAGACGAGCAAGGCCGCCGCCATCGGGCATTTCTTTTTCGCGCAGAGCTTCCGCTCGGGGTTCACCGGATTGTGGTCAACGCATCCGCCGTTGGCAGAGCGGATCAAGGCGATCGAGCCGCAGTTCGACGGGACGATGTTCACGCCGCCCGAAAAGGTCGATGTCGAGCAGGAGTCGTTTGTTTCCGCCGGTCTCCATCCCGCCAAGCCGCAGCCGTCGCCCGCCAAGCTCGAGGCGTTCTCCGCTGCCGCAGCCATCGCCACCATCGGCGCGTTGTCGGCGGAACAGGTGAGCAACGCCGGGACGCTGCTCACGGCGGTGCCGCCGCGGCTGCGCGAAGCCACCCGCTCGGTCGCCGAAGCGCCCATTCTGCTCTGCGGCGTGCTGCTCGACTCCGATCCCGCGGTGCGGCAACAGCAGCGCGCGCTCGTGGCCCAGCATGCCGGCCCCGACGCGCTCGCCGCGCTTGACCAGCTCACGCCCGATCTGCGCGCGCTGGGCGCGGAGCACAAGCTGCCGTTGGTGCAGCTTACCCTGCCCACGCTCCGTCAGCTCCCGCCCGCCGAGTTGTCGGCGTTTTTAGGAACCCTCGATGAACTGGTGCACGCCGACGAGCGTGTGTCGCCATTCGAGTTTGCGCTGCAGAAGCTGCTCACCCGCGGTCTCTCGCTCGAACGCTCGCCGAAATCGGCCGTCGTCCAGTTCTATTCGTTTCGCGCGCTGAGTGCGGAGATCGCCACGGTGCTGTCCGCGCTTGCGCACTGCGCCACGGAAAACCCCGACGAAGCCCGCGACGCCTTCGCGACGGGCGCCGGACAACTCAAGCTGCTCGAAGGTCCGCTTTCGTTCGTCGCCACCTCGCCCGACTATGCGGCGCTCGATGCCGCGCTCGAAAAACTCGCCGCCGCCAGTCTGCCGATCAAGCAGCGCACGCTGCTGGCCTGTGCGCACGTGGTGAGCGCCAACGGCTCGGTCTCCGTGGCCGAAGCCGAGTTGCTCCGCGCCTTCGCCGCCACCCTCGACTGCCCGATGCCGCCACTGGCTGCGCCACGCTAGGACGGAGCGCGCCGTCGCCGTCGGGGTTTCGCGTGCAGCGATCAAACCTGCCCGTCCGGCGTCCTGTCTTATCGGAGCGGCGAGTTCGTTCGGATTGGCGTCGGCTCGTGCGACGCCGGCTTCGGCTCCGGCGCCAGGCTCGCGATCAGGATAACCGCAACGATCGACCCGATCACCAGCCCCCGTGCCCACCATAGCCGTTTCCGCGCATCCGGAATCCACTCCTGCTCTTTTTTCGCGAGCGCCGATACGAGCACGATCGGGGCGAGCAGCCATACATACCAGGGCGCGTCGATCCGATCGAGCAGCCCGCGAAACTCGCTGAACACCGACAAGCCCAGCAAGCTGCAGGCAAACAGCGCCGCGAAGGTCACACTGTGGCCGCGCAGCGCGCGCCATAGCCACGAGCTTGCCGAAATCGGGTTCACGCCTCCCAGCCAAGGCGCATTCGCCGGCACGCGTCAAAGCGTTTGCCGCCGGCTCGCGTGCCGTTCACCGGCAGACCGCGCGAAGTCGCTGCAGCGCCGGTCGCCAGCACCACACGTAGTGACCGACCTGCGGCTCCGCGTTTGCGAGCGGGGATCCCGGCGCGACGCTCAGCTGCGTGCCCGCCGTCCGCGTTCCGAGCAGCAGTTGCAGGTCCGACGACACATAAGGCACCAGGTATTCCGAGTATTCCACCAGCGCCCGGCCGTCGACCCGCAGCTCGGCGACGTTTTCCGCCGACGCATTGGGAAACCGGATCAGCAGCGGACGCTCCGCGGGCATTCGCCAGCCTGCCTCGGTACGTTCTACCCGCAAAGGATTCTCCTCGAGCCGAAGGCCGATCGCGAGCACTCCCAGCGCGACCGCCGCCGCACCGCCCGCCCGCACCCACCAATCTCGCCACCCGTGACGACACGCCGCCACGGCGAGGAGAAACAGCAGCGGGAAGCCCCAGGCGAGATAGTGGATCAGCGTGAATCGGTAAACGTCCGACGGCAGGAGGTCGTTGTAGTTCACATAAAACAGCCAGTTCAGTCCGAGCGCCGCCGCTCCCGCCGCGCCCGCCAATCCCTCCCGTCGCACCCAGAAGATCACCCCGGGCAGGGCCAGCACGAGCCACGGATAACGGAACAGCAACGCCGGCTCGACTTCGCCGAAAAACGTCCCGCCGTCCACGAACAGCCAGTAGAGCTTGTAAGAAATCGGATACGAGAAGAAGCCGACCGCCTGCGCCGAAACCACTTCATACGGCGACCGCCACGCGTCGAACACGCCATGATTGATCAGCCCGGCACCGATCACGGCCATCGCGATCACCGCGCCGCCACCGATTCCGTGGGTGAGCCGCGCCCGCCAATCATCCAGCCGCATCACGGCGAACACGAGCAGCGGCGTAAACGCCACCGCATCGATCGGGCGCACGAGATATGACGACGACGCCAGTCCGGCGAGCGTCCAGAGCCGTCGCGGCCCTGTTTGCGCGATCGCCAACCACACGCCGACCAGCAGCGCCGCCTGCGTGGCGAGCGTGTTCCACGGCACGATTTGCGTGTAGACGATCAGCCAGCGATGCGTGGCGATGAACGCGAGTCCCACCGCCAGCGCTTCGCCTCGCGATAGCCATCGTTGCGCCAGTCGCCACCACGCGAACGACGCCGCCAGCACGAGCAGCAGGTCCGGAATAAAGAATGGGTTCGCGGGCAACCACGAACAGAACAACGCGCCGAGTGCCGGATAACCGATCGGATAATGAAATGTCGCCGCGTCCAGCCTGGCCTCCGCGATCGCCGTCGCTTCGGCCAGGTAGCGCTGCTGGTCCGTCCAAGTCCACCAGCCACGCGTCAGCGCCGGCTCGCCCGTGCCGGGAAACAGCGGGTGATTCAAATAGGCGCAGGCATACACCAGCCCCAGCGCCGCCACCAACGACGGCCCGACCCGGCGGTGGTACAGCGCCGCGTTCAACCGTGCAAGGAGGGTCGCCATCGGCGCTCAGCCCACCGGCAAATCCGTTCGGCGACAAGCGCGCAACACGCGCGTCATCCACGCCAGCTGCGACCCGACTCGGGCACGCTGAGCCGTTACGGTCCGAGCAGCTTCTGGTTCTCCGCGTCGGAGCCGGTGTCTTCGGGTTCCAACATGGCTTCGGTCGCCTCGACGAACCGCAGCCCGCGCTCGAACTCCCACAGCCAGCACGCGCCGTCGCGACGGTCGTGGATCAGCATGTAATCCGGCACACGATCACGCGCCGAGCTCACGATGCTGTAGATTCCCTGCGTCACGTATTCCAACACCTCAGGCAGCTGCGAAATTGGTGGCTGCAACTCCAGGGTCACAGTCCAGTTGCCGCTCACCGCCATGGGCACGTTGCCGCGAAAATAATAACCATAAAAACGCGCCGGGACATAATGCCCGGTGGCCCGCAGCCGCTGCAGATGCTCGTTCACCGCCGCGATGAACCGCACCCGCCACGGGAAGTCAGTGGGCAGGGTGAAACCGGGAAGGGAGATGAGAGCCTCGTCGGACATGAGAGTCGCGCTTTGCCTCCTAATAACGGCCATCTTCCTCTGGATTTAAGTCTGCTTTTCGACAGAATCGTTTCTGCCATGCGTTTGGCCGCACGCGCAAATTCGCTCACCGAAGAACTGCTGCACCTACCCGATCCGCAGGAGCGGCTCGCGGCCGCCGTGGATCGCGCGCGGCGCGCCCCGAAACTGCCGCCGGAGGATCGCCTGCCCGCCGCGCGCGTGCCCGGCTGTTCGTCCAGCGTCTGGTTGCGCGGCGAACTGCGCGATGGCCGCTGCTATTTCCGCGCCGATGCCGACTCACCCGTCGTGCGCGGGCTCGCCAGCTTGCTGGCCGATTTCTTCGACGGGGCCCGGCCTTCCGAAATCGTCGCGAGTCAGGCGGATCCGCTCGAGCTCCTGGACCTGAAACGCTCGCTCACGCCTACGCGCCGCCACGGCCTCGCTGCCGTGCGCGCGGCCATTCAGGAGTTCGCGCGCACCAGTCTGATCAACGCCGATGACGCCGCGCCGTCGTGAAATTTCTCACCTGCTGGGAAGGTTGGTAAACAAACTGTGATTTCTCTTTTCGACGCGCACAACCACCTCCAGGACGCATGGCTCGCGCCGCATCGCGATCGCGTGCTCGCCGACCTGCCACCGGCTGGCGTAGCCGCCTGCGTGGTCAACGGCACCAGCGAAGCCGATTGGCCCGACGTGGCTCAACTCTGCGCGTCCGCCACGGCTCTGCTCACGCTGCTGCCGAGCTACGGTCTGCATCCGTGGAACGTCGGCAACGCCGCACCCGGTTGGCGCGAGCAACTCCTCCGTCATCTCGATTCCGGCGTGCCCACCGGAGCCTTGGCGGCGGTCGGCGAAATCGGCCTCGATCGCTGGATCCTCGACCGCGCCCGGCCCGACGACTCCCGGCTCGCCGGTCTGCGGCGCGCGCCGCTCGAAGAGCAGATCATCGCTTTCACCTGGCAGCTCGAACTCGCCGCCGAGCGCGATCTCCCCGCGACGATCCACTGCCTCGATGCGTGGGGCGCGCTCCACGAAGTGCTCCGGCGCACGCGGCTACCGGCGCGCGGCTTTCTGCTCCACGCCTACGGCGGCTCCGCCGAACTCGCGCGTGAGTTCGCGGCTCTTGGCGCTTACTTTTCCTTCAACGGCTACTTTCTCGGCGAACGCCAGGCCGCCAGGCGCGCCATCTTCAAAACTCTTCCGCTGGATCGCCTGCTCGTGGAAACCGACGCACCGGCGATGCCGCTCCCGGCGAGCCATCGCACGCACGAACTTCCCGGCCTCGCCGATGGCAATCCGATCAATCATCCCGCCAATCTCGGCGCCGTCTACGCCGGCCTCGCTGAGCTGCGCGGCATGCCGCTCGAGGAACTCGCCCCGCAAATTGAAAAAAACTTCCGGCGACTGTTCGGCGCGCCCACGCCCGCGCCCGCTTCAACCTAAACTTCCAACTCAATCTTCAACTTTGTCCGCGTGCGCCAGCGCGCGGACCACTTCGCCCGCCGCCGCCAGTCCGAACGCGCCGGTCACGAACACGCCCGTGCCAAAACCCGCCTCGCAATCGAGCTGAAGCTCCGAACCCGGCTCGCGCTCGCGCGCACAGTTGCCATCCGCCCATGGGAAAACCTGCGGCTCGCTCGACCACACGCAGCGAACCTCCCACCGCATTTTTCCGGTTTGCTCGCCGTGCGCGAACCCGTGATCGCGTCGCAGCTTCTTCCGCACCTGCCGAAGCAGTTCGTCACCCCCGGCATCACCCAGATCGCCCGTGCAGATCTGGGTCGGATCCCGCCGTCCGCCCGCTCCACCGACCGTGAGCACCCGCCAGCCGCGCTGTCGCGCCTCCGCAATCAGCAGCGCCTTCTTCGACATCTTGTCGATCGCATCGATCACGAAATCGAACGGCCCGGTCAGCAGTGCCTCTGCCGACGCTTCCGTGAAAAACTCCGGCCGCGCCGTGACGCGGCACTCCGGGTTGATATCGCGCACGCGCTCCGCCAGCACCTCGACCTTCGGCCGGCCCACGGTCGAGGCGAGCGCCGGCATTTGCCGGTTGGTGTTCGTGACGCACACGTCGTCCAGATCGATCAGCGTCAACGCGCCCACGCCGCTCCGTGCGAGTCCTTCCACCGCCCACGAACCGACGCCGCCCACGCCCACCACGCACACGTGCGCCACCCGCAGCCGCTCGAGTCCGGCTTTGCCAACGAGCCGGGCCACTCCGCTGAATCGTTCTTCGAATTCCGCCATCGCCGCCCGATGTAACGCTCCTCCGCGCGAGGTCCAGTCTCTCCTGGAAGCGCGAACGTCTCGCCGGCAGGTTCGTAATTCGTCCTAAGCGGGAGAAACTCCCGCGCTCCCTGGACCATCCGCTCCAAACCATTTCGTGTTTTTCGTGTGTTTCGCGGCAATTCCGCTTTCCTCATTCCCACCTCCGTTCCCCCCATGCTCGTCGTCCACGTCCACGTTCACGTCCAACCCGACTGCGTCGAAGCCTTCAAAGTCGCTTCCCTCGACAACGCCCGCGCCAGCGTGCAGGAACCCGGCGTCGCCCGCTTCGACGTCATGCAACAGGCCGAAGATCCCACCCGCTTCGTGTTGGTCGAGGCCTATCGCACGCCGACCGCTCCCGCCGCCCACAAGGAAACCGCGCACTACGCGAAATGGCGCGACACCGTGGCCCCGATGATGGCCGAGCCGCGCACAAGCGTGAAGTACGCGAACGTGTTTCCCGGCGACGCGGAACTTTAGCCTCACCGGGGCGCAGCCCGCTGCGCTCTTTTCCTTTTTCGTGTCTTTCGTGTAGTTCGTGGTGATCTCCGACTGATCTCCAATGCGTTTCGAATTCGCCACCGCCAACCGCATCCTTTTCGGCGCCGGCGTGCTCGCCGAGTTGCCCGCCGCCGCCCGCGCGCTCGGCCGCCGCGCGCTCGTCGTCACCGGCCGCAACCCCGCCCGCGCGCAGCCGGTGCTCGATCTCCTCGCTTCCACCGGTCTCGCCACGACCACGTTCGCGGTCGCCGGCGAACCGACGACGGACGACGCTGCGTACGGCGCCGAGCAGGCCCGCGCAGCCGGCTGCGATTTCGTGATCGGCTTCGGCGGCGGCAGCGCACTCGACGCGGCAAAGGCGATCGCAGCGTTGATCACCAACCACGGCGATCTGCTGGACTACCTTGAGGTCATCGGTCGCGCGCAGCCGCTGGCCCATCCCGCCGCCCCGGTGATCGCGATTCCCACCACCGCCGGCACCGGCGCCGAGGTGACGCGCAACGCTGTCCTCGCCTCGCCCGCCCACCGCGTGAAAGTCAGCCTGCGCAGCCCGCACATGCTGCCGCGCGTCGCGCTGGTCGATCCCACGCTCACCCACGCCCTTTCGCCCGAACTCACGGCCACGACCGGACTCGACGCGCTCACCCAGCTGATCGAGCCCTACCTTTCCTGCCGCGCCAATCCGATGACCGATGCGCTCTGCGTCGAAGGCCTGCGACGCGCTGCGACCTCGCTCTGGGCCGCCGTTGACGAGGGCAGCAATACGCTCGCGCGTGAAAACATGGCGATCGCGAGCTTGTTTGGCGGACTCGCGCTCGCCAACGCCGGACTCGGCGCCGTGCACGGTTTTGCCGGTCCGATCGGCGGCATGTTCCCGGCGCCGCACGGTGCAGTCTGCGCGGCGCTGTTGCCGCATGTGATGAGGGCCAATCTTACCGCGCTGCGATTGCGCGCGCCCGAGTCCGAGAGCCTGCGCCGCTTCGACGACCTCGCCCGGTTGCTCACGGGTCGACCGCACGCGACCGCCGAGGAAGCGCTCCGCTGGATCCATGATCTCGTCGCCACGCTACACATTCCGCGCCTGTCGGCGTATGGTTTGTCAGCCGGCGACGCGCCCGCCGTGGTCGCCGCCGCCGCGAAAGCGAGCAGCATGAAAGCCAACCCGCTGCCCCTCACCGACGACGAACTCCACGCGATCTATACCCGGGCACTTTGACTGGCGTGCTGCGCCTTGGCCTCGATTTCGCTGATGCTTAAGGCGCCTTCGGAAACTGGCGTCGAAGGACCGCTGCAAGAGCCTGCTTGTCCATGCGGTGTTCCGCGATGGCGATCATCGCGCTATAGAGGACGGAATCATCCGAACAATCGTCGCAGCCGTTGCACATCAAGAACGTGATCGCGCACGCCACGGCAGTCCGCTTGTTGCCGTCGAGGAAACCTTGGTTCTGTGCAAGATGGTAAGTATAGGCTGCTGCTATCTCGTGCAGGTCGCCTCTCCCGTATATGAAGGCGTTCTCTCCAGCCGCCAAAGCCGACTCTACGATTCCACGATCACGCAGTCCTTCGATTCCACCGAAGCATTCGATGGATTTTCGGTGTAACGCCGCGACGATTTTCCCAACTCAGGAATTCGGGCGCTTCCATGACCTACTGGGCCAGTTTTCGAAATAGCTCCGAATGCTGGTCGAAAACCTGCGCAGCAACTCTTTCCGCCTTCACGAGTGGAATGCGGCCGTGATCCATCTTGGCTCCAGCGGCCGCATACGCGGAGCGCGAGTCTTCAACCTTCAGCGCTGGATTTCCGAGTTCCGCCCTGACGAAAGCGGCCACCTCCGCCTGCTCTTTGGGCGGCAGTTTTCTGATCAATTCAATGATCCCCGCGGCATTCACCTGAGCCCAGCCTAGCCGCTCAAACAGTGCGCGCAAGCACCTGCTCCACCGCCGCGATCGCCGCCTGCTCGCGCTCAGCCCAGGTGCCGCGGATGTCCACGAACGGCAGTTGCCGTCGCTCGAGCGCGCCGCGCCACACCCGCGCGGCCTTCGCGCGGTCCGCCGGATCTGGAAAACATCGCGCTGGATCCGGCGCGAACGGCACGTCGGCATCCAGCAGCAGATAGAGCGCATAGTTCCGGCAGCGCCGCTCCACCACCCGCCGCAACTCCTCCGGGCACGTGCCATACAGCAGATCGCTCCACAGCATCGTCGTCAGCGCGTCGGTGTCACAGATCACGAACCGTCGCTCCGCCGCGCTCTCGGCCGCTTGCCGCTGCACTGCTTCGTCTTCGCGCCGCCATTGTTCCCGCGCGATCGGCAGCATGTCCTCCAGCGTGATCACGCCCTGCTGATCCCAGAATTCGCGCGCATATTCCGGCACGCACGGAACGCCAAAGCACCGCGCCAGCATCTCGGCGAGCTGCGTTTTGCCGGTCGACTCGGTCCCGTAGACCGCGATGCGCTTCACGTCAGTTGGCATGCGTCACGATACCGCGCCAGATGCGGGCAGAAACCACAGATAAACACGAATGGACACAGATACGGGCAGACGGTCTTAGCAAGGGACGCTGAGCTCGGGCATTCCCGCATCTGTGTTCATTCGTGTCCATCTGTGGTTCAAATCCTGACCCGGTTTCAATGACCAAGGGATGTCGCAAGGCTTCGCCGCCACGCAACATGTCCGGCCACCGCCATCCCGAAAAACACGAGATACAGTCCTGCCGTCAGTCGCAGATCCTTCGCCCAATAAACGCCAATCGCGACGACGTTGACGATCATCCAGCCGGCCCAGCATTCGAGCCGCTTCCGTGCCTGCAACCATTGCGCGATCAGGCTGAACACGAGGATGAACGCGTCCCAGTGTGGTAGTGCCGCATCGGTCGTCCGCCGCATCAGCTCACCCCACGTCGCGGTGGCAATCGCGCCCGCGCCAATCCAGCCCAGCACGCCGCGCCAGCGCAGTTGCGTCACTGGCAGCGCTGCGGGTTGTGTTCGCGTCACGCCGCCCTCGTCCTTTTCGCCCCGCAGCCAATGCCACCAGCCATACGCCTGAATCGCAAAAAAGAAGAGTTGCAGCAACGCGTCCGAGTAGAGGCGGGCCTCATAAAAAACCCACGCGTAGAGCGCCACCTGCACGATCCCGACCGGCCAGCCCCAGACGTTCTGCCGGATCATCAGCCAGACGCCAACAATGCCGAGCACGGTGCCGAGGATTTCGTAAATGGACATGCGCTGAAAAGGTGGCGCGCGTTGACTCAACGCGCGAAGCGACGCATCCCCGCAAACAACCGAGTCGAGGTCAATCTACGCCCGCGTAGCTCGTCGTGGCACAGACGTCCCGCCCGTGCATGGTTGGCGGCGTGCCGCGATCGGTGATAACTGCTCACGCTTCACCGGCGAGACGCCCGTGCCAGTGATCGCCGCGCCGCCTCACCGCGGCCGCACCATGAACGCTTCCAGCGCCTCCCGCGTGATCGAGTAGCGCGCCCCGCAGCGCGGGCACCGGATCTCGATCTTCTCCTCGTCGCCAAACAGTCCTTCCGGATCCTGCTTCATCGCCGGCGCCAGCACCTCGAGCATCCGCTCCTGATTGCAGCCGCAATGCCACCGATACACCCGCTGCTCCATCGGCACCAGTGTCTCCGTCCGATCGAGTTCCCGCACGCCGTCCACCGTCAGCCCCCGCATCCACGGCGCATCCACATCCGGGTGCTCCGTGATCAACGCAAACTCCTCCTCACCGAGCTGGAAATACCGCGCCGCCCGCTGCTCGCTTTGGGAGTAAAACTTCTCCGCCGCGGTGATCGGATCCGCGCCGGCGAAGCTCACCGCGCTCCGCCGCATCGGATGCCCGACGCGCACCGTGTCCGCATAGAACAGGTTCTCCGGCATCTCCTTCACGTTTTCCTCGAACGCCCGCCCCGCCACCGCACCCGTCTCATTGTCGCCGGTCAGGAACAGGTTCACCATCGGCGACTGGAAGTTGATCGTCCACGCCGTCAGCTCGTTGCGCGGCCGTGACGCACAGTGCAGCACGAACGCCGCGAGCGCGCGCTTGAACATCGCGTCCACCGGCTGGCTCGGATGAATCTGATGCTGGCCGAGGTGCAGGTAGTAGTCGACGAACAGATCGCCAAAATCCGCGCGCGCCATCAGCACATTCCGGCTGCGCACGAACGACGTCGTTACCTGCAATCCTGGATCGGCGAGATTCGGCGGTGTGGTTTCAGGCATCGCCGCCAACGTTGCGGCCCGCGCCTCTTTGTCGAGCGGTCGCCCCAGAATCGTGCCGCTGCGAGGACGGGCCCGACTTAAACCCGCGTCGCGAGCGATGTTCCGGTCTTCCGGCGGATTTTCGACGGCGCCGGTATCACGGCTGACGAGCGGTCGTCGTGTCCTAAATTCTTACGCAACCGGTCGCGCGGCGATTTCCGGCAATCCGCCCCGCAAAGGCGCTCGTTCGTCCCCGTCCGATTGCAGCCGATCGGAAAACGCCTGCTCTCGCGCCCGAGCCTCGTGCTCCGCGGCCTTCCCCCGGGCCGGCGTGAACCTGTTCCCCAGCCACCCACACATGATCCCCGCAACGGCTTCGCCCGTCTTGCCTTCCTCGCGCGCGTCCCGCACCTGGTCCGCCGCCGCTCTCGGCCTGCTGCTCGGCTGCGCGCCGCTGGCCTCCGCGTTCACCGCCGCGCCCAATCTCACGATCAACGGCGACCTCCGCCTTCGCTACGAATCCGACTGGGACTCCCACACCACCTCCGGCACGCTCCGCCCCGATCGCGAGCGCGGCCGCTTCCGGCTCCGTGCCACCGCCGCGTACAAGTTTTCCGATACGTGGTCTTTCGGCGCGCGCCTGCGCAGCGGCAACCATCAGAGCCAGCAGTCGCCGCATCTCACCTTTACCGCCGACGACGGCCCAAGCGACGACCTCGAGTTCGCCCTCGACCGCTACTTCATCCAGTTCAAGCAGGCCAACGTCACCGCCTGGGCTGGCCGCAACAGCTCGCCGTTCTGGCAGCAGAACGAGATGTTCTGGGACGAGGACATCACGCCCACCGGCGCCGCCGCCAGCTTCGACACCAAACACGGCGAGGCCACGCTCACGACGACCGTCGGCGCCTTCGCGCTCCCCGACGGCGTCAACCGTCTCAACGGGCAGCTCTTCGCCGGGCAGCTCAAATATAGCCTCCCGCTCAAACCCGCCCAGTTCATTCTCGCGGCCGGCCTCCACGCCTTCAGCGGCGAGTCCGGTGCCCGCTACCTCATCAACCGCAATGGCGCGCGCGATTACCTCGTCGGCGTCCTCAGCGCGCAATGGTCTGTGCCGGTGCAGACGGTTCCGTTCGCCCTCGGCGTCGACCTTCTGAAAAACTTCGAAGACTACAGCGCCGCCGATGTCGCTCCGTTTCCCGCCGCTTCTGCGGACGAGACCTCCGGCTACGTGCTCTCCGCGCAGCTCGGTCAGCTCAAAAACCCCCGCGACTGGTTCGTCGGCTATTACTACGCGCACATCGAGGCTTTCGCCACGAATGCAGCCTACGCGCAGGACGACTGGGTGCGGTTCGGCAACGGCCCGCAGACCGAAGGCACCAACATCAAAGGCCACGAGTTCCGCGTCGCCTACGCGCTCACGAAAAACCTCAACCTCATGGCCCGGCTCTTCCTCGTCGACGCGATCACCACCGTCCAGGACGGCAAGCGCTTCCGGCTCGACCTGAACTGGAAATGGTAGGGCGCGTTATCCCTAACGCGCCGCCCGCTCCACCCGCACTCTCCGCCTGAGTCACCCCACACCCATGAAACTCCCCCTCCTCCTCGCCGCGCTCACGCTCGCGCCGCACGTCCGCGCCGACTTCCCCAACGAAGCCACGCGCACCTACCGCGTCCAGCAAACCGTCACCCTCTCCGGCATCCCCGACGGCGCGAAATCGGTTAAATGGTGGATTGCCATTCCCGACGACGAACGCTTCCAGGAAGTCCTCGATTTCGCCGTCACCTCCGCACCCGGCCCGTGGCGCATCGTTACCGAGCCCGATCATGGCAACCGCTTCATGCTCGTCGAAGTGGCCCACCCCGCCGCCTCCTCGCTGTCGTCGAAAGTCGAATTCACCGTTCGCCGCCGCCCCGTGTTCGTCGATCTCGTTCCCGCGCAGGCCGGTGCGATCACCGACACCCACCGCCGCCTTTTCGTCGACGAGCTCCGCACCGACGCGCCGCACATGAAGGTCACGCCCCGCATCGCCAAACTCGCCAACGACTCCTGCGGAGCCGAAACCAACATCGCCAAACAAGCCCAGCTCCTCCTCACCGCGGTCGCTGACTACGCCGATCACTATTCGAAGGATCCGACCAAACCCAAATGCAGCCTCGGCGACGCCGAGGACTGCATGACCAACGCCGGCGGCTGCTGCACCGATCTCCACTCGATGTTCATCGCGCTCGCGCGCGCTCGCGGCATTCCCGCCCGCCTCCAAATGGGCTACCGGCTACGCGAGGCCAACGAGGGCAAGGAAACCGATCCCGGCTATCGCTGCTGGGCCGAATATTTTGTGCCGAACTACGGCTGGATCCCGGCCGATATCGTCGAAGCCGACGATCCGAAAGGGCTCGGCCGCGCCCGCTGGTTCACCGGTCTCACCGAGCGCCGGCTGTGGCTAAACGAGGGCCGTGAGTTCGACCTCGCCGGCCGCGCCGTCACTGCAAAGCGCGTCAACACCATGGTCATTGGCTACGCCGAAATCGACGGCGTCGAAGCCCGCGTGATCCCCGACGGCGATCTCCCCGCCCAGCTCTCGCGCACGGTCTTCTACACCGAACAAAAACCCGCCGGCGCCGTCGCCGCCCGGTAGCGCGAAGCCCGGGCGGCCGCTCCGGCCACACGTGCCCGCTCACGGACCCGCGGTATCTGGACCGCGGGTCTCCGCCCACGGCGGCACCTCGATTACGACGCCCATCTCACGATTCACCGCGCGCGTCGCCGCGGCCGCAATGCACTCCAGCAGCGCCGCGCGTGTTTCGAGCTTTGCCTCCGCCCACACCGGCTTGCGCGCAAGCTCCAGCTCTTCGCCGCGCCGCACCAGCAGGCCCCACCCCGCCGGGATCTCCGCTTCAGCGAAGATTCCCTCCTCGCTGACAAGGTAGAAAAAATCCGCCGCCCGCCAGCGGAACAGCTTTGCGAACTTCGTCCCACGCAGCACCCGTCCCTGCCACGTGCCCAATTGCTCGAGCACCCGCCGATGCGTCGCGTGTTCGATGCCCGAAAAGTCCCACGCGTCGAACTCCGCAAACAGCGCCTCGCCCTTCCGCAAATCCGGCCGGTGCTCGCCGATCAGCTCTTCCAGTTTTCGCACGCGCGCCCTCAATTCCTCCACCTTCCGCCGCGCCTCCCGCTCGTCCGTAGCGTCCTTCAGCAAGTCGGCTCGCGCCTGCTTGCACTCGAAGACCGCCGTCCGCCGCCCCTCGCCGCGCGAACACGCCGCGACGTCCGCGCGATACCCGCACTTCGGCACGCGCACCTCGCACGCGCAGATCGCAAACCCATTCGTCTGCGCCCACCCGAGCGCCAGCCGTTTCAATTCCCGATGCGCCTCCGTCTCCGCTTTCGCCACGCTGCAAATTCAACCACGAATTTCACCGATGACCACGGGGAATTCCGACCAAAAAACTCCCGCCTACCGTCCGAGAAACCTGACCGCCGCCTCCGTGCGCGACCGCACCCGCCACTTCGCATAGATGTTCGCCAGGTGGTTTTTGATCGTCGACAGCGCCGTGCCAAATTCCGCCGCGATCTCTTTGTCGCTCCGCCCGGCGGCCACGCGCGCGAGCACTTCCTCCTCGCGGGCCGTCAGCGCGGCGAGTTTCCCCTCGGCCACTTTCGCCATGGTCGTTGGCGCCGCTCGCAGCAATCCGAGCACGCGCCTGGCAATCGATGGCGACATCGGCGCGCCACCGGCCAGCGCGTCGTCGACCGCGCCAAGCACCGCTTCCGACGAAGCCCCTTTCAAGAGATAGCCGCACGCACCTGACTTGATCGATTCGATCACGGGCTCCTCTGCATCGAGCGCGGTTAGCATGATCACGAGAAGGTCCGGCTGGACGGTCAGAAATTTTTGCACCGCCGCCCCTCCGGAAATTCCGGGTAACCGCAGGTCGAGCAACAGCACATTCACGTGCGCCTCGGCGATGCGCGCCAAGCCTTCTTCCGCGGACCCAACGGCAAACGCCACGCGCCGCTCACCCGTCGACTCCAGCAGGGCCGTCACATAGGCGCGGTAAGGCGCATCGTCCTCGACCAGCCCGACGGCGACATTCGGCGCAGCCTTCATGTGACCCGGCCGAGCAGACCGCACTCGACCACATCGATCGATGCTAAACAGCTCGTGTGACACGAACGAACGGCCGGGCAAACGCCCTCTCTTCACTCTTCGGTCGAATTTGCCGTCGCTTGCTCCACCGCCGGCAGCTCGATCCAGAACCTCGCGCCGCGCTCCGTCTCCCCCGGCCGGCGCCCCGTCACTGGACTCTCGCAGCCGACCTGTCCACCCATCGCGTGAGCCAGCCGCTTCGCGAGCGCGAGTCCGAGCCCGTGACTGGCTTCGCCATCGGTTGGCCGCGCGCTCGTCCGGCCGAATTTTTGAAACAAGCCCGCTTGCTCGTCAGCCGGAATTCCCGGTCCCGTATCAATCACGGCGAGCGACGCGACGTCGCCGCGTCGCCCGACTTCGAGCCGGATCGACGCGCCGCGCGGGCTGAACTTCAACGCATTCGAGATGAAGTTGTCCGTCACCTGCGCGAGCAGCCCAGGATCTGCGCAGACCCACACCGGCGACGCCCCGTTTGGCCCGGAGATCAATTGCTGCTTTCCCGCCGCCGTCAGCTCGTGCCGTTCGCACGCCGCGCACGCCTCCGCGGCAAGATCGATCCGCTCAGACCGCACCGGCACGGTCCCACTCTCCGCCGCGTGCGCGCCGAGATAATCGGTCACGAGCCCGAGCATCCGCGTCGCCTGGGCATGGATTTCATGCACGGCCGTCACACGTTTTTCCTCCTCGCCCAGTCGCCCGTCGCGCAGCAGCTCGGCAAAACCCCGCACCGTCGCCAGCGGCGCGCGCAGGTCGTGCGCGGCGATCGCCATGAACTCGTTCTTCTCGGCATTGAGCCGCGCCAGCTCCGCATTCGCCGCCGCGAGTTCCTCGGCCAGCCGCCGCGCATGCTCGCGTTGCGCGAACATCCGCCGGTCCGCCGCCTCGCGAAACCAGCCACCGATCAGGATCAGCACGGCCACCAGCGGAAGCGAGAAGCTCGCATTGGCCAGATTCGTCGCATGCACCGGCTCCCCACCCAGCATCGCATGGGAAAACCCCAGCGTCCCGCCCAGCGAGAGCGCCACCACGCCGACCAGAGCACGAAACCGCATCGGCAACATCAAGAGCGCGACGATCAGCACGAGGAGCGTCGAGCCCGTGAGCATGTTCGTGAGGTTTCGTTCGGGCAGCGCCCGCAGCACCTCCCACGCGATGATGCTGTGCCCCCAGCAGCTCAGCACGGTCACGACCGCGTTGGCGATTCCGGCCCACCGGGGAAAGCCCCGCCAGAAGGTCGCCAAGCAGAGCGCGACCCACAGCGGGATCACCGCATAGAACCGCACCGCGTGCACGGTCATCATCAGACCGGGAAACTCATAGAGGCCGTGCGAGAGATGCGCCTCCAGCAGGCCAAAGGCCGCGCTGGTCAGCGCGCACGCCGCCATCGTGACCCGCTCCCGCACCATTCCCGAAACGAATCGGTCCTCATCATAGCGCGCCTCCGTCGCCGTATCGGAAAACCGAAGCCAGCGCGCCTGGCGCAGCAGATCTTCCAGGGAAGCGTTCACGGAGCGTTGAGAGCGGGGCCGATGACCGTGACGGCACCGGGCATCCGCCATGTCGTCGAGCCGATAGTGCGTCAGCCGGTCTTGTAGTGGAGGTGCTCCGCCGGCTCGACTACCAGATCAGGCGCGACCACACCGCATCGGTCACGGCCGGTGGCAACGGCTCACGATGCCACGTGCGTCTTCGTCCGCGCGATCTATTCGCGCCACGACGCGTGCGAACTCACGCACCTTGCCACGGCCCGATCGCCCTCCCTCCGACTTCTCTCAACCCTCGATCTTCCTCTCTCAACTCTTGCGGGTAGTTCCTCCGCACTAGTTCTTCCGCTGAATCGCGTCCGATCGGTATCTCGAAAATCTCCGCCGGCATGAAGTATTGGTGCTTCCCGCTTGCGTGGTTCGCCGCGGCGTGCCTCGCCCCGTCGGCCGTCGCCCAGACGAGAATCTGGAACGCGGGCGTCACCGGCGACTGGTCGCTCGCCTCCAACTGGAACCTCGGCCTGCCCATCGCCGGACAGGGATTTCAAATCAACAACGGCACCGCGGAACTTTCCTCCGTCTTCGCTCCCGTCCCCGCCTTCGGCTGGACCGCCCCCGCCGCCGGCCAGAACGGCACGCTCGTCATCACGGGAAGCGGCGCTCTCACCACGCCCATATTCTATGGCGGATACGCGGGCACCGGCACATTGACGATCTCCAATGGCGGCGACTTCACGAGCCCCACTACTTACCTGGGCTATAACACAGGCGCGGCCGGACACGCGATCGTTGAGGATACGGGCTCCACCTGGACCGTCCTCTCCCTGTTCGAGATCGGCCGCGGCGGCACGGGCACGCTCACCGTCAGCAACGGTGGCGCCGTCAGCGCCAAGACCACCACCCTTGGCGCGCAGGGAGGTTCGACCGGCAGCATCACCGTCACCGGCAACGACTCCACCCTGACCCAAACCCAAAACCTCAACATCGGCAGCCTCGGCAATGCCTCCCTGATGATTTCCAACGGCGGTTTTGTCTCCAATACCTCCGCCACCATCAGCACTGGAGCCAGCTCCACCGCGAGCGCGACCGTCACCGGCGAGAACTCGCGGTGGACCAACTCGGACACGCTCAACGTCGGTTATCGGCACCAGGGTACGCTCACCATTTCCGATGGCGGCCTCGTTTCGAACACGGCCGGTATGATCGGCGGCAGCGAAACCGGCGACGGAACCGTCACCGTGACCGGCTCGAATTCCACCTGGACCAACACGGGCGGTCTCGTCGTGGGTACGTCCGGCCAGGGAACGCTGGCCGTTTCCGCCGGCGGCACGGTCACCAATCAGAACGGCCAGATCGGATGGGCAGCCGGCAGCAGCGGTGCCGTCACCATCACGAACGGCAACTCCCGCTGGACCAACGCAGCCACGCTAGCCGTCGGCATTTCGGGGACGGGTTCGCTGACGATCGAAGCCGGTGGCGAAGTGTCCAACACCGCGTCCTACATCGGCCAGTTGTCCGGAAGCAGCGGCACGGTCGCCGTCCGCGGAACCGACTCCCTGTGGGCCAGCAGCGGCGCCCTGCAGGTGGGCGCCGCCGGCGTCGGCGCACTGACGGTCGAAAATTCCGGCACAGTCACGGCCACCTCCGCCGCTCTCGGCGTATCGGCGGGAAGCACTGGCTCGTTGACGGTGCAGGACGAAGGCTCGCTCGCCCTCACGAGCAGCCTGCTCGTGGGTTCGAACGGTGATGGCACGCTGGCGGTTTTTGGAGGCGGTGTCCTCGCCAACACCGAGGCCTACATTGCCACGGGCGGCGCCTCGATCTCGTCCGCCACCGTTACCGGCAACGGCTCCTCCTGGACCAACTCCTCGCGACTCGAGATCGGCTACGCCGGCAATGGAAGCCTGTCGATTGCCGACGGCGGCCAGGTGAGCAACACGATCGGCCTCATCGCCCAAACCGCTGACAGCGCGGGCACGGTCACCGTCATCGGAAGCAACTCGACCTGGACAAACACGACCTCGCTCGAAATCGCGCGGGCCGGCACGGGCACGCTCACGATCGCAAACGGCGGTGTCGTGAGTGCGCCCTACGTGGCGATGTCGGGCAACGGCGACGGCACATTGCATCTCAACTCCGGAGGCCGACTCGATGTCGGCAGCTTCGGCCTCTTCAAGGGCAGCGGCACCGGCACTGCGACGGTCAATTTCGCCGGCGGCACCCTGCGCGCCACGGCCAGCTTCTCCACCAGCCTGCCGGCGGCGCTCTCCAACACGTCCACATTCGATACCAACGGTTTCTCCATCACCGCGGCCGGCATCCTCTCCGGTGCCGGGAGCCTCACGAAGACCGGCGCCGGCGTGCTCACGCTCTCTGCCACGAACGCTTACACGGGAGCGACGACGATCAATGCCGGCACGCTTCACCTCACCGGCTCCGCCGCAAACAGCGCGTTCACCGTCAACAGCGGTGGCACGCTCGGCGGCACCGGTGCTACAGGCGCGCTCACGGTGAACGCGGGCGGCATCTTAGCGCCGGGTGCCAGCCCGGGATTGTTCACCGTCAACGGCAACCTCTCGCTGCTCGGCACCACGCTGATCGAGCTCGCCGCCGCCGGCTCGCGCGGCACCGATTTCGACGCGATCGACGTCAATGGTGCGATCTCGTTCGGCGGTGTGCTGACCGTCTCGTTGCTCAACGACTTCAATCCCGCCACTGGCACGAGTTTCGATCTGTTCAATTGGACGGGCGCATCCAGCGGCACGTTCACCACCATCAATCTCCCGACGCTGGCCGGCGGCTTGAGTTGGAATACGAGCACGCTCTACACGAATGGCGCCCTGAGCGTCCAGACGAGCGCCATCCCCGAACCCTCCACCTACGCCGCCCTCTTCGGCGCCGCAGCACTCGCATTCGCCGCCTGGCGCCGGCGGCTTCGCACCGCCTCGAACCATGCCTCACGCGCACCTTAGGAAGTCACGTCTTTCGACGTAGCCAGGTCGCACCCTACGATTGAGGCCTATCTCGTCTCTTCTTGGCGCAAGCCTCAATCGGTTACATCGGGCCGGGCGCAGCAGGAGCTCCCCGTCGCGCGTTATCCAGGCCGGCCCACTTGCACCCGAGGCCGCGACACGTTAACAGTCACCATGCGCGCAAGGCTGTCCCTGCTCGCTCTGCTGCTGATCGTGGGCACCGCCCACGCAGCTTACGAACGCGCCCGGACCAACGAACGCGAGCACATGGTCGAAGAGCAACTCATCAGCCGCGACATCACCGACGAAGCCACGCTCGCCGCGATGCGCACCGTGCCGCGCCATCGGTTCGTGCCGGAGGACGTCCGCCGCTCCGCCTATGACGACAATCCGCTCCCAATCGGTCACGGCCAAACGATTTCCCAGCCCTACATCGTCGCCTATATGACGCAGGCCGCGCGGCTGAAGCGCGACAGCCGCGTGCTCGAGATCGGCACCGGCTCGGGCTATCAAGCCGCGGTCCTCGCCGAGCTGTGCGATGAGGTTTATTCGATCGAGATCGTCGAGCCGCTCGCGCATCAGGCGGCGGCGACGTTGAAGGAAACAGGCTACGAGCGCGTGCACCTGCGGATCGGCGACGGCTACAACGGCTGGCCCGAGGCGGCACCGTTCGACGCGATCCTTGTTACCGCTGGCGCCGAGGACGTGCCGCCGAAGCTCTTCGAACAGCTGAAAGAAGGCGGCCGGCTCGTCATTCCCGTCGGCCCCGCGCACAGCACGCAGTTTCTCAAGCTCGTCACCAAGCGCAACGGCAAGCCCCACCTCCATACATTGATGCCCGTGCGCTTTGTCCCATTCACGCGCGAAAAGCCGTAGGCGGTAGGCGCTCGGCTCTAGGCCACAGGCGCCCCCAGCGTGCCTGGTTGGATCGTGCGAGCCGCCTCTCAACTTTCATCCCTCTACTCTCGACTGTTCCGGCTTCTCCGCTCCCAGCCCTCCGTAGTTCCGCATCCGCGGGACGAAGGAGGGTCGGCTCTGGAGGCTATCCGAAAATTTGTCATGGCAGCCGATTGCCCCGTAGGGCCGGTGCTCGCCGCCGGCCGCGAACACGTTTGGCACGTGTTGTCGTTTCCGGCCGCCGGCAAGCGGCAGCCCTACAATGCTCAGCGGGCGGTTTTCAGATAGCCTTCAGATTCACCTCACGCACACATCAGAAAATCCCGACCTTCCACATAGCCGTGAGCACACAGCACGGCGCGGTCATAGTCTCGCGCGCCGCGCGTGCCGACGTAGCCGAGCACGAACACGTCATTTAGCGCTGGCAACTCCTCAGGCGTGATCACCGGCCGACCTGTGCCACCCAGCGCCGCGGTTATCTTCGTCGCATCCACGTCGATGTAGCCCCCGATCGCCACGCCGTGTTGTTCCAGCCAAGCAGCGCGCTTGCGCGTCGGCCGACCGGCGCCCCAGACCCAAACGTCTTTCCCGCCGCCCACCCGCTGCACTTCCCGCGCGATCCACTCCGCCTTCATGCGGAAAAATGCCTCCGCCGAGTAGCGCGAATCCGTCCGTGACAACCGGCCCGGCGAATCCGCCCAGCGCAACAGCACGCGCGGCACCTTCGCCACCCGCACGCCCGCATCCATCCAGCGCAGCAATAGCTCGTAATCCTCCGGAAACGCCCCGTCGCGATACGCGCCGAGCCGCTCCACCAGCTCGCAACGAAACAGCACGCTTGGATGTGCCAGCGGCGATTCGATGAACCGGTTCAGCGCGACCTGCTCCGGCGTGACGAGTGAGTTGATCCACGCGACGTGCCGCGCGTAGCCCTCATTTGCCCGTCCGTCGCCGCCGAACTCCACCAGGCAACTCACCAATCCAACGGCGGCGTTGGCGGGCGCGCGGAGAAAGCCCACCTGTTCGGCGAGCCGTTCGGGAAGGCATTCGTCGTCCGCGTCCATCCGCGCGATGAACTCCCCGCGTGCAGCCGCAAGCCCCGCATTCAACGCCGGCACCAGCCCTTCGTGGCGGCGCTCGATGACGCGCACACGTGGCTCAGCCGCAGCGCACGTACGCAGCACTTCGCCAGTGCCGTCGGTCGAGCCATCGTCCACCACGATCAACTCCCAATCCCCGAACGTCTGTGCCCGCACGCTCGCAACTGCCCGTGCCACGGTCGCGGCCGCGTTGAAAACAGGCAGGACAACCGAAACGTGAGGGGCCATGAGGAACGAACGCGGTTATCGCGCGATCGCCCCGTCACGTAAAGCCGCAGCTCGACTCGCCGCCGGCCGGCGACGCTGATCCTCGGCCCCGCTTATTTTCCGGCCGCGCTGACCTGCTTCTGCAGCTTGCGGATCTTCGGTGCGATCACCAGCGCACAATACCCCTGGTTCGGGTTCTTGCGGAAATAGTCCTGGTGATAATCCTCCGCCACCCAGAATTTCTCCAACGGCACGATCTCGGTCGTGATCGGATCGCGAAACTCCTCCGCCGCCTTCGCCTTCGATTTTTCGGCCGCGGTCTTCTGCGCTTCGTTCGCGTAGAGAATGATCGAGCGATACTGCGGTCCCCTGTCGTTTCCCTGCCCGCCTACCTGCGTCGGATTGTGCACGTGCCAGAAATAATCGAGCACCTCGTCGAGCGACACCTGCGCCGGATCGTAGTCGATCTTGATCACCTCCGCGTGCCCCGTGCCGTGCCCGCACACCTGCTCGTAGTTGGGATTCGGCTGGTGCCCGCCGGCATAGCCGCTGACGACGTTCTTCACGCCCGGCAGCAATTCGTAGGCGGCTTCCGTGCACCAGAAGCAGCCACCACCCAGCACAATGGATTCCGTTTTCGTTTCAGCAGCGTGAGCCATGGGAAAAACCAGCCCGGCGAGTGCGAGCAGAGTGAACAGACGTTTCATTTTCGGTGAGAGCGCACGCTGCGCAGGTTTATTCCCCGCGCAAGCGGTCGGGCGCCCCTTCCCCTTGCACCAACGCCGCCCGGTAAAGTTCGTAGTCCCGCCGGCCGAAGCACACGAAAATCACTTCGCGCGGCAACGCGTGTTCGCCAAGGAAGCTCCGGCACGTGTCCACCGCGATCGCGCACGCCGGTTCGGGCGGATAGCCGTAGACGCCCGTGCTGATGCAGGGAAACGCCACCGTGGCGATCCCGGCCGCCGCGGCGAGCTCAAGCGAGCGCCGATAGCACGACGCCAGCAACTCCGCTTCTCCAGCAGCGCCGCCGCGCCACACGGGACCCACGGTGTGAATCACGTGCCGCGCCGGCAGTCGGTAGCCACGGCTGATCTTCGCATCGCCCGTCGCACAGCCGCCCAACGTGCGACACTCCGCCAGCAATTCCGGTCCAGCCGCTCGATGAATGGCGCCATCCACACCGCCGCCGCCGAGCAGCGACGAATTCGCCGCGTTCACGATCGCGTCCACCGTTAGCGTCGTGATGTCGCCCTGCACCACCTTCAGCCGTTCGGAGCCCTCCGCTTTCATCGTCGCAGGTGTTCACTACCGCCGAACTCTGGCCAGCACGGGCGTCTAGCAAAAAGAAACAAAACCACAGATCGACACAGATGAACCCCGACGAGCTGGCCGCAGCTGTGTTCATCTGTGGTTCCCCCGTTTCTGCGTGCGCTCGTTCGAGCCGTAGTGATGGCACGCCGCGCCGCGAGGCTATCATCCATGCGTCAGCTTCCGGTATTTGATCCGGTGCGGCTGGTCGGCGTCCTTCCCCTTTCGGCGATGCAGATCCTCGATGTAGCTCGAGTAGTTGCCGTTGAACCAGTGCACGTAACTCTCGCCCTCGAACGCGAGGATGTGCGTCGCCACGCGATCGAGGAACCACCGGTCGTGCGACACCACCACCGCACAGCCCGCGAAGTTCTCCAAACCTTCCTCCAGCGCACGGATCGAGTTCACGTCCAGGTCGTTCGTCGGCTCGTCGAGCAGGATCAGGTTCGCGCCGCTCTTCAGCAGCCGCGCGAGATGCACGCGGTTGCGCTCGCCGCCCGAGAGCACGCCGACCTTTTTCTGCTGATCGGCTCCGGTGAAGCCAAACTGCGCGCAATACGCGCGGCTGTTCACCTCGCGATTGGCGAGCTTCAGGATCTCCTCGCCGCCGCTGATCGCCTCCCAGATCGTCGCCTTGTCCGGCAGCGACTCGCGCGACTGGTCGACGTGCGCGATCTTCACCGTATCGCCGACGCGCAGCGTGCCGCCGTCCGGCTGCTCCGCGCCCGTGATGAGCTTGAACATCGTCGTCTTGCCGGCGCCGTTCGGGCCGATCACACCGACGATCCCGCCAGGCGGCAGCGCGAAGTTCACGTTCTCGAACAGCACGTTCTCGCCGTAGCTCTTGGTGAGTTTCTGCGCCTCAACCACGAGATTGCCCAGCCGCGGACCGGGCGGGATCAAGATTTCGAACTCCCGCTCCTTCTCGGCCACGTTTTCCTTGAGCATCGCCTCATAAGCGCTAATGCGCGCCTGCGATTTCGCCACCCGCGCCTTGGCCGATTTGCGGATCCACTCCAGTTCGCGCGCCATCGCCTTCTGCCGGCGATCCTCCGTGCGCTGCTCCACCGCCATCCGCCGCTGCTTTTGCTCGAGCCACGAGGAGTAATTGCCCTTCCATGGAATTCCGTGGCCGAACGACAGCTCGAGGATCCACTGCGCGACATTGTCCAAAAAATAGCGATCGTGCGTCACCGCGATCACCGTTCCCTCGTAGCGGGCCAGGTGCTGCTCGAGCCACTGCACGCTTTCGGCATCGAGGTGATTGGTGGGTTCGTCGAGCAACAGGATCGACGGTTTCTGCAACAGCAGTCGTGCCAGCGCCACCCGCCGCCTCTCGCCGCCCGACAACGTGTCGACGATCTGCTCCCCCGACGGACAGCGCAGCGCGTCCATCGCCATTTCCACCTGCGGCGCCACGTCCCACGCGTTGAGCGCGTCGATCTTCTCCTGCAGTTCGCCCTGTTTCGCCATGATCGCGTCCTTCGCCGCATCGTCCGGCGCTGCATCGAGTTCATCCCAGGTGTCATCGTACGCCGCCGCGAGATCCGTCAGGTGCTTCACGCCCTCCTCGACACACGCGCGCACGGTCGCACCGGCGGTGAGCTGCGGCTCCTGCTCGAGCAGCCCGATGGTATAACCCGGCTCGAAATGCACCGCGCCCTCGATCTCCTTGTCGCGGCCGGCGAGGATCCGCAGCAGCGAGGACTTGCCCGAGCCGTTCAGCCCGAGCACGCCGATCTTCGCGCCGTAGAAGAACGACAGCGAGACGTCGCGGAGGATTTCCTTGCGCTCGATCTTCTTCGAGACGCCAAGCATGGAGAAGATGATGGTCGGTGCTTCCTCGGGCATAGCCGGCCAACTTGCGGCCTCGCCCGCCCCGGCGCAAGAACGCGTCCTCCCCGCTCCGCTACTCCCCCCGAAGGCCATTTTCACGTAATACGTGAAAATGATTTCGCTGCATTTCCTCTTCGCGCTTACCGCGCACTCGCCGGAGGCCCAGCGACCGCCACCTCGATGCGGCGGAGCGTGCCTGAGGCAATTTTCACGTATTACGTGAAAATGGCTCGGCGCGGCACGGATCGAATTCTGGGCAGGTTCGGGAGCCCGAAATATCCGGAGCCGGCTTCGGGCGCTATTCGGCACTCGTCAGCGGGGCGCGCATCCAAGATACCGCTCGTCCGTCCTAGCCGCTTCGCAAATCGTCCCACTCTCGCCGCTTCGTCCTCACTTCTGCAGTTCTGGTCTCCCCTTCATGCTCCTCCCCACCACCATCACCCTCGCCGAGCCGTCCTTTAAAACGCCCGTCAGTTCCGATGTCGCCGAGCAACGCGCGAACGCGCTGCTCGCCCGCCTGACCGTGGCGCAGAAGCTCCAGCTGATCAGCGGCCACAATTCCTTTTTCATCAAAGGCTACCCGGAGCTCGGCATTCCCGAGCTCTACATGTCCGACGCCACCGGCGGCGTGAACATTCGCCGCAACCTCAGTACCGCGCTTGAGAAATCCACGGCGTTTCCTAATCCGCTCGCGCTCGCCGCCACGTGGAATCCCGCGCTTGCCTACCGCTACGCCCACAGCATCGGTGAGGAATGCCGCGCCGGCGGCATCGCGTTCCTCCTCGGCCCGGGGATGAACCTGTATCGCCACGCCCAAGCTGGCCGGAACTTCGAGTATTTCGGCGAAGATCCACTCCTCTCCGCGAAAATGATCGAGCGTTACGTCGCCGGCGTGCTCGACACCGGCACGATCCCGACGCTGAAGCATTTCCTCGCCAACGAAACCGATCACTACCGCCGCACCTCCAACTCCATCGTCGACGAGCGCACGTTGCACGAGATCTACCTGCCGCCGTTCCGCGCTGGCATCGAGGCGGGCGCGATGGCGGTGATGACCTCCTACAACCTCCTCAACGGCGAGTGGTGTGGCCAGAGCCGCAGCGTGATCACCGAGCTGCTGCGCGAACAGCTCGGTTATAAATGGCTCGTGATGACCGACTGGTGGTCGGTGTGGGACGCCCAGAAGATCATTGAGTCCGGCCAGGACCTCGAAATGCCCGGCGAGAAGTTCATCAAGGCCGACGCCGACCGGCTGCTCAAGGCCGGCAAGGTCACCGAGGTGCAGATCGATAGGATGGCGCGCAGCATCCTGCGCACGTGCATCGCGATGGGCCTGCACGACCGGCCCGTGCAGGACACCTACTTCCTCGAAAAATTCCCCGAGCACGAGCAGGTCGCGCTACAGACCGCTCGCGAGGGCATCGTGCTGTTGAAGAACGATGGCGTGCTGCCGGTCCGCCGCGAGTCCGGCCAAAACATCCTCTTCACCGGCCGCTACGCACAGCACCTGCCGCGCGGGCTCGGGGCCGCCGAGGTGCAGGGCTACGACCCGGTGCCGCTCTTGCAAGAGTTGCAGGACACCTACGGCGCGCAGCTGCACTTTGTCGCGGCTCCGACCGACGAGGAGATTCGCGCCGCGGACATCGTGTTCCTCAGCACGGGCACCGAGGACAGCGAAGGCTGGGACCGCCCGTTCGCTCTGCCCGACGCCGAAGAGCAGCGGATTCAGCGGATCGTCGGGCTCAACCCGCGGACCGTCGTCATTGTGAACACCGGCAGCGGGATTCAGATGACCGGCTGGAACGATCGCGCCGCCGCCGTTGTGTGGGCCTGGTATCCGGGCCAGATCGGCAACCGCGCGCTCGCCGAGATCCTGTGCGGGGAGACGAATCCCAGCGGCAAGCTCCCGATCACGATCGAGCGGCGGTTCGAGGACTCGCCCGGCTTCGGTTATCTTCCTGCCGGCGAGTCGCTGTATGTCGGTTGGGATCAGGACAACAACATGTCCCACCCCGTTACACGGGTCGTCTACCAGGAAGGCGTTTTCATCGGCTATCGCTGGTATGAGCAGAAGCAGATCGCACCCCTCTATGCGTTCGGCCACGGACTTTCCTACACCACGTTCGCGTATTCGGATCTCAAGCTCAGCGAATTCGTCATGCCGCTCGAAGGCCGCGTCAGCGTCGAGTTCACGGTGACCAACACCGGCCTGATCGCAGGCACCGAAATCGCGCAGCTTTACGTTCGCGACACGCACGCACCGCTACCGCGTCCGCCGAAGGAGCTGAAGGCGTTCAGCCGCGTTTCGTTGCAGCCGGGAGAAAGCCGCGTCGTCCGCTTTCGGCTCACCGCAAAGGAATTCGCCTATTGGGACGTGGCTGCGCACGCCTGGCGCGCCGATCCGCGCGACTATACCCTCCTCGTCGGCGGCGCGTCGGACCGGATCGCGCTCGAAGCCAAGCTCACGCTGCAGTGAGCCATCGGATGTAGGGCGGATCAGGAGTTCCCGTCCTACCCCCGCAGTTTCACGCCACCTTCAGCTCGCGCACGAAATCCGCCAATGCGGCGAGATCCGTGTCCTTCAAGGCCGCCGCTTTGAAACTGGCATCCATCCGGCAGGCGCGCGTGAGATGGGCTTTGGCGGCGGTCATCTCGCCGAGCAGACACGTGTAGCACGCAAGGTTGTAGTGGATCACCGCGTGCTGGTTGCCGTGCAGCCGCTCGGCTTCGAGCAGCACCTGCTTCGCGGCGGCGACATTTTCAACGCGCCGCACCGCGCAGCCGAGTGAGATCCACGCGGCGACGTTGTTCCGATCCCGCTCGAGCAGCCGCCGCGCGTAGTCGACCACGCGAGCCCATTCGTGAGCCGCCATGAAGAGGTCCATTCGCGCCGCCATCACTTCCGGCGCGAACTGATCCGCCTCGACGACCGCATCCAGTTCGTGCGCTGCCTCGGCGAGCAAGCCGAGTCCGAGATAGCCGTAGGCGTATTGGACGCGTCGCGCGGTCGGAATCATCACGTCGCCCAATAGCCGGATGCACCGACCCCAGCAAGATCCGCCTGCCGTTTCACGACCTCGCGCACGGTGTTTCGCTCGGTAGCGGCGCAGCTGGGTGCGCCCTCCGCAGCACTCACGACACTTCCTCGCATCGGCCAACCTCGAGAGTTCACCCCGCTGGCCGCGTCGCGAGTTCCAGCGCCGCGAGGTGCCGCAACGCTTCGTCTCGACTGCCGCCACACATTTCCTGGCTCGGCCGCAAGCTCACGCACACCGCCGGCCGCTCCGGTTTGCCGAACAGCGCGCAGCGCATGTCCGGCAGCAGCTGCACGCACGGAATCCCGGCCGGTTTTCCTCCGCTCATCCCGGGAATCGGCGACGAGATCGAAGGCGCGATGCAGCACGCCCCACAACCCGAGCGGCAGCCAAATGTGTCAGCGAGTGCGGACATCCTCAGCCGCAGGAAGGCACAGACTGCGTTGAGAGCCAATCCACCAGTGCAGCACCAACCGCATCACTTCAATCTCACACCGGACGCTATGCGAACGGATTGTTTTGCGCTTCTTGTGCCTTTTTGCGGCCGTCGCGAGATTCTACACAGCCCCGTCCACGAGTCCGCACTCAATCCAAGTGCAACGTCACGCGCGGGCCTTTCGCGACGCTCGCGTCGTCTTTGATCTTCGCGATCTGTACGCGGTCCGGCGCCACGCGTCCTTCCTTCGTCAGAAGTTCCTTCACCCGCTCCGCGCGCGCTTCCGCGAGCTGCGTCAGGTCCTTCGCGCCGACATCGAGGGTATCGATCAACCGCTGCTCCATTTCGCTGAGCGGCACATCGAGCGGGGCGGGCGATGGCGCGGCCGGCGGCGCCTGAACGGGCGCAGGGGGTGGTGTCTGTGCGACTTGCGGCTGCGGAGGCTGGACGACCGGCGCGGGCGGCGGCTCGGGTCGCCGTGCGACCGGCACGGGCTTTTCGTCCTCGCCCCACCACCGGTCGCGGAGTCCTTTCAATGTGGCCATGTTCCAGGCCCGGCGAATCAGCCCCGGTTTTTCGTGTTGTTCCCGCTGCGCCTCGGCTGGCGCAGCCTGCGTCTCCGGGAACGCGGGCGTCCCGTCCGCAACGGGTTCGGCCGGTGCCGGTTCGTCGACCACGGGCGCAGTTCGTGCCGCCGCCGCGCTCGCTTCGGGCGGTGAGATCGCGGTCGCGCCAACCGGTGGTGGTACGACCGGTTCCGGTCGCACCGCGCGCGGCCGGCCGAACCGCTCGTCGAACATTTGCGTGATCGCATCCGCGCGGTTGCTCGACGAGATTAGCAGTTCCTCGATCGGGGGGACCGTGGCATCGGCCGCCCGCAGCTTTTCCCACACCCGCCGCCGGATCTGCTCCTCGAGCGTCCGGCGTTTCAACTCATAGAGTTCGCCCGGATCGTAGCTCGGTTCGAGCCGCAACCGGAGCTCCGGCCGCTCGGCCATCGCACGCTGCAAAACCGCCAGCCGTTTCAGGCTCGCCGCCGTCGGCGTGGCTTCACCGGGTGCGAAATCCTGATACTGCAGTTCCTCGCCGCCGCCGCCGAACATCGAGCCGATCAATGAAAACGGCGACGTCGCCGCCTTCGCCAGTACGCCCGTGAGGACCTGTCCCACCACGCGGCCCACTTGAAACTGCGGATCCGCCAGGCTGCCCTGCACCGGCACGTCGAGCACGATCCTGCCGTTTGCGTCCTTCAACAGCGCCACGCCCAGCCGCACCGGCAGCTTCACCGCGTCCGGACTCGGCGTCGGTCGGCCCAGCGTGAACTGCTCCAGCGTAACCTTGTTGCGGATATCGAGTCGCTGTTCCACGAGCTTGGCCTGCGTTTCGAGAAACAGTGCCCCGCGCTCGAGTTCGTAGCCGGCATACTTCGCGACGTATGGGCTCACCGGCGATAGATCGATCGATTTCGCCTCCACCGCGAGATCGGCGAACGGACTCGCCGCGAAGGGATTGAACCGGCCCCGCACCACAACCGGCCCCTCGCCACCGACGAACGCTCGCAGATCAGCCTCGCCGCGCGCCGGATTGCGCGAGGAGACGTTCTGCACCGACCCGCCGATTTGGCTGATCACCATCTCGACCGCTGGCTGGAGCGAGTTGTCGCTGAACGTCAGCTCGCCGCCGTCGATCGTAAGCTGGCCGACGGTGAGATCCAGCGGTGCCGTGCCTGGCGCCGGCTTCGCGCGCGGCATTGCCACCACCGCCGCGCCGGGCTCCCGCGCTCCCGTGAGCTGCGCAAAATTGAGTTGCCCGTTCTGGTCCACGGCCAACCGGGTGTATGGCGCGCTCACATTCACCGCGCCCATCGTCACGCTCACCCGGGGATGGCTCGACACGGTCACGTCATTTGCCGCCAGGTTGGCGAATCCGCCCAGCTCCTCCTCGCGCAGCGCACTCGCGAACACCACCTCCTCGAGTCGACCGCCGCCCGTGAAGCTCACGTCGGGTCCCGCCGGTCCCGGCGCGACGGCCACGCGGCCTTTCAGCGACGCCGTGCCGCGCGCGAGCCGCACCGGCAGTGCTCGTTCCATGTATCCGCTGAACGGTGGCAGCGGCATCCACGCCAGCTCGAGGTCCAGGTTGAGCCGGAACGGCGCCAGCGCCACGTTACCGCTCGCCCGCGCCGTCCCCTGCGGGTTCAGCCCGAAGGTTGCCTCAACCGGCAACGTTGCGCCCCGCGTGGACGTGACGTCCTTCACCGTCGCGTTGACGCCGGTCAGCTCGATATCGACCGGCCGCGGGGTCGTTCCGTCGTGCCATTGCACCACGAAATCCCGCACGCCGAATTCCGTCGCGGTCACTTCGATCGGCTGGTCGTGAGCCGGCTCCGTCGCGTCGCCGGCGGACGACCCCGCTGACCGCGGCGCCAGCACCGATGCGAGATTCAAAGCCCCGTCGGCATCCCGGCGCACGGCGAGCCGGCCGCCACTGAGCCGCAGCGTGCCGAGTGCGACGCGCCGCTGCAGCCCGTCGACGCTGAAGCCGCGCAGTTCCGCCGTCGGCAGTTCCAGCAACGGCTGGCCCGTCGCCCGCTCGACCAGTTTCAGATTGGTCAACTGCGCGGCGCCCTCGGTGACCTGCAGCCGGCGATCGTCCGGCAGAAAACTCACATCGTAGCGGCCGCTCAGCGTCAGCTTGCCCGCGGTCAGCAGCAGATTCATCTGCTCGTCGAGATACGGCGCGTATTTCGAGAGCAGCACGTTCTCCAGCCGCCACTCGCCGGTCGAGGTGAGCGGGCGCGCGCTCAGCGAACCGGTCCACGTCAACTTCTCGCCGGACTCCGAGCGCGCCTCGAAGCGGTACGGCGCGCCGTGTCCGCCCGCGGTGCGAAATTCCACCAGCGTGAAGTTCACCGGCCCGAGCAGCGTACGAAACACTTCGCTCCGCGAGCGATCGACAAAATCAACCTGCGCACCCGCCACCGTGAGCCGCGAAATCCGCCACGGCCGGCTGCGCTGCCGCGGCTCCGCCGGACGGGCCGCGTCCGGTTCGCGCGTTTTTCCAAAGCGATCGAGCAGGTCGGAAAAACTCGGCGTGCCGTGCTCGTCGATCTCCACGCCGCCGCGGAAATCCTCGAGCGTGATTTCGCCCAGCACCCACTCGCCGCGCAGCGAGGCGAGCGGATCGAAGTTCACGGACAGCCGCCGCCAGCCCGCGAATGGTTCGGCACCGCTCGCGTTCATGATCTGCACCCGTTCGAGCGCGATGGAGAAGGCGAACGGGTCGATCTTCACCGCGCCGATGCTCACCGTGCGACCGAGCTGCGCCGCCATCCGTTTCTGCAACTCCGTCCGCGCGATCGGGGGCAGCACAAAATATCCGAGCACCGCATAAACTCCGACCAAAACGAGCAGGATCCAAAACCGGCGGCGACCTCGGGAAATCATGAGCGCGGTTTGGACAACGAAACCGCAGCCGCGCTCCACGTCGTTTCCCACCGCGCCACATCGGCGCAGCCCGCGATCAACGCGCCATCGGGGAATCCTCCAGCCGCGGCGGGAGACTCTGCTCAAGCCGCTGGAGCCATGCAGCTTGCGCTTTTGGCCAACGACGAGCCCTAATACCCTGCGCGCGGCGGCTCATCAGTGCCGCGCCGGCTTTGACGTGCGCGGGTTTTTCCTCCAACGTCCGCCCGAATGAAATCGGTGAAGGTGCCAGCGCTGGAGCTTTTTCTCCACGAGATGATCCCGCTCGCGAAAGCGATGGGTGTGGGCGTGGAGGTAAGCGACGCCAAGGCGCTCGTGCTGACCGCACCGAAGGAGCAGAACCGAAATTCGCTGAACACCGCGTTTGGCGGCAGCCTCGTCTCGCTCGCCACGCTCGCCGGCTACGGCGTCGTGTGGGAGTTGATGAAGGAGGAAAATGCCGCAGCAAAAAGCGAGTGGCGCATCGTCGTGAAGGAAAGCCGCGCCGCGTATCGCCGGCCCGTGCTCGGCGACCTCCGCGCAATCTGCGAGCGACCCGCGCAGGCGGCGATCGCCGAGTTCAAGGATGCCCTCGCGCGCTACGGCCAGGCCAAGCTCAAGCTCAAGGCGGCCGTGGTCGAGAACGGCGTGACCGCGGTCGATGTGACCGCGGCATTCGTCGTCATCCGCTGAACAGCGCAACGGCTGGCGGCGCGCGCAGTCGGAAGGTGGCGCATCGCGAAAACGCGTGCGTGGGCGCGCGGCCGTCCTCGCTCGCACAGATCGATTCCGAACGCAGCAAGCCATGCGCTGTCTCCGGCCCTTGCGCGGCGTCGTTGACGCCTTGCGACGGAGCTGCATTTCCGCCCAGACGAAGGCAGAAACGGCCCGATTCGCGCAAAATTCTCGAATCGCCCCTGTCGGAGGACGGACGCCAGCGCGTGGCAACTCTTTCATCCATGAGGCGCTTGCAGTTCCGCGCGCGTATCCAGCCATCCTCCGCCATGCCGGAATTTGCAGTTGCTCCCCGGAGGCACATGAACGAGCGTCAGGCCTTCACGCATGCGTCGAGCCGCATCCCCTGCGCTCCGCATGCCTTCCTAAAACACGGCCGTTCCCCCGTTTCCGGGTTGAGCGCCAGCAACATAAAGAACCCACATGTCAGATCAACCAACGTCCGGTGAGCCGCTTCCGGCTCCCGCGACCGCCGCCGGAGAGGCTCCTACTGCCGCTCCCGCTGGCGATGCCAGGCCGATCGGCGCGTTCGGCACCGCGAAGGGCTCCGGCCTTTCCCGCGGCAAACGCGCCAACCCACCGGCCGCTCCGACCGCCGCCGAAACTGCCAGCCCAGGTGCTTACAAGCCCACCTCCGTCGAGGTGATCACGCCTCCGCGCGAATATACGCACCCGTTTGCCAGTGAACAGCCCGCCCCGGCGCCTGTCGCCGAGTCCGCCGCAGTCTCCCCGGCAGTCCCCGCCCCCGCCGAAGCCCCCGCGCCCGTCTCTTTGGCCGCCAACGGCCCGGTGACCAGCGCGAGCGAGCCTCCCGCCGTCACGGCGCCCGCCGCCGGCGAGCCGGTCGGCGCTCCCGCCGAAATCATCCAGCCCTCGGTGGAAAAAGCCGAGATCCGGATCCTCCCGCCTTCCGAGGCGAAGCGTCCCGCCGTCAGCTGGGGTGAACCCGGCAACACGGACGACACGCGGCCGCAGCGCGAACCGCGCGGCACATTCCAGCCGGACCGCCGTGAGCGGAAATTCGAGCCGCGCGAACCGCGTCAACCGCGTGAGCCGCGTTCCTTCGAGCCGCGCGAACCGCGACGCGATCCCTCCTTCGAGCAACGCGGCCCGCTGCCTGGTCCCGCCAACAAGGCGCCGCAGCGCGACGAGCCGCAGCCCGCTTCCGGCGGCTTCGTCGGCTGGCTGAAAGGTCTCTTTGGCGCCAAGCCCGCCGAATCGGCTCCCGCGACCGAACGCCGCGAGGGTGAGCAGCGCGACGGCGAATTTCACCGCCGGCGTCATCGCGGCGGCCGCGGTCGCGGCGGCTATCGCGGTGACAACCGCGGAAATGAAAACCGCGGCGGACAGGGTGGCCAGGGCGGACAGCAACGCGATTTCTCGCAGGGCGGCGGCGGTCAGTCGCAGTCCGGCGAATTCCGGCAAGAAGGTGGCGGCGGTCGCCGCCGACGCCGCGGTGGTCGCAGTCGCTATCGTGGCGACGGCGGCCCGCGCCCCGAGGGCCAGCAGGGCGGCGGCGCGATCTAGCCCGGAAATTTCATGAACGAGAGTATTCATGTGCTCGAAATTTCCGTCCGCCTGCGGCGGAGCGACTTTGTCGCGGCTAGCCCCGACAAAGTCGGCCCGAAGGGCGGATCTTTCACGAAGTTCGTGAAAGATCCGGGCTAGGTTGCGCCAGCCCGCGTGCGCGTGAGCGCTTTCCAGGCGCCCGTTCGAAAGGACGGGCGCCTTTTACTTTTCGTTGAGCGTTCGAGGTCGCCCGCCGCGTTGACGTTCACGCACCGCCGGCATTAAGCAATTCGCCGCCAGCGGTCAGCCGATCGTTCGCGTCCTGCTCCTCCGCCGCTCGCCGCGGCCCACTCTCAACACTCCACGCTCAGCTCCGAGCTTTGACTCTCAACTCTCAACTCTGAGCTCTCCGCTCCCCTCATGGATCTCATCGTCAACGGCGGCTCGCCGCTCTCCGGCACGATCACCCCGTCCGGCAACAAGAATTCGGTGCTGCCGATCCTCTGCGCATCGCTGCTGACCAACGCGCCCGTGCGGCTGCTCAACGTCCCCGCAATCACCGACGTCGAGAAACTGGTCTCGTTCTTCACTGAGCAGGGCTCGCGCATCACGTGGGACCGCGCCGCCGGAGCGATGACGATCGACCATGGCTCGTTCGATGCGGACCGGCTGCAGGGCGAGTTGCCCACCGGCATGCGCTCGGCCGTGCTGCTGTTCGCGCCGCTGCTGCACCGGATGCAGAAGCTGACCATCCCCGCGAAGGCGGAGGGTTGCTCGCTGGGCATTCGCGAGCTCGACCCGCATCTGGAGATCCTGGAGAAACTGGGCGCGAAGGTTTCCTCAAACGGCACGCTCACGCTCAGCCTGAAAAACGGCTTCGTCGGCGCCCGACACTGGCCCGACTACATGTCGGTGACCGCGACAGAAAACTTTGTGATGGCCGCGGTGCTCGCCGACGGCGAGTCGACGCTGATCAACGCCGCCAGCGAGCCGCACGTGCAGGATCTCTGCGAGGTGCTCGTCGCGATGGGTGCGAAGATCTCCGGCATCGGCACGAGCAAGCTCACTGTCACCGGCGGGAAACGGCTGCGCGGCGGCACGTTCACGATCAACACGGACTACCACGAAGTCGTCACCTTCCTAGCCCTTGGCGCGATCACCGGCGGCGAGGTGAAAGTGCGCCAGTCGTTGCCGCACCATTTCGACCTGATCGCACGCGCGTTCGCGAAGCTCGGCGTGAAGGTCGAGCACGACGGCGATACGGCCATCGTGCGCCGTAAGCAGAAGCTCGTCGTCGAGGAGCCGTTCACCACCAACCTGCTGCCGAAGATCGAGGCGGCGCCGTGGCCGTATTTCCCGGTCGACCTGCTGCCGTGCATGATCGCGCTGGCGGTGCGCGCGAAGGGCGCGATGCAATTCTGGAACAAGGTTTACGAGGGCGGCTTCACCTGGATCCCGGAGCTCTCCAAGTTCGGCGCGCACGTCGTCGTGAGCGATCCGCATCGGATCATCGTGTTTGGCGATCGCCCGCTGCGCGCCGCGACCGTCGATGCGCCCTACATCATCCGCGCGGCGGTCGGGCTCTACATGGTCGCGGCGAGCATTCCCGGCCGTTCGGTGGTGAAGAACGCCGACACGATCCGGCGCGCGCATCCGAACTTCGTCGAGAACCTCCGCAGCCTCGGGGCCGACGTGGAGTGGAAATGAACGAATTTTCGATCCTCGATTTTTGATTTTCGATTGCTGAAGCTGGCTGCCTCGCCGCGCTCCCTCCCGTGCCCGAATCGAAATTCGAAAACCAAAAATCGAAAATGCCGCCGCCCGCGGCGACGGGTCTCGGCTACATCACCAACGCGCTCGCCGCGCCCGTGTCCCCGGCCGAGGCTGCGCTCCGGCCGCTGACGTTCGCGGATTTCACCGGCCAGCCGAAAACCGTCGAACGCCTGCAGGTGATGGTCGGCGCCGCCAAGCAGCGTGGCGAGGCCCTGAATCACATCCTGCTCTCCGGCCCGCCCGGACTCGGCAAGACGACGCTCGCGTTCATTCTCGGCCACGAGCTCGGCAAGAATGTCCGGGTGACCTCCGGCCCCGTCGTGGAAAAGGCTGGCGACCTCGCCGGGCTGCTCACGAATCTCGAGGAGGGCGACATCCTGTTCATCGACGAGATTCACCGGATTCCGAAAACAGTGGAGGAGTATCTCTACTCCGCGATGGAGGACTTCCGGCTCGACATCATGATCGACCAGGGACCGAACGCCCGCAGCGTCCGGCTCTCGCTGCCCCGTTTCACGCTCGTCGGCGCGACCACCCGCGCCGGACTGCTCACCGCACCATTGCGCTCGCGGTTCACGCTCCAGACCCGGCTCGACTACTACGATCATGCGACGCTCGAGAGCATCGTGCGCCGCAGCTGCGGGCTGCTGAAAGTGCCGGTCGACCAGGGCGGCGCGCACGAGATCGCGACCCGCTCCCGCGGCACGCCACGCGTGGCCAACAATTTGATCAATTTCGTCCGCGACTTCGCCCAGCAACGGGCCAACGGCAAGATTACGCAGCCCGTTGCCGCCGCCGCGCTCGAGCTGCTCGAGATCGACGCCGCCGGGCTCGACGAGATGGACAAGCGCATGCTCCGCGTGATGGCCGAGAATTACGGCGGCCGCCCGGTAGGCATCAGCACCATCGCCGTCGCGGTCGGGGAAGAATCCGAAACCCTCGAGGAAGTGCACGAGCCCTTCCTCATTCAGGAAGGCTACATTCAGCGCACGCGCGAAGGCCGGATGCTGACGCCGAAAGGTTATCAAGCCGTCGGGCTGAAGCCGCATTCCGGCGATCAAGCCACGCTGCTGTGACCGGCAGCGCGCGGCGCGGACGTTCGTGTAGGGGGGCAGTCTTGCTGCGCCCTCATTGGCCGCGCTGCAAGGGGCGCAGAAATCCGAAGCACGAATCTCGAAATCCGAAAAAAATCCAAAATCCGAAACTCAAAAATCACGCGTAGGCTGTCGCTGAGCCGCCCTGCGTCAGGATTTCGTGCTTCGTGCTTCCTTCGGGTTTCGAGATTCGGATTTCGGATTTCGTGGGCGATCTGGCTCTCGGCTCTAGACGCTCAACTCTCGGCTTTCCTACTCGAACAATTCCCGCTGCTGCAGTGCGTCGCGCTTGTCGGCGTCGAGCGTGCTCAGCGCGAGCAATTGCATGATCGAAAGCGTGGCCAGCCGTGGATCGCGCGCCAGTGACGCCAGGAGCAACGCTCCGGCCAGTGCATCGTAGAGCGCCGCGTGATAGCGCCGGCGCTCCGGCGGACAATACTGCGCCGCGAGCGCGTCGAGCTCGTGCTTCAAACCGCACGCCGCCACCAGTGCTTCGAGCTGGCCCGTGCCGAGCTCAGGATAGAGCTGCGCATACAACCGGCCCGTGTCGATCCAGGGTCCCCAATCCACCACGCTCTCACCCGGACGCGCGAAATCCGGCGAGCTACGCGGATAGGGCCACGTTGCCTTGAGCAGCGCGTTCTCCACGCCCGCATAGTGGGCGGCCAGCGGCCCGCGCTCGCGCCAGCGCGCAAAGGTTTCCCACTCGTCCGCGAACGGCGCGCAGTCCGCGAGCACGTGCGTCCGCAACCCATGCAACGCCGCATCTTCGGGGCGCACAGGCCCGGTTGGCCGGCACAGCCGCGTGTGCGTCGCCCCAATCGCACCGCCGTGCACCTCGACCACCCCGAGCTCCAGCACACCCGAGGTCTGGTTACCCTCGAAATCGATGAAGAAGATCGGCTGCTCGGTCCAGATCACCGCCACACACTGAGGCATGCCCGACCGTTTTCTCCAGCACAACCGCTCACACCCGCCGCCCCTTCACCGACCGCCGCGCTTCAACGAGTCCGTCATCGCCCCGGGCCCAAGGTGCCCCCCCAAGCTAATTTCACGTATTACGTGAAATTAGATGTTCGCGGAAAGTTCTTCGATTGCCATTTCCCGGCAGACCGGCGCTCGCCGCCAGCCGGAATGCGCTGGCACACTCCCTCTTGCTTCGCGGTTGCCGGCAACGGCCCTACAACTCACACCGCCCAATTCTGCAATCGCCGGGCCAGCGTCTCAGGCAATTTCACGTAATACGTGAAATTAGCCTGAGGAGCACGGCGGTGTGTTTTTCATGGGCAGCGCCCCACCGCGTGGCCATGCTCGCCCCGTGGACCTCACCCCTTATCGCGACTTCATGGTCGATCTCGCGCGCGAAAGCGGCGACCTCATCCGGACCTTTTACGGTAATCCGCAACTCGCCGTGGAAACGAAATCGGATCTGTCGCCGGTGACGCTGGCCGACCGCGGCGCGGAGGAGCTCATGCGCGATCGCATCCGCCAAAACTTCCCGCAACACGGCGTGATCGGCGAGGAATTCGGCAGCGACAAGACCGACGCGGATTTCGTGTGGGTGCTCGATCCGATCGACGGCACCAAATCATTCATCACCGGCGTGCCGCTGTTCGCCACGCTGATTGCCTTGCTGCACGAGGGCCAGCCCGTGCTCGGCGCGATTCACCAGCCGGTGCTGAGCCAGCTGCTGATCGGCGACAACCTTTCCGCAACGCTCAACGATCGACCGGTCCGTTGCCGCGCCACGACGCGCATCGAGGAGTCGACGCTGCTCACGAGTGACCCGCTCAATCCCGCCAAGTATCGCGATGGCGCGCGCTTCGACGCCCTCGCCCGCCGCGCACGGCTGGTGCGCACGTGGGGCGATGCCTATGGCTATCTGCTCGTCGCCACCGGCTGGGCTGATATCTGCCTCGATCCGATCATGAACTCGTGGGACATCGCCGCGCTGATTCCGGTGGTTCGAGGCGCGGGCGGCATGATCACCGACTGGCAGGGCAACGCGCCCTACCCAGCCGAATCGACGATCGGCTCCGCCACGCCCGAGCTCCACGCGCAGGTGCTGGCGGCGTTGAACTAGGGAGTGTCTTCCGACTCATCCCCTACTCACGGAGCGGGCCACACCGCTTCACGCGGCCCATTGCGTGAGCGCAGGGATTCGCGCGGGAAAAGATCTCGGGAAAACCCGGCCCGCCTCACCGAGGCAGCCTACCAAGGCGAGCGGCGTAATCGCGACGGTATTCCCTCGTCGCCACTCGCCGCGGCGAGGGCGTCGCGTCTCCGAGTCCGTGCGCAGCGCGCAACACGCTGCGCCCCGGCGTCCGATGCAGACGGCCTCAGCCCTTCGGCGCGACCGGCGGCGTCGCCGCGGCGCCCGCGGCCTGCGCCTTCGCTTGCTGCTGCGCCCGAAACTCCTGTCCCATCTGCATGATCTTCGGCATCACCGCCTGCATCCGCGGCATCATCACCTGCTGCAGTCGCGCCTGCACGGCCGGAGTTTTGTCCACCATCGCCTGGCCGGCGGGCGTGCTGTAGAATGCACTCTGCGCCGCCAGCTCCTCCTTGGTGAACAGCTCGCTGTAAATCTTCACCATGTCCTGCTTCATCTGCGCCGGATTCAGCGCGGCCATCATTTCGCCCATGACTTTCTCCTGAAATGCCGCGAGTTCCTCGCGATTCACGCCGGGCGTGTTCATCTGGCCGGTCATCTGTCGGACCATCGCGACCGACTGCTGTTTCTGCTGCGCGAACATCTTCTCCATCATTTCTTCGAAGCGCATCACGTTGAGCGTGGTCTCCGCGTCGGCGAGCGTCGCCTGCGTGCCGGCCCGCGCCGGCGCACCGGGCTTCACCACGGCATCGTCGACCAGTGTGAGCTTGGTCACCGCGCCGCCGCGTTCCACCGCGAGCGTCGCCGTGGCGGGATCGAAATCCTTGAGCGTGTAGCCCGCGAACTCGTCACCGAGCTTGATCCAACCGCTGGTCTCGCCTGCGGGGGACACGAGGATGAACCGCGTCTCCTTTCCCATCGTGAACGTGGCATTGAACACCGGCGCAGGGTCGGCGGCGTAGACGGCCGCGGCGCTCAGCACCGCGAGCAGGGCAAGGGCGAGTTTTTTCATGGCGGCGTGGATTCTCGTCGAGGACCGCAGGCCCGCGATCACGATTTAGCCAATGGTTGCCCACCGCGTTGAGTGGCACCCGCGCCGGGCCGAGTGGCGGTGGTCGCGGCAGGTGGCACGCGATGAAATCGGATCGACCGGCCGCTCGCGCAACCCGCGCCAAAAGATGACGGGCAAGACGCCTATTCCACTTGCCCCTCCTCTCAACTCTCAACCCTCAACTCTCAGCTCTCAACCGTCCGCTCTCAACTTTTCCTCTTCCGCTTCCACTCGGCGGTGATCCGTGACGTGAACCCACCGCGGGCTTTCCATTCCGAGATCACCATCAGACTGCGCGGGTTCAGCACCTTGCCCAGGTCGTCACAGATCCGGTTCGTCACCGCCTCGAAGAAAATTCCCTCGTTGCGATACGCATGAAAATACAGCTTCAGCGACTTCAGCTCGACGCAGATCTTGTCGGCCACGTAACGGACCGTGATGTCGGCGAAATCCGGATGACCGGTGATCGGGCATACCGAGGTGAACTCGTGATGCGTGTGTTCGATCACGTAGTCGCGCGCCGGCGCAGGATTGGGAAAGGTCTCGAGAATCTTGATGTCGGCCATCGGCCGACAAGTAGGAAGTAACCAGGGCCAAGTATCAAGTGCGCGCCGGCGTCCGACGGTCCGCCGTTCAATTCTCCGCCGCGCCGGCCTGCCCTCCCTAGCCTTCGAAGGCGTGTCCGGGGAGGAGATTGCATGAGCTGTCCACTTCCTGACGCGCGCGGCAACACGCGGGCGCTCCGCGCAAGGTTCTGCTCCTTGCTACTTGGCCCTTGTCACTTGCCACTTTGCGGCGCGTCGCGCAGCGCTCAGGTCGCGGTCTCCGTGAACCGCTGCTCGCGGATGACCGTGATCTTGATCGTGCTCGGATACTGCAGCTCGGCCTCGATCCGCTTGCGCAGCTCCTTCGCGATCTCCCGCGCCCGATCGTCCGTCACGGTTTGCGGCGACACCACGACGCGAATCTCCCGGCCGGCCTGAATGGCAAACGCCTGCTGCACGCCGTCGATCGCCATCGCCAGTTTTTCCAGCCGGCCGAGCCGCTGGATGTAACCTGCCATCGATTCCGCGCGCGCGCCCGGCCGCGTGGCGGAGATCGTATCGGCCAAAATCACCAACCCGGCGTAAACCGTCTCCGGCTTCACCTCCTCGTGATGGGCCGCAACCGAATTCACCACGATCGGCGTCTCGCCATAGCGCCGGATAAATTCCGCGCCGATGTGCGCATGGCTGCCTTCGTAGTCGGCGTTCACCGCCTTGCCGATGTCGTGCAGCAGCCCCGCGCGCTTCGCGACATTCGGATCGAGCCCGACCTCGCTCGCAATCATCGACGCCAGCGACGCGGTCTCGACCGAGTGATCGAGCACGTTCTGGTTGTAGGAGAAGCGGAATTTCAGTTTGCCGAGCAGCTTGATGATTTCCGGGTGCAGCCCGTTGATATTGAGCCGCGTCACCGCGTCCTCGCCGGCCTGCATCGCCGAGAGCTCGATCTCCTCGTGCGCACGCTTCACGAACTCCTCGATCGTCGCGGGATGAATCCGGCCGTCCTTGATCAACGCCTCCAGGGCCCCGCGCGCCACTTCGCGCCGGATCGGGTCGAACGATGAAATCAAGACCGTCTGAGGCGACTCGTCGATGAGCACGGTCACGCCCGTCGCCGCCTCGAACGCTTTGATGTTGCGCCCTTCGCGGCCGATGATCCGGCCTTTCATGTCCTCGTTCGGCAGCGACACGATGGTCGACGTCAGGTCGTTGTTCGGCTTGCTGGCGAGCCGCTGCATCGCGGCGATCATGATTCGGCGGCCTTCGGTCTGCAGGTCCTGCTCGGACTTCTCCATGATCTCGCGTCGCAGTGCGCGGAGTTCGTCCTGGCATTCGAGCTGCACCTCCTCGCGCAGCGCCTGGCGGATCGACTCGGCGTCCATCTGCGACACGCCCTCGAGCCGCTGCCGCACGCTTTTCGACAGCGCCCGGATCGCATCGCGCGCCTGCCGCATCGCCGCGGTCTCGCGGTTGAGCCGCTCCTGCCGCTGCTCGAGTTGGTAGTCGAGCAGCGCGAGCGATTCCTCGTGCGCGCGGATTTCGCGGAGCCGCACCTCGCTCTCGATTTCGCGCCGGTCGAAATCGCGGTTCAGCTCGGCGCGTTTCTCCTGAATTTCCGCTTCGGCTTTCTGGCGAATCTCCTCCGCGGCCACGGCTGCCTCGCGGCGCGCCACCTCTTCGAGTTCCGCCGCCTGCTCATGCGCCATCCGGCGCGTGTGCCGCGTGAACGCCCAGACGACCAGAAAACCCAGTGCCCCGCCAATGACCAATGCCACCGTGAGCGACCAATCGAACAGGTCGCTCTCGGCTATCAGAAACGCGAAGTCGGCTGCGCTCACTGACGTCAAGGGACGGGAACGGTAAGAGCGGTCCCGTAAACCTCAAGCCTTCTTCGGCGGCCGGTTCACCTGCGGAAAACATCGGGTTTGCCCCGGGAGTGGCCAGCGCGTGGCACGGGCATCTTGCCCGTGGGTCTGCCGGAAGCCGGCCCCACTCCGCAACGCGAACGTCCACCGCTCTCCACGGGCAGGATGCCCGCGTCGCATCAGGGCAATTCGTTTCGCCCCGTAGGGCTGCCGCTCGCCGGCAGCCGAGAAGAAGGCGTGGGCCCCAGAACCCTGCGCGGCACCGCCAGCTCGTTCTCGTGATCGTCCTCCGTAATCTCCCCCTTGTGCTCTCGTCGTCGGATAGGATCCGCGAGAACGAGAAAGAGAACGATTACGAGAACGAGACCAGGGCGCTTCGACGCGGCGCACGCTCCTTGCAGTCGGTTGCCTACTGTTCCGTGCCGTGTCTGGCAGTCACGCTCGGCCACACTCCCTGCAGCACCACCTGCAGCCGGGCGAGCGCCGGCTCCTCGCCATCCGCCGCATCCGTTTGCAGCAGCACGTAGGCCCAGCGATCGGCGCGGCCGTGACGCACGCGATTCCACGCGTCATGCCAGAATCGCCCCCAATGCGAGGCCACCACCGCGTCACGATCCACAAACCAATACACCGTCAGCGTCGGCACGCGCCTCCCCGTTCTGGCCTCCACCAGCTCAGTGCGCAGCAACGTCGCAGGCAGGTTGGCCGGCGGCTGCGCACGCCAGCGCAGCTCGATGGCGCGCTGATCGCGGATCGTCCAGCCTTGGCCCACCAAACACAGCTCGGGCCGATGAATCGACGTGCGATCGCGGCCGCTCAGCACGATCGAGAACAACACCACGTGGGCGCCGCCTTGCACGTGGACGTAGTTGCGCCGCGAAAACCCGGTGTCCGCGGGTAGCACGGCGCGCTCCACGGCGGTGACCTCCGCGCGTCGTCCGATCCATTCGGTGCCGATAAACGCCGGCAACTCGATCGGATCGCGGCCATCCGCGCTCAGCCGCACCCCAGCTTCGCCGCGCGGCGTTCCTACGGAAAGCTGGGCGAGAAAAACCACCTCGCCGACGGTGAGTCCGATGATCGCGAAGGCCGCAAGGTAGGGCGCGGATTCCGCTCCGCGCCACAAGAACGTTGCTCCGCTGCTTGTAGCCGCGCCGGTTACGGCGCGGCTCTGTTCGGCTCGTGGTAGGGACGCCTCTCCGAGGCGTCCGCGGCCTTGCGTCTCGTCGTTCACCGACCGCGGACCGCTCGGAGAGCGGTCCCTACCTCTCGCTTCCTGATCCTGTCTGTTGTGGCTGGCTCTCCGCTCTTCGCTCTCCGCTCTCCGCTCTCCGATCTCCGGAACTCGCTGCAGCAGCTTCGCCGCGGCGGCCACCCCACCCAGTACGATCACGAACACGCCGAAGCCCATCACCTCGTGCGCCCGCTCTCCCCACGCTTGTCCACCGAGCTCCGCCGCAACGATGATCACGAGCACGCGGGTGAGATTGCCCAGATACGTGAGCGGAAAACAGAGCGCAAACACCAGCGCGCGCCGCCACCACGAACGAAAATTGAGGTAACCGATCAGCAGCGACAGCGCCGCGAGCGCCACGAGCGACCGCACGCCCGAGCAGGCGGCCGCGACGTCGTATTGATAACTGCCATCCGGCGAAAACAACTGGGTGCCGCTGCGCACCACATCGACGCCGCCAAGGTGCGCGATCGCGCCCGCCGCATCGACCACCCACATCCGCAGCCAGAAGCCGAGCGAATCGAGGACGTTGACCGGAATCGCGAAAAGCATGAACGCGAGTGGAAACAGCGCGGCGCGTCCCCAGCGCCGGCCGCCGCCCAGGCGCAGCACCCCCCAGGTGAACAGCAGCACGGCCACGATCGAAATGCGCGTCTGCTGCGCCACAAACCCGAGCGCGTGCAACCCTAGTCCCGCCACCATCGCAGCTGCTGGAGCGGCGACGCCCTCGTCGCCGCAGCCGCGACGAGGGCGCCGCGGCTCCACATTACCAGAGCCGCTGTCGTCGGCGTCCTTGGTCCTTGCACTTTCAACCTCAGACTGGCTGCGCAGCGCCCACTCGCCGCGCGCCGCGCGGCGCAGATTCCGCCACAGCAGCCACCCGCTGATTCCGAGAATCACCCAGCCATGCTCGGACTCCGCCCCCGGATCGATCCACTGGCTGATCCACCACCAAAATGTGGACGACGTATCCACGTAACCGTGCGTGGCGTTGCCGAAGAACTGGAAAAGCGCCAGCCCGGCCAACGCACACGCACCGGCCGCCAGCCAGCGTCGCCGCGAGGTGGAAGCCGGCATCCCGGCGGGTTGGGGAGTGAGACTCTCGGGAGCGTCCGTCATTGCCCGCCCGACTCTCTGGGACGCCGCGCTCATTTCCAAGCCCGCGGTGGAGGCTGCCGTGCACCTTCGAGCGACCGTTTCAGAGGTAGCGCGGCCATTCCGCTGCCCGCCGAGACGCTTCGGCAACTCAAAGCGCACATCCTCCAAAGGGCCGCGGCTCGCCGAGGGCGGCTCGCCCTACCTGAATGCATCAACGCGAAAACTCAGGTTGCGGGCTCCCCGTAGGGGCGCAGACTTGCTGCGCCCTACCCTCGGCGCGCGGCCCTTCTACCGCGCAGCGCTCACGGAATCCGCAGCGTCCGGCCCACGACCAGGCTGTGCTCGTCGCGCAACACGTCGCGATTCGCCGCGAGGAGTTCCGGCCAGCGATTGCCGTTCCCATAATACTGTCTCGCAATGCCCGAAAGCGTATCGCCGAACACGACGACATGCGTGCGCACCACCGGCGCGACCGGTGCGGGCGCAGGCGCGCTCGTGGCTGGCGCGGGCTCAGGCCGCACAACTGTCGCAACGACCGGGCGCGTGGGTGCCGCCGACCGCACGCGCACGACGAGCGCAGTGTTGTCGGACTCGAGCTGCCGAATCCGTCCCTCCAGCTCCGGCACTTGTGCCGCCTGCGGGCGCAGTGTGGTCAGTTCGGCATTCGCATCCTTTAGTTGCTGCTGCAGATCGCCCGAAGGAATCCGCGCCGTGAGCTCGTCGACGCGCCGGAGAAGTTCGTCGCGCTCCGCGGTGAGCAGCGCGTAGGAGCGCAACGCCGTCTCCAGCTTCTCCTCCGTTTGCTCGGAGCGAGCCGACGGCATCGGTGCGACTGCTTTCACGGCGAGCGCAGCGTTGTCTGCCTCAAGCTGGCGCACTTGAGCTTCGAGTTCCGCGGTGCGCGCGGCAGGCTGACGCAAGGCGGCGAGCTCGGCGTTTTCCGATTCGAGCTGACGCACCCGCGTGGTGAGCTCGGCCGCGGCGGTCGCTTGCGAGCGCAACGCGCCCACTTCCGCGGCCACGATCTCGAGGCGTTGCCGCGTCTCAGCGAGTGCGCGCTGCGCGGTCTCGAGTTCGCGACGCACATCCGGCACCCGGGCAGACTCGGCCTGGCTCAGCGCGGTGCGGAGCCGGTCGTTCTCACTCGTGACTTCTGTCAGCTGCGAAGCGACGCGGCCCTGCTCGGCGGTTGCCGCGGCGAGCTGCTCTCGTATTTGTGCCAACTCGCCGGCAGCGGCTGTTGCCGCCTCCAGGCGGGCCGACAGGGTCTGGTTCGCCGCGGTGAGTTGCGCGATCGTGGTGGAATCCGTCGACGCCTCGCGCGCGGCGGCTGCAGCCGTCGCGAGTCGCGCAGCGGCCTCGTCGCGAGCGGCCTGCGCGGCCGCGAGCTCGCGTTGCAGCGCGCTGACTTGTTCGACCGCCGCAGCCTGCGCGGCGCGGACGGGTTCCACCTCCGCGGCGGCCGTGCGCAGTTTTTCCAACTCGGATTCCTGCGCCGAAACGGAAGTGAGGAGCTGCTGGTATTTTCCTTCGAGCGCACTCAACTCGGATTCCGCCTGCGTTTTCGCACGAGCGGTCGCTTCGACCAATGCCTTCGCCGCCGCCGCCTCTTGGCGAGCGGTTTCAAGTTCTTGTTGCAACGCGGCGAGTCGGGCCGGTGCGTCCGCGTTGGCGGCCTGCAGCTCACGCTCCAGCGCAGCAACCCGCGTCGCGAGCGCTTCCTTTTCAGCACCAAGCTGTGCGGCCGACTGCTTTTGTTCGACCAGCTGTTCGTTCGCCGCAGAGAGCTTCGCCGCCAGCTCGGTCTTCTCCGCCTCGCCGTTCTTCACTGTCGTCGTCGCTTCCCGGCGGGCGACATCAAGTTCTTGCTGCAACCCGGCGAGTCGGGCCGGTGCGTCCGCGTTGGCGGCCTGCAGCTCATGCTCCAGCGCAGTGACTCGCACCACGAGCGCCTCTTTCTCGGCTCCCGCCTGCGCGGCCGCCTGCTTCTGTTCGACCAGCTGTTCGTTCGCCGCGGAGAGCTTCGCTGCCAGCTCGGTCTTCTCCGCTTCGCTGTTCTTCACTGTCGTCGTCGCTTCCCGGCGGGCGACGTCAAGTTCTTGTTGCAACCCGGCGAGCCGGGCCGGTGCATCCGCGTTGACGGCCTGCAGCTCACGCTCCAGCGCAGTGACTCGCACCACGAGCGCCTCTTTCTCGGCTCCCGCCTGCGCGGCCGCCTGCTTCTGTTCGACCAGCTGTTCGTTCGCCGTAGAGAGCTTCGCCGCGAGCTCGGCTTTTTCGGCCGCGAGATTCTTCGCCGCGACGGCTTCCTGCCGCGCCGTCTGCAATTCTCGGCCAATCGCGGCCATTCGCGCGGTCAGCTCGCTCGTGCCAGCATCTCGCTCGCGCTCGAGCATAGCGACGTGCTCGGCGAGCATTTGCCGCTCCGTGGCCAACCGGTTCGCCTCGGCCTCATGCTTCGCGAGCTCCGCGGTGGCCGTTTCAAGTCGCGCCACGAGCTCCGCGTTTTCGGTCGCCTGCTTTTGTCGCTCTTCCGTCAGATTAGCGATTTCGTGGGCTTTCGCCACGGCCGCGTCGCGCGCAGTCGTCATCGCTGCGAGATCGGCGGTGAGCTGCGTGAGCCGGGATTGAAGCTCGGCGCGCTGTGTTTCGGCTTCAGCAACGGAGCCGGCTCGGTTCGCAGCCGTGCGCTGGAGCGCCTCCGCCCGCTCGCTGGCGGCTCGGAGCTGGGTTTCGGTTTCGTCCAGGGTGCGGCGCGTTGTCTCCAAAACGGCGGTTTGTTCGCGTGCAGCCGCGAGCTCGGACTCGGCGCGCTGCAGTCGAGCGGAAGTTTCCGTGAACTGCGCCACCAGCGCCGTGTGCTCGGCCGCGGCGACGCTCAGCGCGCGACCGGACTTTTCGGCCGCAGCCCGCGCGGCGGCGAGCTCGGCCGATTGGCCGGCGAGCGCCGTCTGTGCGTCGGTCAGTTCGGCCTGAACCCGTGCAAGCTCGGACGTGGATGCGCGGGCCGCCGCGAGTTCGGACTCGAGTCGCTCCGTTTCCTTCCAGGCAGCGGCCAGCTCGGTTGAGAGCTGCCGCTTGTCATCGGCGGCGTCGATCGCAGGCGCAGCGAGAACGGGAGAGGGTTCGTTCGATGCCGCGACTGGCACTTCGTTTGGAGCGGAATCGGCAACTGGCGTGGTCGGAGCACCCGCGAGCTCAGGACGAGCCTGGCGCAGCTCGGCCAGACGGCGACGGCCTTCTTCCACTTGGGCGGGCGTCATCGTGCGCAACAGGACATCCAGCGTGCGGGCGCGACTGCCGCTCTGCGCCGCGAGCGTCAGCCAAACATAGGCCTCCGACAAATCAGCCGGCATCTGGCGACCATCGGCGAACGCCAGGCCGAGATTATATTGGGCGATGGCGTTGCCGCGTTCGGCCTTGCTCCGAAGTGCGGCGATCGACGCCGGCTCTGAGCCGGAGGCCGCAGCCACGACGTCCGACGGCGCGGCGAATCCAACGAGCAGAACCGGCAATGCGCAGCGGAGCGCGCCTGTGCAGCGAAGCATCCGCGAGATCCGGCCCAACCACGCCCAGCGTGCGGAAATCATAGTCGTATCCTTTTAGGAGAAAGCGGTCTGAAAGCCTATCCTCATCACGTTCCGGTCTTAATCGTCACAAACTGGCGGTTTCTGCAATGGAGTGCGGGCGCCAGTTGGGCGACGCTCCGAGCCCGGAAAGCGGGCAATGTGCGCTCCCCGGTTCTTGCCGCACTAACTGGGTGCCACGTCGGGAGCAAATGGGAGTCTCGACTTGTCGCGACCGCTTGTCGATAAAGGCGCCCGCACCGCATGTCCGCTCCCATGCAAGTCCAGCTCGCGTTCCAAGGCGGAGGCGCCAAGTTGGCGCTGCTGCTGGCCGCGGCCGAGGCCACGCAGGAAATGGAAGAGGCGGGGGAGATCAAGGTGACCCGGATCGCCGGCACATCGGCGGGAGCGATCGTGGGCACGTTGCTCGCCTGCAAATGCGACCTCGCTCGCGTGCGCGCAGGACTCGCCGGTGAGGAAGGTCGGAAACTTCTCGCCGCGTATCAGCCAATTTCCCGGATCGCGACCGTGCGCCGGTTTCTCGGCGGCCGGCCGTTTTGGTCGGAGGATCCGCTGAAAGCTTGGCTGGTGTCCCAGTGCGACGCGTTCTCCCGGACCGTGGGGCATCCGTTCACCTTCGATGACTTGCCGCGGCAGGGTCGGCCGAAACTGGTCATCGTTGCCACCAACCTTTCCGCCGGCCGCCGGCACGAACCGTCGGGCACGGCCGACGTGATCGGTTCAGTGCTAGCCTCCGCCGGGCTGCCATTCTGTTTCCGCACGTGGCGCAGTGGCAGCCAGGAGGTCCTGGTCGACGGCGGCCTGTGCAAAAACCTGCCCGTGGAAACGCTCTTGCGGCACCAGGACGAGGATGGCCGCGTGCTCGCGTTCACCTTCAATCAACCGCGCCCCGCGACGTTGCGCGGGCTGAAGGATTTCCTGATGGCGCTGCTGGACGCCGCCATCAACGACTCCGTGCAATCGGCTCAGAATGTTCTCGGGGAGGACGCGGTTTACGTGCTCGACCAGCACACCCAGGCGATCACGACGTTCAGCTTCAAGGAAGCGATCGGTTTTCTCCAGGATGCCGAGGCTTACGGCCAGGCGAAGCAGCGGGTGCGCACCTGGCTCGCGCACCTGCTAGCGCGCGAACGCAAAGAACTCCTCCTGCGCAACGACGGCGTGATCATGCAGGACCTGTGGCGGCGGCCAGTATCCGACGAAGCGCACCGGATGATCGACGCCGTCGGACGGATGTATGAACTCACCTACTCCGCGCCGCCGTTTCGCTATCACCGGATGCGAGTGGTGGTGACAGCCAACTGCCTGGCCCGTCCGGGCGAGGTCGGCTACGACGCGCCGGACGTGGTTGACTACTCCTTGGAGTTGGAGCCGGTGGACCATCCCATCGCCGCTCATCGGCTGCTCCTTTCAAACACGCAAAAGCAGCAGTATATCGCCGACTATCAGGTTTCGCTGCAGTGCCCCCCGGGGGCCAAATCACATTTCGAAGTCTTCGGCGCGACCGTGCGCACCGCCCCGCACGCCCGCGCTCTCGTCGCCTTTTTCGTGCCGCCGCTAGCGCCCGGCCGCGGCACCTACCAACTCACCCTCACGGACAAAACCGTCAACGCGTTCGTCGACCTCGACCGCGCGGGGCGGGATAACATCGGGGTGGAGCTCCAGAGGGCGTGCGGGCCCGTCGGGGTCGTGGAGATCATTTTCAAGGCGCCGCGCAATTTTCGCGCCGTCACCCTGGGAACCAGCAATGTTAGCTCGTTCGAACCGATGGATTTGCCTCAGACGGATCCGGCCTATCGAGCTTGGGGTTGGGTGGCGAAGGAACTCACCGGCTTTAAACGGATCGATTTGGAGCTGCACGCGTGAGTCCGCAGTTTCCCCTTGCGAAAGCCCTAAACCAACCGATTGTAGGCCGCATGAACCGCTCTGGAATCATCATTCAGACCTGACGGGGTGAGCCCCCTCTTGATCGTGAGCAAAAGCCGCGAAAGCGGCTTTTCTGTTTTCTGGTTCTGAGCTTCATCGATTTGCTTCCGGCTTTAAGCTTACCGCTAATCGCCTATTGCTGCCCGGGTGCCCTGCACACCGCCCACCCAGCTTCTGGTCTTCGCTTCCACGCCGCCGCCGCTCCACGGCCAGAGCGTGATGGTGCAGGCGCTGCTCGAGGGGCTACCGACGATCGCGCCCGATCTCATTTTGCATCACGTGAACCCGCAGCTCTCGCGGGACGCTGCAGACATTGGGCGTTGGCGGTGGGGCAAACTGCGCTCGCTGCTGCGCGCCTGCTTCGAGGCGCGGCGGATTCGGCGAGAGCACGGTCCGATGACGCTCTACTACGTGCCCGCCCCCGGCCGCCGCGCCGCACTCTGGCGCGATTGGCTGGTGATGCTGTTCTGTCGGCGACGATTCGAAAAACTCGTGCTGCACTGGCACGGCGTCGGGCTCGGCAGCTGGCTTGCGAGCGAGGCCACCGCGCTGGAACGCTGGATCTGCCGGCGGCTGTTGGGCCGCGCCGATCTGTCGATCGTCCTCGCGCCGGAGCTCGTCGCCGATGCCCAGGCGCTTGCGCCGAAGCGGGTGGCGATCGTCCCGAACGGCATCGAGGCAGCGCCGATTGATGATCGTCGATCGCCGATTGGAGCCACAGACGGAGCGGACAAGGCCGCATTCGGGGATGAAGCCGCTTCAGATCGTGATGGCGCTCGGCGGTCGGCAATCGGCAATCAAAATTCGACAGTCGAAAAGCCAAAATCAGCCGTCACTCGCGTGCTTTTTCTCGGACTGTGTTCCCGTGAGAAGGGCTTGTTCGACACGCTCACTGCAATCGCGCTGGCAAATCAACGCGTGCCCGGCGGGTTCCGGCTGACTGTCGCCGGCGGTTGCGCGAGTGCACGCGAGGAGCAGGCGTTTCGCGCCGGGGCACGGGCGCTCGGCCGCGACGTCGTTCGCTACGTCGGATTCGCGGACGCCGCTCAGAAACGCGTGCTGCTCGACGACGCGGACGTGTTCTGTTTTCCGACATTTTATCCGCACGAAGGCCAACCGCTCACGCTGATCGAAGCGATGGCGCACGATGTGCCGATCGTCACCACCCGCTGGCGTGCGATCCCGTCGATGCTGCCGTCGGCGAACGTGTGGCTCGTCGATCCCCATCAGCCGGAGCAGATCGCGAACGCGCTCGTCACTGCGCGGAATGCTCCGCCGCCCGCGGGCGAACTCCGCGCGCACTACCTCGCCCACTTCACACGCGAGCGGCATCTGGCCGCGCTGGCGGCGGCGTTGGCCCACCGATAAATTATGGGGCTGGCGCCATGTCATCGCGCGAGAGAGTCCTCCCTTTCAGGGCGCGCGGCCAGCGACCGCGCCGGCCAGTCACCGCGTGCCAGCCGCCAAGGAGCACCGCGCCAAGTTTTTCCCGACGGTTTTCGCAAAACAGCATGAGCTTGATGAAATCGCGACCATAACGACTCGCGTCTCGTATGACCCACCACGGATCGAAGCTCAGATAATTCGCATACAGAATCAGGAGATTGCGGGCTTGGTAGTAACGACGCGCGGCATCGTAGTCGTTGATCCGAGGCTTCAGCCCTAGCCAGCGACGCTGCTGATACTTTCCCATCGCGTGACTAAGCACGACTCCGCAGATCTCAAGGACCAGCCAACCCGCTCGCCGGCACCGCAGACAGAATTCGAAATCCACACACGCCATGAAAAAGTCCTCGCGAAATCCGCCGAGCGCCCGCAGCGCGGCGACCGACACCAGATTCCCCGACGAAGCGGTCACTGGCACTGGTACGGGTGCCTCCCCATCCTCGGATTCCGGCACGGGCCCTCTCGCGGGCGAGTAGACAAAGCCGAGATAGCGGTCGCGATAGAGCGGCGCCACGACGGCCACGCGCTCGCGGTCGGGATGGCGATCGTAGGCCGCCAGCAAATCGGCAATATAGGTTTCGGGAACCAGGCTGTCCTGATCAAAGGTCGCGACCCAGTCGAACCCGTCAGCCAGCGCTCGCGCGACGCCTTGGTTGAAGGCGGAGGCGATGCCGAGGTTTTCCTTATTCTCGATCCACTCTACGGCCGGATCATCGCGCAGCGGCGCGAGTCGTTCGCGGCTCGCGCCGCTCGCCTCGTTGTCCACCACGATCACGCGATCCACCTGGCGCAGGATGGCTTCGACGTTCGCAGGGACCTCCGGTCCGGGATGATAGGTGACGACGACGGCGCAGACCCGCGAGTCCGCCGATGGCGGAGTCGTTGCTGGGAGGTGCGGTCTGCTGATGGACATCCAGGTCAGTCAGGCACAAAAAGAATACGTCGCCAAAAACAAACGCCCCGGTTCCGATTCGTGCCATCCTCAGCCTCTTCGCCGCTGGCTCTGGAAGACCCACCCGCATGACGGTCACCTCGAAGGAAATCATCCATCGTCTCCTCCCCATCCTCAGCGCTCAGGCGATCGGCCTCGCGAGCGGCGTCGCGGGAGTGTGGCTGGTCTCGCGCTTGGTCACCCCGGCGGATTATGGCGCCTACGGCGTGTTCATCGCGCAGGCCACGATTGGGGCGAGCGTGGTCTACGCAGGTCTGCTCCAGTTTGTCAGCCGGCACTGGCAGGCAGCTCCGGACCGATTCACGCTGCTGCGGGAAACCCTGGCCGCGATGGGAAGTAAAATACCTTGGCTGCTGATCGCCTGCGCGGCGGCCACGCTGCTCACGGCACCGCGTCAATGGGTACTTTATGCCAGCTTACTTTTCGCCTGCGCGTTGTTGGTGACGGTCGCGCAGCTCGCTCAAACGGCCCTGCAGGCCGCCCGCGAACACTGGCGCGACCTGGGCATCTCGGCCGGCCTTTCGGTCACGCGATCTTTCCTGCCGCCGCTGTGCTACGTGACGACGGGGGCTGGTCTGACGGCATTGCTGACGGCTTTCCTGTTGCACGCTGGCGCGGGTGCGGCCCTTGGTGCGGCGGCCTTGAGGCGCTGGCGTCGCGGGGCCTCGCTCCCACCAGCGATTCCGATGCTATCGTCGGTCTACTCGGGCCCGCGCTTCGTAGCGCTGGCAGCAGCCGGATGGATTCTCGCCGGGCTCAACCGCTGGATTGTCGCGTGGTTCTTCGGTGTGGAGCAGGCCGGATACTTCAACCTCGCGACCAATCTCGGCGCCGTCCTGCCGTGGATGGTCGGGGTGGTGTTGCTGCAGTATGTGCAACCGCAATGGTTCGCTGCCGACGCGAGCGATCCAGCGGCACGCGAACACCTGTTGCGCGCGGTCGACCGCATCGTGCTGCTCTACGTCGCCGTTGCTCTCGCGGCCGCGGCCACCGTTCACGCCTGCGTACCGCTGCTAACCGGAACACTGATCAGCCCGCGCTACGCCGACGCCTCCGGGTTCGTCTTCATGGCTGGCGCTTCGGCAACGGCCGGCTCGACGGGCGTCTTCTATCATGCGCTGCTCATGGCAGCGAAGCGCGAGCGGGCGTGCAGCGCCGTCGACCTCGGCGGCGCCGCCTGCCTCATTGTTGGCGGCGTGGTCAGCGCCATGGCCGGATTGGCTTGGTTCAAGAGCTGGCTTTTGTTTTCTCCGGTCGTGCCGTGGCTGGTCAACCGCACGCTCGCCCGACGCGCGCTATCCGGGCGTTAACGGAAACGTGCCTGCCTCAATCCTTCCTTCACGCAAAACGATTGGTCCGCAGTGAACACCCGTTCGCCAATCTCGCGCCGGCCGCTACGCGTGCTCCACTGCGTCTCGCACTTGGCGCTCGGCGGCGCGGAGCGCATCGCTCTGACGATCATCACGGCGCTTCGCGCGGAGATCGATTTCGGACTCTACGCGGTGCGCGGACTCGGTGATGGAACCGTGGGTGAGTCGCTGCGCGACGAAGTCGCGCAGCTCGGCATCCCGCTGTATCTCGGGGCCCCGGTCCCAATGCGATTTGGTGGGATGATTACCGGGGCGGTCGGACTGGCGGCCGCCGCGCGGCGATTTGCGCCCGAGGTGATCCATCTTCACACCGAAATCCCCGAGGCGAGCTACGCTGCGCTGGCGGCGGTGCGTCCGTCACTCGCCCGCGTTCCGCTGGTGCGGACGATTCATAACTCGGTTTATTGGGAATTCTGGCGGCCGCTGGGACGCTGGAGCGACCGTCGGATGAGTCGGAGCCTCTGTGCCGCCGTATCGGCCGATGCGTTGAAAGCGGTTCGCCGGCTGCGTGCGGAATCAGGTGCGGCGCCGTTTTCCGCCGAGCCGCTCGTGATCTACAGCGCGGTGGCTCCTGGGCCGGCCAAAACCGTCCAAGCCGCGCTGGCTTCCGATGAGTTGCGGATCATCTTCGGCGGGAGATTTGAGCCCGAGAAAGGCGCGGATCTGCTGCCGCAGATCTTGCGGGAGGCGATCGTGCCGGCCGGCCGCCGCTGTCGGCTGTGGATCTTCGGCAGCGGCACCCATGCGCCGCAACTTCGCGCGTTGGCGGCAGCCTCCCCGGCCGGCTGGGCGGTAGAGGTGCATCCGCCCGTCGCCGATTTCCGCGCCCGGCTGGTAGAGGCAGATATCGCGATTGTGCCCTCACGTTTCGAAGGACTGGGGTTAGTCGCGATCGAGGCGGCGCTGGCTGGAGTGCCCCTCGTGGTCACGGACGCACCGGGGTTGCGCGAAGCGGTCCCGCCGGAGCATCCCTGGCGGGCGAGCCCCGGCGACCCCGGCGGTTTCGCCACGGCACTCAGCGACGCGCTCGCGCACCCTGAGCGCTGGCCCGCAGCGGTGCGCGCGGCGCAACGGTTCGCTGCGGAACGGTTCAGCATGGCCGCGATGCGCGATAGCTATCGGGCGTTGTATCGGCAATCGCTGGAACAGCCCCGAACATCGTAGGTGAGCGCGATTCGAGTGGAGCCCACCGTCCTCCGCGGGCTTGAGCTACGCCGACACAGCCTACCGGACGGCAAGCTCCACCTTGTAATCACCACCCAACGGCGTTGACCAAACCCGGATTGTGCGCTGCGGTCACCGCATCTCGTCGCTTACTGCATGCGCCTGAACTGGTCTTCTATCGTGGCCGCGACGGCTCTCGGCCGCCCATGAGTCTGTCACCACTGTGGCGCACGCGTTTGGTCGCCGTCGGCGCGGCGGTCGTCGCGATGTGTGTTGGCGTCGCCGTCGCGAACGGAAACTATTTCTGGCCGCTGGTGCTCGCGGCAGCGGTCGCGCTGTTCGCGGTCGCGCAGTGGCAATCGCGTCCGCTCACCACCCTTCTGCTCTGCGGGTTGGTTTTCGGCTATATCGTCGGTAACCGCGGGTTCGCCCAGTTGATGCCCTTCCCCGGCGTCCCGCTGTTGCCCGCCGAAGCGGTGCTCCTGATCAGCGGCACGCTGCTTCTCGTGCAATCGGCGTGGCGCCACGAACTGCCGATTCGCCGCGACGTACTCAACCTGCTGTTGCTGGTCTGGCTGGCGGCCGGAATAGTTCGCGTGATCTTCGATTTTTCGGAGTTCCGGTTTGTCGCCATTCGCGACTTCGCGACGGTCTACTACACACTGTTCTTCTTCCTCGCGCAGGACGCGGCTCGCACGATCGGCGCGAGGCGGGCCGTGATGAACACCGTGCTGATCGGCTGCGTCGTACTCTTCGGCACGCACCTAGTCTACGAACGCTACCCCGGATTCTTTTTCAACACGCTGACGATCGGCGGCTCGCCACTGATCGCGTACAAAGGCGACTTGGTTGGCACCTTCCTGGCCGTCGGTTCGCTGCTGTTTTTTCTGTGGTTTGAACAACGCCAACGTTGGTGGCTCGTCGCTGCCAGCCTCGGATTCGCGGCCGCTGTGATTGCCGCGGGCAACCGTGCACCGATGCTCGGATTAGCAGTCGTGGCAGCCTGGCTCGCCCTCGGTCGCCGCTGGCGGTTCGCCGCGCTGCTCGGCGGCAGCGGACTCGCGGCCGCCCTGATCATCCTCGCGGTCGCAGCTACAACGAACACCTCCTGGGAGAAGACCCCGCTGTTCGGCGCCTATGAACGCGTCGTGTCACTGGTGGATCCGCTCGGGCAGCGTAGTTATCGGAGCGCAAACACTGCGATGAAAGGCGATAACAATCTCTTTCGCGCGGTCTGGTGGCGCGCAGTGGCGACCGAAACGGTGCAGGAGAACCCCTACCTGGGGCTGGGGTTCGGCCGCGATCTGGCCGACCGCTTCCTGCGGGAATACTACCCGGAAGGCAGCGACGAATTCACCGCCCGCAGTCCGCACAATATCCTGCTCACGATCTTCGCGCGGATGGGCGCGCTGGGGCTCGGGCTCTTCGTCGCGGCGATGGCCGTGGTCGCCGTGCGGACATGGCGCGCGATCCGTGCTGGTCCGGACGCAGCGGCGCCTTGGTGCGCCGCGTGGGTGATTCTGATCAGTGCGTGCTTCGGCGTCGTGCTCGAAGGACCAATGGGCGCGGTCGTGTTCTGGACGCTGCTCGGGCTGGCGCACGGAACGGCGGCCGAAGCCGGCAAGGAGCAGAGGGAAGAAGGCAGCGCACAGCCGGAGGAGATCGCCACACCTGCGACGCTGTAGGGCTGGATCTCCTGATCCTGCCGCAATCCCGCCGACGCAAGAAATGCGCCGCGCCGCGATTGCCAAGCGTTGCGCAGCCCCTCTAGTGTGCGCGCGCCGTGAACCTCCCGTCCCCCACCGAAACCGTCGCGATGTTCAAAACGACGACGCGCGGCCGGTGGGACCTGCTCACGCCGGTCACGCTGGTGCTGCTGGGGCTGATCGGCATCGCATTCATCTATAGTGCGCAGCATTCCGTGCCCGTCTCCGCCAGCTCCTCGATTCTCGGCCGGGAATGGTTCAAGCAGGTCGTGTTTCTCACCCTCGGCGCGGGGCTCTACCTGGTCGTTTCGCTCATCGACTACCGATTCTGGCTCGCGGTGTCGCACTGGTTCTATCTCGCCTGCCTCGTGCCGCTGCTGATCGTGCTGATCCCCGGCGTAGGCGGCGCCGCGGCCGAAAAGTGGGGCGCCAGCCGCTGGATCGACTTTGGCTTCTTCTCCTTTCAACCCTCCGAAACCGCGAAGGTCGGCGTGCTCCTGATCACCGCCAGCCTCCTGATCCGGAGCGAGATCGGCACCGTCCGGCAGTCACTCAGTGTCTTGGGGAAATTGGCCCTTGCGGTGGGTGCACCCATGTTCTTGATCTTGCTACAACCCGACCTCAAGTCGGCGATCGTCCTACCCCCCATGGTTTTCTCGATGCTTTACGTCTCAAAGCTGTCGTCGCGGTTCTTCGCGGCGGCGCTGGGAGCGTTCCTGCTCATCGTGGGGCTGGTCACTTGGGACAGCGTCAACTACGTGCGGTTCATGGACGCGCACGGCTACGACTATACGCGCGATCGCGGCAAATTCGAGGCGGCCGGCAACGAGATCATGCCGTTCCACGACTACCAGCGGAACCGCATCCTGGCCTTCGCCGCCCCGGAGAAAGTCGATCCGCAGGGCACGGGCGTGGCCTACAATCTTTCACAATCGTTGATCTCCGTCGGCTCCGGCGGACTCGGCGGCAAGGGCTGGACCGAGGGCACGCAGGCGCAGCTCGGCTACCTGCCGCGCTCGGTCGCCCACAACGATTTCATCTTCTCGGTCATCGCCGAGGAAAAAGGTTTTCTGGGAAGCCTCACGGTTCTCAGCCTGTTTGGGATAGTGTTGTTCAACGGCATCCGCATCGCCGGTCTCGCCCGAGACCGCTTCGGCACCCTGCTCGCCATCGGCGTCACGGTGCTGTTCGCCGTGCATGTGTTCGTGAACATCGCCATGACCATCGGGCTGGTGCCCATCACGGGCATACCACTTCCCTTCATCAGCTACGGTGGCTCCTTTGTGCTTAGTTGCTGCTTGCTGCAAGGACTGGTCCAGAGCGTCTATCGCTTCAGGAAGGACTTCACATGAAGTCGCTTCTTCGCGCTATCGACCGCTCTGCCGGAATCTCCTGCGCCGCACCTACCGCCCTCGGGGTCGCCGTGTTCAACACACCCGACATCCGCCATGAGCGATCAACCGCAGTCGCAGTCCAGCCCTGGGATCCCTCAGGACATCATCCGCAAATACGACGAAGAGCTCGTTAATCCGCCTGCCCCGGGCGAGGTCGGTCCGGTCACGGCCGCCGAGCTCAAGGCCGGTGCGGCCGAGCGCGCCAAGCAACGACCGTTTCTCCAAAAGATCTTGTCCGTTTTCCAAAAGGAGAAGGGCTCCTATCGCGAGTTGATCATCAACTCCGAGCCGCTGGAAAAACGCGTCGCGCTGCTCGTCGACGGCCGGCTGGAAAAATTCGAGATCGAGCGCGAGTCGGACAACCGGATGGTCGGCGGCATCTACAAGGGCCGCATCAAGAATCTCGACGCCGGCCTCAAGGCGGCATTCGTCGACATCGGCTACACCAAGAACGCGTTTCTGCATTACTGGGACATGCTCCCCGCCGCCGCCGACTCGTCCGTCGAGGTCGTCCGCGTCAACAAGAAGAAGAATGCCCCGCCGCGGCCGGTTGACCCGACCGTGAAGGACATCCCGCAGATGTATCCGCCGGGCACGGATATCGTGATCCAGGTCACGAAGGGCCCGATCGGCACCAAGGGCCCGCGCACCACGACGAACCTTTCCATCCCCGGCCGCTACCTGATCCTCACGCCGTTCTCCGATGGCTGCGGCATCTCCCGGAAGATCGAGGATCCCGCCGAGCGCAAGCGGCTGAAGCAGCTGATCAACGAGCTCACGATTCCCGAGGGCATGGGCGTGATCGTCCGCACCGCCGGCGAGGGCAAGAAGGCCCGCTATTTCGTTCGCGATCTGCACATCCTGCTGAAGACCTGGCAGGACATCACGAACAAGATGCAGAACGAGCGCGCCCCGGCCTGCCTCTACCAGGAGCCGGATCTCGTCGAGCGCACCGTGCGTGATTTCCTGACCGAGGAGGTCGACCGCGTGCTGATCGACAACCGCGAGGATTTCGAGCGCACGCAGCAGCTGGTGGCGATGATCTCGAAACGCTCCGCCAACAAGATCGCGTTCTACAAGGACAGCATCCCGATCTTCGAGCGGTTCAACATCGAGCGGCAGATCGAGCAGACCGGCCAGCGCAAGGTTCCGCTGCCGTCCGGCGGCGAAATCGTCATCGACGAAACCGAGGCGCTCATCTCGATCGACGTGAACACCGGTTCGCACAAGAGCCGCGGGGGCGACGAGAAGAACGTCATCTACGCCGTCAACCTCGAGGCCGCGACCGAGATCGCGCGCCAGATCCGGCTGCGCAACCTCGGCGGGCTGGTGATCATCGACTTCATCGACATGAAGGAGCGGCGCCACCGCAACGCCGTCTACGAGAAGATGGTCCAGGAGATGTCCTCGGACAAAGCGAAGAACCACATCCTGCCGATCTCGACGCTGGGCATCCTGCAGATGACGCGCCAGCGCCAGCAGGAATCGCTTTCGAGCAATCTCTACACCGACTGCCCGTATTGCCGTGGCCGCGGCATCGTGAAGTCGGCGACGACGATGTCGGTCGAGCTCCAGCGCAAGCTGAGTTCGGTGGTGCGGCGGCTGCAATTGCGCAACGACGGCCGGGAGTATTCGCTCCGCGTCTTGGTGCACCCGAGCATCCTTGAGCGCCTGCGCAGCGAGGACGCCGAGCTGCTGGTGCGGATGGAGAAACTCTTCGGCGTGAAGTTGGCCTTCCGCGCCGACCCGAACTATCATCTCGAGAATTTCAAGATCATCAACGCCCTCACCGGCGAAGAGTATCGGTAGAGGCGTCGACCGGACCGATTTCGCGTCAGGGGACTAATTCCGCTTTCGGCGGATGAGTGCCGTTTCTTAGGGCCGTGGCGGGAACGCCACGGCCTTTCTCATTCATGCGCCCAACGCGCACGATGTTTGGCGCGCACGCTTCACGTTGGAGCGCGAGTGCGGCCGTGAGCTTCGCCGTCGACCTTTGGCGTTACGAAAACGGTCCGCCATGGAATTTTCTGCGTCGTTGGGAATCTGACTACCACGGCACCACGCCGCTCAAAATCGAAGCTGAATCAGAAATGAAAACCGCCATCGTCATCATGTCCGATCCCAGGGCCGGAGAGGAAGCCTTGGGGCGTTTGTTCAACGGTCTCGCCGTCGCCGACGAGGCATTGAAGGCCGGCGACCACGTCGCGATCGTCTTCAACGGCGCGGGCACGCGCTGGCCGGGGGAACTCGCCCAGCCGCAGCATCCGGCACACGCACTCTACCATGCGGTGCGCGAGGCCGTGCACGGTGCCTCATGCGGCTGCGCCGCAGTATTCGGCGCAACGCAAAGCGTGGAAGCCGCCGGCCTGCCGTTGCTGAAGGACAAAGCCCTCCCAGGCACCCCGGGCATCTTGAACCTGCATCGCTACCTCACCGACGGCTGGCACACGCTCGTCTTTTGAAGAACCGCTGCCGCCACCGCTTCAGTTCGCTATAACCACCAACCCATCCCACCAACCATGAAATTCATCTCACGTTTCCTTGCTCCGCTCCTCTTGACCGCCGCGCTCGCTTTCGCCCGCGGGCCGGTGAACGCCACCAGCCATTCCCACATCGCGCTTCAGGGTTACGACCCGGTCGGGTTCTTCACCGACGCGAAGGCGGTCAAGGGTAACTTCGCCCTCTCCGAAACCTACGATGGCTACACCTACCTGTTCGCCTCGGAGGCCCACCAAAACCAATTCAAATCCAACCCGGAGAAATACCTGCCCGCCTTCGGCGGCTTCTGTGCCTTCGGCGTCTCCAAGCGTAAATTCGTTCCGGTCGATATCGACACGTGGGAGATCGTCGACGGCCGCCTGATTCTGCAATTCAGCCAAGACGTCAAAAAGAAGTTCGCCGAGGACAAAGCGGCGAACCTCCGACAGGCCGACGCCAACTGGCCGAAGCTTGCCATGAGTCCCGACGAGTAAGCGAATGCGCGTGGCGGCGAGCCGGCTCATCGGCTCGCCGTTTTCACTTCATCTCCCCCGCGTCGCGTCTGCGCTGACGCACCCGCAACTCGAATATATTCGGTTTCGTTCCCTTCGCGGTGTGCCCGCCGCCACCACGCTCGCGCGTTCGCGCTCGGCGCGCCGCAGCGGAATAATCCAGTGCGGCGAACGTCTCATCCCAATGCCTGCGCAACTGGGACGTTCGATCGACGATCACAAATCCTCGCCCTCGGACGGAGTCCGGCTCGCTGGCATCGTCACCGCGGTGGCCTGGGGTTTTCTTGCGTGCCGCTCGCACACCTCCCACACGGCGCTGCTGGCGGCGATGCTCGCTGCGGTCGCGATCGCGTGGCTGGCGCTCGGCTGGGCGTGGAGGCGAGTCACGCTGCGCCATTCCCGCGAGATTCTGTTGTTCGCCCTACTCTTCCGGTCAGCCGCTTTCTTCGCGCTTCCGGTGATGGAGGACGACTACCACCGTTTCCTTTGGGACGGCTATCGGTTCGCGGTCACCGGCGATCCTTATGCCAAACCACCGCAAGCGCACTTTTCCGACGACACGATTCCTCCGAAATTTCGCGGCGTGCTCGACCGGATCAACCATCCGGACGTGCCAACGATCTATGGGCCGCTGCTGCAATGGGCCTTTCGGCTGAGCCACGGAATCGCGCCCGCGCAGCTCTGGCCGTGGAAACTGATTCTGCTCGCGGCCGAGGCGACGACGATCGTGGTGCTCTGGGCCGGCTTGGGCGCGCGCGGCCGGCTGCTGCTGGCATGGTGCCCGCTGGCGATTTTCGAGACGGGGTTCAACGCCCACCCGGACGCGCTCGCGATCATGCTGCTCGTGCTGTCGTGGCGATGGTCCCGGAAATCGCTCTCGGTGGCCGCCGGTTTGGCGGCCGGACTCGCCGTCGCCACCAAGGTCTTCGCGCTGCTCATCATCCCGTTCGTGTTGTGGCGGCTGGGCCGTCGGGCGTGGGCGGCTGCGCTGGGGACGATCGTCCTGCTTTACGCGCCCTTCTGGTTGCGCGGAAGCGCGGCCGATCTCGCCGGACTGCGTGCGATGGCCGGCGAGTGGGAATTCAATTCGAGCCTCTTCGCCATCGCCAAGGCAGTGCTGCCGCTCGACATGGCCCGGGCGCTGTGCGGACTCGCCTTCGGTGTGGTCTGGCTCGCGCTGCTGCGGCGGTGGGCCACCTCATCGGATCGATCGCGCGCTATGGTCCGCGGGCTGCCGCCGGGCGAATGGATTTATGGTGCCTTTCTGCTGCTCTCCGCGACGGCGAATCCCTGGTATTTCCTGTGGCTCTGGCCGTTCGTCGCCGCACGTCCATCCAGCATCGGCCTCGCTGCGCTGGCGGCCGTGAGCCTGGCGTATGTCACCGGCTTGAACCTCGGCGACGGCTCTCTCGGAAGTTTCGAGCACCCCGCCTGGCTGCGGCCGCTCGAGTTCGGTCTCATAGGCTGCGCCGCGTGCTGGGACGCGCGGAAACAAAAAACCCGCCCGGGAACACTCCCGGACGGGTCCGCGTCTCGCCAAGCCTGGTGATCAGAATTTGAAAGGCAGGCTGATGCTGAAATTGTAGATGGTCGCATCACCGGTGTTTCGCACCGTGCCCATTCTTTCGGCCACGAGGAACCGATAGCTGCGTCCGCCGCCGTCGGTAAACGCCAGCCCGCCTTCGACGAACTGCGTGATCTCCTTCACCCCGGGGAAGCCGAAGCTCGTGCCGAAACCCGGTCCGCCGATGTCGCCACCGCTCAGGCCCTGCGTCCGCCGATAGCCGATGTTGACGCCGAACGCACCGAATTGCTTCGCCAGGCCCGCGGTGCCGAAGAGGTCGTCGGGCACGCCGTGGTTGCGATTCCGATACCCCAGCTCGCCGTAGGCGGCGAAACCGTCGCCGAACGATTTGCCGGCCGCGAGCGACGTTTCGAAGCCACTCGCGCCGTCGCCGGGATTGATCGGCGGCAGCGTCGTTGGCACGTCGTAGTTGCCCGCAAAGATCGCACCGACGCGCAAGGTCAGCGCCGGCCGCTCCGCGGTTTCCTGAAGGATTGCGTAAGTCAGCCCCAGTTGCGAGTCGTCGCGGCCGCTGCGTTTGAAATTCGCGCCCGGCGGCGAGAATTTCACCTCGGTGTAACCGACGCTGGCGTCGAGCGCGAAGCCGGGCGCGAGCCCATAGTCGAAGCGCAGGGAACTCGTGCGCTGCGTGATGTCGTCCGGAAGCGACATCCGCGCCGTCCCGGCGTAGAAGGTGTCGTAGGACTGGAAGGTGTAGTTCGGCGTGACGACCAGCTCGCCGGGCTCGGCGAGCCAGATATTTTGGGCGGAGCCGGTGTGGGCGGCCGCCAGGCCAGCGACCGAGGCGAGCGTGAGTTTGAGGAGCGAGGAAATGTTCATGAAGGGAGTGGAGGTTTTTGGACGTGTGCAGCGGATCACTTCTTCATCGGGAAGCGCTGCTCGACGAAATACTCGAGCGCCTCGAGCTGCGCGTCGCTCAGCTTGCCGGCGAGGGCCGGCAGGTCCTTTTCCCGCATGGCCTCGGCGGGCAGTTTCCTTTGCGCAGCCTGCAATCGTGGCCGCTGCGCGTCGGCCTCACCGCCGCCGGGCGTCATGGCTGCGCCTTCGTAGACCTTCTGGCCGAGGCCGTATTTCGCACGATCCAGTTTCATGCCGCTGGTGGATTTCGCCGGCGGGGATGGCGGGCGGCCGGCGTAGCTGCCCGACGCGAAAGCGGGCACGGCGGCCGTCGCCCCGAAGAGCGCGGCGAGGAGAGTGAGACACACGGAGGATTTTCTCATGACGAGTTCGTTTGGTTTAGGTTGGGAATGCGTCGATGTGACGACCGACGGCGCGGCTTATTCCATCACCCGCGCAAACCGCGCGAACCGCCGACGGGAGCGGCCGCGGAATAAAGCGGCCGCTCGACATTCATATCCGCGTGGACGATGTGGACTACGAACAAGCCGTGGCGCTGTATCACGAGGATCTTTACCGGTTCGCGTTCAGCCTCGCGCGCAATCCCGACGATGCCTGCGACCTGACCCAGGAATCCTACTGCCGGCTGCTCACGAAGGGCGGCCAGCTGCGCGATCGCACGAAAGTGAAGTCCTGGCTCTTCACCACCCTCTACCGGACGTTCCTCGGCCGGAAACGCCACGAGAAGTATTTTCCCCACGCGGAGCTTTCCACGGTGGAGCGGGAACTGCCCGCACTGACGCCCGATCTCGTCGACAAGATCGATGGCGACATCGTCATCGAAGCGCTGAACGAAATCGACGAACACCACCGCACGCCGCTGGTGCTCTTCTACCTGCAAAGCCTCTCCTATCGCGAGATCGCGGAGCTGCTCGACGTGCCGATCGGCACGGTCATGTCGCGCCTCTCGCGCGGCAAAGCCCTCCTCCGCGCGCTCGTCACCGCGCGCGCCTTGCAGCCCGCCACCTCCAACGTGATTCCGCTGCCCGCCCTGCAGCGGCTCAGAAACTAAACGCCATGAACCGAGAGGAAGCTCAATTCATCCTCGGAGCCTATCGTCCCAACAGCGAGGATGCACAGGATCCGCAGTTTCAAGAGGCGCTCACGCTCGCGCGACGGGACCCGGGACTTGGCCACTGGTTCGCGGAGCAGCAGGCGATCGATCGCATCCTGGCCGCGAAGGTTCGTGCCCGCCCGATTCCACCGCAACTGAAGACCCAGCTCCTGCTCGCGCGTGCCACCGGCGCGTGCCAGCCCCGCTGGCGCCGGCCGGTGTGGCTCGCCGTCGCGGCGTGTGCTGCGCTCCTGTTCGTCGCCGCGGGCACGCTTCTGTCGCGCCGCGTCCACGCCGCCCGTCTCGCGGAATTTCGCAGCGCGATGGTGGCGGCCTCGCTCGAACGGCGTAACCACGCCGACGTGGAGGGGCTCGACGCCCAGGGCTATCAGCACTGGCTGGTCGCGCATCGCGGGGATCCCGATTTCGTGCTTCCTCCCCGCCTGGCCGAACGAGGGATCTCGGCGTGCAAGGTCGTCGAGTGGCGGCAGAGCCGCGTGACGATGCTTTGCTTCCAATTCTCCGGCGGTCACGTCGACGTTTTTGTCGTCAACGCCGCGGACCTCCCTCGCCTGCCGCTCGGCCCCACGCCCGCGCTGTTCGCCGACGGCAAGGTGACGAGTGCCGCGTGGCGGCACGAGGGGAAGATCTATCTTGCCGCCAGCGCGATGCCCTCGGCGGACCTGCAGAAACTGCTTTAGCCCACCATGCCCACCGAACACGCCGTCAAGCAACGCTACGCCGCCGCCGCGAAAGCTCCCGAGGCCGCACTCTGCTGCCCCGTCGATTACGACCGTCGCTACCTCGAGATCATTCCCGCCGAGGTCATCGAAAAAGACTACGGCTGCGGCGACCCGTCACGTTACGTCAAACCCGGCGAGACAGTCCTGGATCTCGGCAGCGGCACGGGAAAGATCTGCTTCATCGCCGCGCAGGTCGTCGGCCCGCAGGGCCGCGTGATCGGCGTCGACATGACCGATGAGATGCTCGAGGTCGCCCGGCGCAACGCGCCGGTCGTCGCCGAACGCCTCGGCTACGCCAACGTCGAGTTTCGCAAGGGTCGCATTCAGGACCTCGCGCTCGATCTGGAGCAACTCGATCGCGAGTTGGCGCGGCGCCCCATTTCCGACGCCACCTCGTTTCTCGCCGCGCAAGACCTGGCCGACGAACTGCGCGTTCGCGCGCCACTCGTCGCGGACGGCACGATCGATGTCGTTGTCTCCAATTGTGTGCTCAACCTGGTCGAACCACGCGCGAAGCGCACGCTCTTCGAACAGATTTCCCGCGTGCTGCGGCGAGGCGGCCGCGCCGTCATCTCCGATATCGTGGCCGACGAGCCGGTGCCGGACGCCTTGCAGCAGAATCCGGAACTGTGGAGCGGCTGCATCAGCGGCGCACTCACCGAGGAGGAGTTTCTGCAGGCATTCGCCGATGCGGGCTTTCACGGCATCCAGATGCTCAAGCGCGACACCGCACCCTGGCGCACCGTCGAAGGCATCGAATTTCGC